>DASWNZ010000018.1:0-20413 GCA_036398975.1 Longimicrobium sp.
GTCCGGCGCCGCCACGGCCCACCCGGTCCACGCGCGGCTCGCCTGCGGGGTGTCGGCGGCCAGCGCGGGGGCGGTGTCCACCGGCGTCTCGGGAAGCCGCGCCTCGCCGGCGGCGGGAAGGGAGCGGAGAGCTCGCGCCACCTCGCCCGCATCCACGTTCCCCACCGCGACCACCGAGACGCGCTCCGGCGCGTACATCTCCCCCCACAGCGCATCCAGCGGCGCCGACTCCAGCCGCGCCGCGGACGATGGAGTGCCTGCCGCGGGAAGCTCCTGCGGAAAGATCCCCTGGCGCAACGCCGCGCGCACGTACGACGCGGCCGTCTCGCGCTCCGCCGCCCGTTCGTGCGAGAGCGTGTTCAGCGCCAGCAGCATCTCCCCCTGTCCGGGCTGCGGAGCGCGCAGTGCGCTCCGCAGGACGCCCGCCAGGTACCCCAGCTCCGAAGCGGGCCCGGTCACCAGGTACACCAGCGCGTCCGAGGTGCGCGACGCCTGCACGCGCGCCCCCACCCGCGCCGCCTGCTCCTCCATGGCGGGAAGGTGGAGGTGCTGGATCAGGTGCCCGGCCCCCGCGAACCCGCGCGGGTCGTCCGCCAGCAGCGAAAGGCGCAGGGCCACCAGCGGCAGCGCCGGCTGCCGGTGCACCGTAACCGCCGGCCCCTCCTGCGCCATGGCCGGGGGCGACGTCGTATCCGCGGCCAGCGCGGCGAGGAATAGAAGGTTCAGCATCGAATGCGAGGTATCGGAAAAACGGAAGTGCCAAGTCCCAAGTGCCAGGTACTTAGTTAAAGCGCACTCACGCACCGCCGTTCAGGACTTTGCAAAACTGCGCCCAGGCCCCCACATACAGCAAGGAGCGCCCGAAGGCGCTCCTTGTATCCGTACGCGGCCGGCAGCGCCGGGTCAGTCCGGAATCGCGTCCGCGACGATGAAGTTGAGCGGGTCCACCTGGCGCCCGTTCTGCTCCACCTCGTAGTGAAGGTGCGGCCCGCTCGTCAGCCCGGTGGCGCCCACCTCGGCGATCACGTCGCCGCGCTCCACCATCTGGCCGGTGCGCACGTGCAGGCGCGATGCGTGGGCGAAGCGGGTGATGTAGCCGTAGCCGTGGTCGATCTCCACCATGTAGCCGTAGCCGTTGGCGCGGTTGCCGGAGAACCTCACGCGCCCCTTCCCCGGCGCCAGGATCGGCTGGCCAATACGGGCGGCGATGTCGATCCCCTTGTGCGGGCGGGTGATGCGGAGAACCGGGTGCGAACGGGCCGACGAGAAGAGCGACGACAGGTGGCCGCTGGCGGGGGCGATGGAGGGGGTGCGGGCCATCCGCTCGTTGTTGCTGCGCAACGCGCCCAGCGCCTCGTCCAGCGACGCCTGCAGCAGCCGCGCGCGACGCGCCAGGACGCCCAGGTTCCCTTCCGCGTTCTCCAGCTTCCGTCCCACGCCGGGATTCAGGTGCACCAGCGCCGCGTCCGCCAGCGACGAGCCGGGCCCGCCGATCCCCACCTTTTTCACGTCCTTGTCCAGCTCCGGGAGCCCCGCGATCGTGCGGTACTGCTCGTCCTTGAGGGCAAGCTGGTCGATCGACTGGTTCAGCTCCGCCATCTGCTCGCGCATCTGGTCCACCTCGGCGGCGAGAAGCTGGTTCTCGCGGCGAAGCTGGGCGTTGTGCAGCGAGCGCCCCTGCTTCGCAAAGAAGCCGACGCCAAAGATGGCGAAGAGGAGGACGACGGCGGCCGCGCCGGAAATGGCGATGCGGACGGTCCGGCGGGTGACCTGCCAGGAGAGGACGCGCTCGTTGTCGTGAGGAACGAGCATCAGCGTCCAGCGGGATCGAGGCATGAACTTCGGGCTGCGAGGCGGTTGGACGGGAGGGTCCGGTACTGCAAGTTGAAGTCGTGTAGGAGCCTATGATACACGCCCCCTTCCCGCGGTGTCAACCTTGTCCGCGTCCGTCCTTCCTGGTCCACGGCACGCAACTCGTTGCCACGTATCGAGTTGCGCTAATATCCCGAACGGCGCGTCACACAGAGCCACAGAGGGGGACGGAAAGAGGGGCAGAAGGGGTTCTCTGTGCCTTCGCGGTTCCCTCCGTGTTCTCTGTGTGATGCTTTTCAGGGATCATCACCTTCGGCAAAGGTCTTGCACCGGTCAGGCGCCCCGCGATCGAGCGCGGAGTAATGAGCGAACTCAGGAGGAGATGGGATGCGAAACGACAGCCTGGAAGGACTTAGAGTAGCGGTGCTCGCGGCGGATGGCTTCGAGCAGGTGGAGCTCACCTCGCCCGTGGAGGATCTGGAGGACCGAGGTGCCGAGGTGTCCATCATCTCCATCCACCCGGGGCGCATCCGCGGCGTGAACGGCATGTACCCGGGGAAGAAGGTGAAGGTGAGCTACACGCTGGACGAGATCGGAGTGGAGGATTTCGACGCGCTTCTCCTCCCCGGCGGCCTCGCCAACCCCGACGCTCTGCGCCAGAACGAGCGCGTGCTGGACTTCGTCTCCGCCTTCAACTCGCAGGGCAAGCCGATCGCCATGATCTGCCATGCGCCGTGGGTGCCGATCTCGGCGGGGATGGTGTCGGGCCGGCGGCTGACTTCGTGGCCGGGGATCAAGCACGACGTGCTGAACGCCGGCGGGCTGTGGACGGACGAGCCGGTGGTGCGCGACCGCAACTGGGTCTCCAGCCGCGGGCCGCACGACCTGCCGGTGTTCAACCAGGCCGTCGCCGAGCTCTTTGCCGAGCACGTCCCGGTGCACGTGGAGGAGAAGGATGAGGGCGGATCGCTGGGCGTGGTGGTGGCCGGGGTCGCCGCCGCGGCGGCCGGGTACGCCGTATGGCGCTACCTCCAGGCCCGCGCCGACCGCTACGAGGAGGCGCCCGCGCCGCGCGAGTACACCTCGGCCGCGCCCGCCCCGGTGCCGGCCCCCACCCCCGCGACGGCCGCCACCCCCATGCCCCCGGTCGCCCCGATGCCGCCCTCCACCCCCGCCGTCACTCCGACCGCCCACGTGGAGCTGGAGCGCGTCGTGATCGTCGGCGACGTCGTGGACCGGTAGCATGCGGTTTATCTCGGCCGAGCACCCCGCCGTCCGAGCCAGGACGGCGGGGTGCTTCGCGTGCGGGTTGTGGGCGGAGCGCGGGCCGGGGTAGCTTGCGGCCATGGCGATCTCGGAACGCATCTACGCCCTGGCCCTTGCCGCGGCGCGACCGCTCCTCCCGCTGGCCGCGCGCGGCGATGGGAAGCTGGCGCGCGGCATTCGCGGGCGGCAGGGCGTCCTGCAGCGGATGGCGACCTGGGCAGATGCGGCGCGTGACCCATCGCGCCCGCTCGTCTGGTTCCACGCGCCGAGCGTGGGCGAGGGGCTGCAGGCGCGTGCCGTCGTGGAAGCGCTCCGAGCCCGCCGGCCCGATCTCCAGTTGGCGTACACCTACTTCTCGCCCTCCGCGGAGTCGTTCGCCCGCACCGTCGCCGCGGACTTCACGGACTACCTGCCGTTCGACCTGGCGAGCGACGTAGGGCGCGCGCTGGACCTGCTGCGCCCGCGGGTGTTCGCCTTCTCCAAGACGGACGTGTGGCCCGTCCTCACGCGCGAGGCGAGCGCGCGAGGCGTGCGGCTGGCGCTCCTGAGCGCGACCCTCCCCGCCTCCTCCAGCCGGCTGGGCGGAGTCGCGCGCGCGGTGCTCGCCCCTGCATACGGACGCCTGGACCTCGTCGCCGCCATCTCCGCCGCCGATGCGGACCGCTTCGCCGCGCTGGGCGTGCCTCCCGAGCGGCGCACGGTGATGGGGGACGCGCGCTTCGACCAGGTGTGGGAACGCGCCGCTCGCGTGGACCGCGGATCTCCGCTGCTGGCGCCGTTCGCGGGATGGGCCGGCCTCACCCTGGTCGCCGGGTCGACCTGGCCGGCGGACGAGGACCACCTCATCCCCGCCCTTGCCCGTCTGCGCGCGGACGGGCTCCCGCTCCGCCTCCTCCTGGTGCCGCACGAGCCCGGGGAGGCGCACCTGGCCCGCTCCGAAGCCGCCCTCCGCGCCCACACGCTCCCGCACGTCCGCCTCTCTGCGGTGGAGGCGGGCGCGGAGGTGCCCGCCGTGACGCTGGTGGATCGCGTTGGGATCCTGGGCGACCTGTACGCGCTGGGGGACCTGGCGTACGTGGGTGGCGGCTTCGGCACCGCGGGGCTGCACTCGGTGCTGGAGCCGGCGGCGTTCGGCGCGCCGGTCCTCTTCGGCCCCCGCCACGCCAACGCCCGCGAAGCCGCCGAGCTCGTGACGGCCGGTGGCGCATTCGAGGTCTCCGGCACCCCGCGCCTCATCGAGACGCTGCGCCGCCTGGCCGACCCGGCCGTGCGCCAACCCTCCGGCGCCGCCGCCCGCCGCTACGTCGAGGCCGGCCGCGGCGCTGCCCTGCGAGGTGCGGAGATCATCGAGGGGCTGGTGGATGGGAGGAGGTGAGGAACGGCCCACGCGGCATGCACGCCAGCGCCGGGGGCTAAAGCCCCCGGCTGGAACCACGCGAAGGCGGCTGAAGCCGGCTAGAGAAACGCGGCATCAGACCCGGAGTCCCCGAAGGGGGACTTTGTGCTTTTGTTGCTGCGAGTTCACTCGCCCGTGGAACTGCCGCTCCTCCCCCCGTGCCGATCCATTGGTGATGCGCACGAACGCCCCTCCCCGATGCCTTGGGGAGGGGCGTTCGTTTGTCGCCAGCGTCGCCGTGCCGCTCTAGGGTCGGCGCTGGGCGGGCGGCGGCGGCGCCTGCTCCTGCAACTCGGTGGAAACCAAGATGGCGCCCTGGCTGTGGCCCGTGCCGTAACGGTACTGGGCACGGCGGGCGTCGAAGTAGCGGATCCAGGTCACCGTGCCGAGCGAGATCTGGCGCAGCGACTCGAGCCCGCCCATCCGCGCGTTGTTGTAGTAGACGATGACGTCCGTGGGCGAGAAACCCTGCTCGCCGCGCTTGCGCAGCCACGCGGCGCGAAGCGAGCTGATCGCCTCGTACGCGTTCACGGCGTTGCTCGCCCTTACTTCCTCGGTGGAGATGTAATCTTGTTCCTGGCGCGCCCGGGGCTGCTCGGGCATGTTGCCGCCGGTGCCCGTTGCGCACCCCGCCACGAAGGCCAGTGAGCAGAGACAGCTGAGGCGCAGGATTGCTCGCCGCATGATGGTAGCCTCGCGTTGAAGCGTGGGAGGGAGGTGCACCCTGCTGAAAGAGCCCCCCGCGGAATGCGGGGGGCTCTTTCAATCCATCAGACTACTTGTCCCACCACACCGGGGTAAGCAGCCCCTCGGGGATGCCCTGGCCGCCGTTGCGCGCGACGGCCGCCTCGAGGTTGGCCTTGTTGTACGACTCCTCGTTGGTCGGGTAGAAGATCCGCACCGGGATGCGGGCGCCGATCACGCTCCCCGAAGCCGGGGTGAGGCTCGGCGAGTTCAGGCGGCGGACCTCGGCGTACGCCTCGGGCCCGTTCATGAACAGCGCGATCCACTTCTGCTGCGCGATCGAGCTCAGCCCGTTGTACGTCACCGACGGCTGGGCGATGTACGTGTTGATGGTGGCCGTGGGCACGTCGTACATCTCCATGGAGGCACGGATGCCCGCCCGGTACAGCGCCGCGGCGTCACCCGCCACGAAGCCGCGCTGGGCCGCCTCGGCGCGAAGGAACAGCACCTCCGCGTAGGTCATCAGCGGCGCCGGCCAGTCGGCCGCCAGGAAGTACTCGCCCAGGCGCGAGATCGTGTTGATCTGCGCGGCGTTGGCGTCCGTGGGGCCGTTCATCGCGCCGCGGTAAGCCTTGTCCAAAGGCGCCGGCTGCGCGTACACCGGGAGGCGCGGGTCGTTGAGCGCCTTCAGCGTGTTGACCATGGTGGCGCTGACACCGTGATCGTCGCGCTGGCCGCCGTACCCCAGCTGGTTCAGGTACAGCGGGCTCTGGCTGGGCGCATCCTCGGTGTAGTGGAGCAGGGCGTTGTCGCCATTGTCCGTGAATACGCCCGCCGCGATGGCGGCCGCCGCTTCCGTGCGGGCAAGCGTCGGGTTCACCTGCGACAGCCGCATCGCCGCGCGCAGCCGCAGCGAGTTCGCGAACTTCTTCCAGTGCGCGACGTCACCTCCGTAGATCAGGTCGCCCGCGTCCACGGCCTGCCCGGCGGGCGTGATGATCTCGTTCGCGCGCTTGAGGTCCGCCAGGATGCCGTTGTACACCTGCTCCTGTGTGTCGTACTTGGGCGTGAGGATCCGCACTTCCGCGGTACCCTGCAGCGCCTCGGAGTACGGGATGTCGCCCCACGCGTCCGTCATGATCTGGTACAGCCACGAGCGCATCACCAGCCCCTGCGCTTCCACGTTGGGCCGGTTGGTCGCCTTTCCGCTGTTGACCACGTCCTGGAAGTCGCGGAGCGGCCCCGAGTAGAACGCGGTCCAGTGGGTGTTCACCGCCTGGTCGCGCAGGTCGTAGCGGTCCTCGTCGATGTACTGGATCTTCGCCATGTGCTGCGCCCAGAGGGCAGTCAGCGTCATGTTGAAGTTCGCGCCGAACACGCGGCCCACCCCGGTGGAGATACCGTTCGCGAACACGTTGTCCGCCGGCACCGTAACCGGATCGTTCGGGTTCTCGTTGATCTCGGTAAGCCCCGCGTCGCAGGCGCTCGCCCCGAGGGCGAGCACCAGCGCGGACGCGGCGGCAAAGAGTTTCGAAGTTCTCATGTCGTTTATGCGTCCGGGTCGTTTAGGGGGTAACGGAGATGTTGAAGCCCCAGCTCCGCGCGGACGGGAACTGCCCGAACTCGAAGCCCTGGGCGTTGCTGGCGTCGAACGCCGTCTCCGGGTCGATGTGCGGCGTGTCCGTCCACAGCTTCAGGTTGCGGCCCACCAGGGACACGTTCATCCCCGAGACGCCGAAGCGGCGGGTCATGGAGGTGGGGACGTTGTACCCCAGCACCACCTCGCGCAGCTTCACGAAGGAGCCGTCGGTGATGTGCGCCTCGTGCAGGTTGTAGAGCCCGCCCCAGTACGACTCGCCGTCCACGCCCACGGTGTTCGGGACGGTGTCGCCGTCCACGATCTGCACACCTTCGATCACCAGCTCCTCCTCACGCCCAGCCAGCGTCTCCTCGAGCACGCCCGCGTAGCGGCCGAACATGTGGGTCACCGAGAAGATCTGGCCGCCCTGGCGTGCGTCGAGCAGGAACGACATGTGCGCGCCGCGGAAGCGGAACTCGTTGCGCAGCGAGCCGATCCAGTCCGGCGTGTAGTGCCCCAGCACTTCCTTGGCCGAGCCGCGCAGCGGAACGCCCGTCTCGCCGATGATCTTCTGGCCGTAGTACTGGCTGTTCGGGTCGGTGACGCGGCGGTACGGGGTGCCGAACAGCGCGCCGTACTTCTCGCCCTGGCGCGCTTCCGACGTCACGCCCCAGTACGCGCCGAGCTGTACCGTGCTGATCCCCTCGACCAGCTCTTCCACGCGGTTGCGGTTGCGCGCGTAGTTGGTCGTCACGCTCCACTCGAAGCCGTTGCTCAGGCGCAGCGGCACCAGGTTCGCCTGCAGCTCGATGCCGCGGTTGGTCACACGCCCGGCGTTCACCACCTGCGCGTTGAACCCGGTGGTTGCCGTAAGCGGCGCCGTCAGGATCTGATTGGTGGTGGCGGCGTCGTAGTACGTTACCTCAATTCCCGCGCGGTCGCGCAGGAAGCGCATCTCGACGCCGAGCTCAACCGACTCGGTCTGCTCCGGCCTCAGGTTCGCGTTCGGGATGGTGTTCGGGACCGTGTAGGTCGGAACGCCGTTGAACTTGTCACCCGCGGTGTAGAACGGATCCAGCTGGTACGGATCCGCGTCGTTACCCACGCGGGCCCAGCTCGCCCGCAGTTTGGCGAAGCTGAGGGTGTTGCGCAGGTCGAACGCCGGGAACACGTCCGTGAGGATCACCGATCCGGAGACGGACGGATAGAAGTACGAATTGTTCCCATCCGGGAGCGTGGAGGACCAGTCGTTGCGCCCGGTCACGTCCAGGAACACCATGTCGCGATAGCCGAAGTTCGCCTGCCCGTACAGCGAGTTCACCCGCTTGTTGGTACGGTACAGGTCCTCGTACGGCGCATCCTGGGCGTTGCCAAGGCTGTACACGTCCGGGGCCACCAGGTTGAGCACCTCGGTGTAATTGTTGCGCGTCTCCTGGTCGCGGCGGTTGCCGCCGACGCTGGCGTCCACGGTGAAGCGGTCGCTGATGTCACGCTCAGCGCGGATCAGGAAGTCCGTGTTCGTCTCCTGGAAGAAGAGGTCCCAGGTGTTGTAAGCGCCGTTGCCGCCCACCGCGCCGTTCTGCAGGTTCACGCCCACCGTGCCCGCGGCGAAGTTGCGCTGGCGCTGATCCTGGTAGAAGTCCGTGCCCGAGCGCACCGTCGCGCTCAGCCAGTCGGTGAAGTTGTACGTGCCCGAAACGTTGCCGATGAGGCGGTCGCGCGAGTCGGAGTTCTCGTTCTCCTGCGCGATCCAGAACGGGTTCGAGTGGTAGTTGTGGTTCCAGTTGTACATGTTGCCGTTCTCGTCGCGCGTCTGACGGAGACGGTTGGTGTCCACCTGGCGGCCGAACCACACGAACTGCAGCATCGGGTTGTCGCCCTCGTAGCCGACGCCCGGACGGTTGTTGCCGTCGGAGTTGATGTACTGCACCGAGGCGTTGGCGCGCACACGGCTGGAGAGGCTCGTGCCGCCGTTCACCGCCACGGTGGTGCGGCGCAGCTCCATCCCCGGGTACATCCCCGCCTGGTTCAGGTGCGAGGCCGAGATGAGCGCGTCGGAGCGCTCGTTGCCCGCGCTGAACTGCACGTTGGTGTTGGAGGTGAGGCCGGTGTCGAAGAAGTCACGCACGTTGTTCGGGTGCGCCTCCCACGGACCCTCGCCAAAGAACTGCGGGCGCACCGTGCCGTCCAGGCGCGGGCCCCAGCTCTCGTCCACGCCGTCCCAGGTGCCGCCGCCGGCGCCGTCCACGTACGCGAACTTGCCGCCCAGCCCCTGGCCGTACTCGTTCTGGTAGCTCGGCAGGCGCAGCGGCGTCTCGCGGCTCAGGTTCTGGCTGACCGTGAGCTGGCTGCGGCCCTGGCGGCCACGCTTGGTGGTGATGACGATGGCGCCGTTCGCCGCGCGCGAGCCGTAGAGCGCCGCCGCGTTGGGCCCCTTGAGGACCGTCACCGACTCGATGAGGTCCGGGTTGATGTCGCCGGCCGCGTTGCCGTAGTCCACGCCGCCGAAGCCGCGGTTCGCGCCATAGCTGGGCGAAGCGTTGCTGATCGGCACGCCGTCCACGATGAAGAGCGGCTGGTTGTTGCCGGCGATGGAGTTGGCGCCGCGGATCACCACGCGCGACGAGCCGCCCTGCGGGCCGGCGTTGGTCACCGTCACGCCGGCCACCTTGCCGGAGAGCGAGTTGACGACGTTCGTCTCGCGCGCCTGCGTGAGGTCCGAGCCCTGGACGCTCTGCACCGAGGTCGACATGGCGCGGTCTTCGCGCGTGATGCCGAGCGCGGTCACCACCAGCCCTTCGAGGCCGAGCGCCTGCGCGCCGAGCTGGAAGTTCTGCGTGAGCGCGGCACCCGGGGAGAGCGTCACCGTGCGCGACTGCTGGGCGAGGCCCACGCGCGAAGCGGTGATGGTGACCTGGCGCGCCGACTGCAGGCGCGAGGCGGGGACCACCAGGCGGTACGTGCCGTCCTGCGCCGTGGTGGTGCCGGCCGCAAGGGAGCTGATGCGCACGGTCACGGCGCTCTCGGGAGCGCCCGCCGCGTTGGTCACACGTCCGGTTACCGTTGCCGGCTCCTGGGCCGCCAACGGAGTGGACGCCGTGGCCGCGGCGACGACCGCCGCGAAGAGCCAACGGACTTCTCTCATACTTGTCCTCCGGGAGAATGCCGGCAGACGCCGACAGTCGGTGGATACGGGCCGGCGTGCGCCGTGCACCGTTGTGACACCCTCGTGCCTCTGCCGGTCTATCCCTCAGGCGGGCATCGCGGGACCTGCGTGGGCGTGCTGCGTGGCGAAGCGCCTCCCGTGGGAGGCCTCAGCGAAACGTTGCACAAACATAAAACATGTCAGCACCTGGTATGCGAGGGGCTCGCATTCCAGCGGGCTAACAGGGGCGCCGGGGGTCCTTGGGACCGTGTTTCCCGGCTAACTATGTTGGGGCAAACGAAGTACTAACCCAACGTTAATAGCGGCGCCGCCCGCTACTGTCAAGGACGGGAGGCTCTTCCGCGTGACAGATAACGTCCCTCACCCGATCCTGACACCCTGCGTGGACACACGCAAAACGCCCCTCCCGGGCCGTCCGGGAGGGGCGTTTGAGATTGCGAGGGGGTGGGCCAGGCGGGGCTAGTTTCCGTCCCCGTCGCCGTCCTCCTCACGCTCGCCTTCGGCCTGCGAGGGGCCGCGGCCCTCCTGGTTGCTCATCCCCGCGGCTTCGTCGGTATTGGTAGGCCGCTCCGGAGCCGGGGCACCCTGCTCGTCGGCCGTGTGGGGGCTCTTGTCGCTGTAGCGTGGATCCTTGGGCACCGTTCCTCCTCCGTTATGGGGCCGCGTCGCGCGCCGACGAGGCGGCGCGGGTGTCGTCGTCCATCAGGCCGCCCTTGACGGGCGGGGGCACCACGATGCGGTCTTCGGACGGCTCGTGGGTGCGCGGCGGAAGGTTCATGATCCGCCGCAGGTCCGCCTCGTCCACCACCTCCACCTCCAGCAGCCGCTGCGAGAGCACCTCCAGCACCTCGCGGTCCTGCGTCAGGATGCGCCGCACCCGCTCGTACGTCCCGTCGATCAGCCCGCGGATCTCCGCGTCGATGGCGCGGGCGGTCTCCTCGCTGTACGAGCGCTGCGCGGTGCCGCCTTCGGAGCCCTGCAGGAACTGGCTGCGGCGCGGGCCGGCGAGGTTCACCGGGCCCAGCTCGCGGCTCATCCCGTACTCCATCACCATGCTGCGCGCCAGCTCGGTCACCCGCTCCAGGTCGTTGCCGGCGCCGGTGGAGATCTCGTTGAAGACGATCTCCTCCGCCACGCGCCCGCCCAGCAGCACCGCGATTCGGTCCATCAGCTCCTGCTTGGTGAGCAGGTAGCGGTCTTCGGTGGGGAGCTGCTGCGTGTAGCCCAGCGCCGCCACGCCGCGCGGGATGATGGAGATCTTGTGCACCGGGTCCGCCGTGGGCACGCGCTCGGCGACGATGGCGTGGCCGGCCTCGTGGTACGCCACGATGGTGCGCTCCTTCTCGTTGATCAGCCGGTTCTTCTTCTCCAGCCCCGCGATGATGCGGTCCACCGCGTCGTCGATCTCCTTGAGCGTCACGGCGGCAAGGTCGCGCCGCGCGGCCAGGAGCGCCGCCTCGTTCAGGAGGTTCGCCAGGTCCGCGCCCACGAAGCCGGGGGTGCGGCGGGCGATCTTTTCAAGATTGACGTCCTCGCCCAGTTGCACGTCCTTGGCGTGGATGCGCAGGATCTCCAGCCGGCCGTTGACGTCGGGGCGGTCCACCAGGATCTGCCGGTCGAAGCGGCCGGGGCGCAGCAGCGCGGGGTCCAGGATCTCCGGGCGGTTGGTGGCGGCCATGATGATGACGGCCATCCGCGGGTCGAAGCCGTCCATCTCCACCAGGAGCTGGTTCAGCGTCTGCTCGCGCTCGTCGTTGCCGCCCAGCACGCCGCCCGGGCCGCGCGCCTTCCCCAGCGCGTCCAGCTCGTCGATGAAGATGATGCACGGCGACTGCGCCTTGGCCTGGGCGAAGAGGTCGCGCACCCGCGCCGCGCCCACGCCCACGAACATCTCCACGAACTCGGCGCCACTGATGGAGAAGAAGGTGACCCCCGCCTCGCCGGCCACCGCGCGGGCCAGGAGCGTCTTCCCCGTCCCCGGGGGGCCCACCAGGAGGACGCCCTTGGGGATCTTGGCGCCCAGCTTGGCGAACTTCTCCGGGTTCTTGAGGAACTCCACCACCTCGTACGTCTCCTGCTTCGCCTCGTCCACCCCGGCCACGTCGTCGAAGGTGACGCCCGTCCCCTCCTCGCCCACGATGCGCGCGCGGCTCTTTCCCACCGTGAGCACCCCCTGCGTGGGGTTCATGCGGCGGGTGAAGAAGGTGAAGAGCCCCACCAGCACCAGCAGGGGAAGGAAGAGCATCACCAGCCCGGTCCAGCGGGAGGGCTGCTCGTACTCGTAGCGCACCCCGGCCTGGTCCAGGATCCCGGTCAGCGCCTCGTCTTCGCCCACGATGCGCTCGCTACGCCACACCACGCGCCCCTTGGGGCCCACGGAGTCGCGCGGCACGGCGGTGATGGCGGTGGTGCTGAGGGTGGCGCGCGCCACCTGGCCCTGCCGGATGCGCCCCTTGAGCTCGCTGTACCCCAGCATGGTGGGGCCGCGGTTGGTGAACAGGACGTTGAGCGCCAGCAGCGCCGCCAGGAAGAGGAGGAGGGGCCCGATGCCGAAGCGGGTGCGCCGCGGATCGAACCCGCCGCTCTTCGTCCGCCGGTCGTTGCCTGCTTTTCGGCGTTCGTTGGGAACGTTGGGAGGAGTTGCCATGGCGCCGGCCGGGCGCAAGAGGCAGGCCACCCGCGGAGACGCGGAATCCACATCGGAACAAGCCTCACGCAGAGGCGCAGAGACGCAGCAGAGACTTCAACTGCATGGCTCACACAGAGACACAGAGGCACAGAGAGAACCGCAAAAGTTTTCTCTGTGACTGTCAGTTCCTTCTGTGGCCTCTGTGGGATGCTTTCCTCCGCTGTTCTCTCTCTGTGGCTCTGTGTCTCTGTGTGAGGCCGCGGTTGCCGTTCGAACGAAGACGGCCAGACACCGGAAGCTCCGGTGCCTGGCCGTCATCACGCACGAGGCGCGGGGCGCTACTGCTGGCTGCCGCCGCCTCCGCCACCGCCGCCGCTGGCCCGGCCCGCGCGGACGCCGGACACGAACGCCGCGCCGCCGACCGCAACCATCCCCGCCAGCGCCGCGGTGCGCAGGACCGACACCCGGTTGCGGGCCACCGCCACCACGTTGCCCCGCACCACCCGCACCGTCTCGCCGTTGGCCGCGTGCTCGAAGCCCGAGCGCGTGGTGGCGCTGAGCGCGGAGAGCACTAGCTGCGAGCTGTCTTCCGTAACCACCTCGCCGATCAGCGACATCACGTCGTTGGCGGTAAGCTCGCCCAGCCGCACCTGCTGCGGCTCGCGGAGCTGCACCCGCACGCGGGCGCCCGGCTGCGGCGACACGCCGTTCATCGGCGCGTACGCGAAGCACCCGTTGAGAAAGGACAGCGAAAGGAGGAGGGCCGCCACCGGCCGCACCATCCGCTTCTGTCGCAGGAGCATAGTCACGCAACCTCCCTTTGCCCACTCGTGAGAAAAGTCCCGGGCGACGAAACGTCGCCCGGGACCCCGGCAACCCGCATGCCGGCTACAGACCGTCCCCTCCGTGACGCCAGATCAGGTGCAGGCGGCCGGATCGTTGGCGTTGCGCCGCGGCTGCTGGTCGGGCAGCGGGATGTTCGGGTTCGTCTGGCGCTCCTGCTGGCCGTAGAACAGCCGGCCCGGAACGGCCAGGTTGTTGTAGGTCGTCAGGCGCGGCAGGCAGGTGCGCTTGTAGTCGTTGTACACGTCCATGTTCAGGAAGTTGGCGATGTACTTCTGCGTCATGATCTCCGTCAGAAGCGCAATGCCCGACAGCGCGTCGATCTGCGTGGACGACGGGTTGTCGATCTCCACCCCCGCCTGGTCCTCGGCGCAGGCGATCCCCGCCTTGAGGGCGTTGCGCGCCGGCGTCGTGTTCCCCAGGCGGTACTCCACCTCGGCCAGGATGAACTGGTTCTCGGCGCAGGTCACCATCGGCTGGTGGTAGTCCGGAGCGCCCGCACCGTCGGTGGCGAGCACCGAAGCGGACTGGTTCGCCTCACCGGAGCGCGACCCCACGAAGGTGCCGGTCGAGGTCGGCTCGTAGTACACCTCCAGGCGCTCGTCGTTGCGCGCCTTGAGCAGCTCCACCAGGTGGCTGCCGGCCACCAGGTAGCCGGCGCGCTCGTCGAAGAACTGGTAGAAGAAGTTTGCCTCGGAGGCGGCCTCCTTGCTGTGGAACGCGCGCCAGTCGCCCGACGCGCTCTGGATGCCGCCCAGCGCCGCCGTGCGAGCCTTGGTGAGGCAGTCGCCGCCGCACGCGATGGCCGCCTGCGCCGCCGAGGTGCCGCCGGCGAGCTGCGCTTCCACCCAGTGCACGTAGTAGCGCGCCTTGAGCGTCCGCGCCGCCGCCACCCAGCTGGGCCGGTCGCCGCCGAAGATCAGGTCCACGGCCGCCAGCTGGCCGTAGAAGGCCGCCGAGCCGCCCGTGGGCGCCGACGTAAGGCCGGCGATGGCGCCGTCCAGCAGCGCCTGCACGTCGGCGTACACCTGCGCCTGCGGGTCCAGCGGCGCGGGCGTCCCTTCCACCAGCGCGCCGCGGTACGGAAGGTCGCCGAAGATCGACGCGCCCATCCCCACCAGGTACGCCTCGTGGATGGCGAACAGCGCCGAGCACTGCGCGCAGCCCACCGAGTCCGCGATGGTGCGGGCGCGGCGGATGTCCACCAGCCCGCCCCCGGTGTAGATGGAGGCGAACTCGCCGTCCGCCGTCTCCTCGTCGATGTCGTACCGGTCGAGGAGGGCGAACTGCCGGTCCGCGCCCGCCAGCTGCTGCGTGAACACCGCCGCCGTACGGGCCAGCTGGCCCTCGGCGAACAGGAACGAGTTCACCTGGGTCGAGACGAACAGGCTGGGGAGCGTCGGCTCGGTGATGATGTTGGGGTCGGCGTCGGAGATGTCGATGAAATCGCACGCTCCGAGGGAGCCGACCAGGAGGGCCGCCGCCAGCATGCGGCCCTTCCAGGTACGGTTCTTCATATGCGAGAGCTCCTTGCTGTACGCGTCAGCGGTTCAGGTTGACCGAGATCACGTACGAACGCGTCTGCGGGTTGTTGAAGTAGTCCAGACCGCGGCCGTTGCGCTCGCCCACCAGGTTCGACTCCGGGTCGATCCCGGTGTAGTCGGTCCAGGTGCGGAGGTTGCGCCCGCTGAGGGTGATGTCGGCGGAGCCGATCCCCATGCGGCTGAGCCAGCCCTGGTCCAGCGTGTACGAGATGGACACGTCGCGCAGCTTGACGAAGCTCCCGTCCTCCACGAACTGCGAGAACGGACCCGTGAAGCCGGTGCCGATGCCGCCCTGCAGCCAGGTGACCGCGTTCAGCGGTACCACCATGCCGGCGCCCGGCCCGGCCACTTCCGGCTTGGTGCCGTTGGCCAGCGCGAAGTCGCCGAAGGCGGCCTCGAAGCCCTCGCCCTGGAAGGGGATCGTCTCGGCGCTCGTGCCGAAGAAGTAGAGCGCGCCCTTGGTCCCGTTCCAAACGTCGCCACCCTGGCGGACGTCGACCAGCGCGGAGAGGCGCAGGTTGGTGCCCAGCGTAAAGGTGTTGCGGATGCTGGCCATCCAGTCCGGGTTCGGATCGCCCGCCACGCGCGACACGTCGTCCGTGATAGGGAAGCCGTCCTCGCCGATGTACATGGCGCCCTTGGGGGCGTTCGGGAACAGCTCGTCGATGTTCTCCTCGTTCACCACCGAGCCGCGGCCGAAGCGCACGAAGTCCTGGCCGTAGAACACGCCGAAGGGGTTGCACCCCTCGGTGCCCGCGGCGCCCGGCGCCACCAGCGACACCGTGGAGCCGGTGAAGCCGTCCAGCGTCAGCTCCTCGGTGCCCGGAAGCGAGGTCACGCAGGTGCGGCTGCGGGTGTAGGTGCCGTTCACCGTCCAGCCGAAGCGGCGGCTCTGCACCGGCGCCAGGTCAAGGGTCGCCTCCCAGCCGCTCCCCTCGAACTCGGCGACGTTGGCGTACTCCTGCACGCGGCCCAGGCTGTACGCCGTGGGCACGGGAAGGATCACGTCCCGGGTCTTGTTGGTGTAGTACGTGAGGCCCGCGGACACGCGGCGGCCGAAGAAGGCGAGGTCGCCGCCGACTTCCGTCTCCGTCTTCACCTCGGGGGTGATGTTCGGGTTGCCGCGGGTCGCCTGCGTGAAGATGCCGGTGAACCCGTTGTACACCGAGTTCAGGCCGTTGCCCTGCACGTAGCCGTCGATGAAGGCGCCGGTGGTGTAGCCGCTGGTGTTGGAGAACACCGGCGGCTGGCGGCCCACGCGGCCCCACGAAGCGCGCAGCTTGCCGAAGTCCAGCCAGCTCACGTTGTCGAACGCGCCCAGCTTGGTGAAGGCCCAGCTCACGCCCACGCTCGGGTAGAAGAAGCGCTTGCCGTCGCCGCCGAACGTCGAGGAGCCGTCCACGCGGCCGGTGGCCGTAAGGGTCAGCTGGTCCGCGAACGTCGTCTCGCCGGTGGCGAAGTAGCCGTCGGTGCGCGTCTCGAACTCGAACTCGTTCGGGATCCGCTCCACGCCGAAGTCCGACTGCTGCGTGCCGGGGAACAGGTTCGTCGTGGTGAGCAGGTTACGGCTGTACTGCTCCTGGTTCAGGTTCTGCCCCACCGTGAGGCTTCCCACCAGGTTGCGCCCCAGGTTCCCGCTCGCCGTGGCGGACAGGTTGGAGTCGATGATCAGGTCGTTGAAGTTCGCCGAGATCAGGCGCCCGGTGGAGAACGAGGCCGAGCTGTTGGGCATGTACGAGAGCTGCTCGTCGGCGTAGTAGTCCACGCCCAGCACGTAGTTCACGCGCAGCCACGAGGTCGGGGTGTAGTCCAGCCCGATGTTGCCCATGGTGCGGCCGACCTCGCTCCAGTTCTCCCCCGCCTGCGCGACGAAGAACGGGTTGTCGTACAGCGACGACTGGTTGATGTCGGTGGGGTTCGGACGGCGGTACGAGCGCTGGAGGCCCGTCTCCGGGTTCACGTAGCACGGCTGCCCCGCCTTGAGCTGCGACGACGGGAGGCAGTTGTTGAACTCCGGCGGGGAGCGCAGCGCGCCCAGCAGGATGCCGCTGGTGTTGGAGCCCTGCTGCACCAGGTCGGCCTCGGTGCGGGCGTACGCGATGTTGCCGTTGATCTGCAGGTCGCTGAACAGCGAGTGCGACCCCTTGAGGCGCACCGAGTTGCGCGCGAACGCCGAGTTGCCGCGCAGCGTGCCGTCCACGGAGTTGCGGCCCACGCTCATGAAGTACGTGGTGCGCTCGCTGCCGCCGGACACGGTGAGGTTGTTCTCCATGCGCGTGCCGGTCTCGTACAGCTCGCCCGCGTGGTCGAACGTCTCCACGCCCGTGAGCGGGCGGCCGAAGCTGGCCGTGCTCTGGAAGACCGAGTCGCGGTACAGCGTGCGGAACTGGTCGAACGAGGTGACGTTCGTGCCGAAGTCGGCGTTCAGGTCCGCGACGTTGTCGTACAGCGGCAGGTAGCCCAGCCACGAGATGCCGCGGCCGTTGGTGCGCTGAAGCGCGGGAAGCTGCGACACCTGGTCACGCCCGGCGGTCAGGCTGTACGTCACCTGCGTGCGGCCGGCGCGGCCGCGCTTGGTGGTGATCAGCACCACGCCGTTGGCGCCGCGCGAGCCGTAGATGGCCGTGGCCGCCGCGCCCTTGAGGATCTGGACGTTCTCGATGTCGTTCGGGTTGATGTCCGTGGCGCGGTTGGACGTCGCCGTGCCCGAGGTCCCGAAGTTGTCCGGCTCCAGCGAGTTCGACGAGTTGTCGATCGGCGTGCCGTCCACCACGAAGAGCGGCTGGGTGCCGCCCACGATGGAGGCGGCCTCGCGGATGCGGATGTACGTGCCCGCGCCCGGGTCGCCGGAGGAGCTGATGACGTTGACGCCCGGCGCCTTGGCGGCGAGCGCCGTCACGATGTTGGGCTCGTTGGACTGCGTGATCTCCTCGGAACGGACCGTGGAGATGGCGGTGGTCACGCGCTCGCGGGTGGTGGCCGTACCCTGGCCCGTAGCCACGATCCCCTCCAGCTGCAGCACGTCGGCGCCGAGCTGGAAGTTCTGCGTGAGGCTGGCGCCCGGCGAGAGCGTCACGGTGCGCGAGGACGAAGCGAGGCCCACGCGCGAAGCGGTGATGGTGACCTGGCGCGCCGACTGCAGGCGCGACGCGGGAACCACCAGGCGGTACGTGCCGTCGGCGGCCGTGGTGGTGCCGGCGGCGAGGGCGTTGATGCGTACGGTCACGGCGCTCTCGGGAGCGCCCGCCGCGTTGGTCACACGTCCGGTCACCGTTGCCGGCTCCTGAGCCGCCAGCGGAGTGGACGCCGTGGCCGCGGCGACTACCGCCGCAAAGAGCCAACGGACTTGTTTCATGCACGACCTCCGGGAGCTTGCCGGCACCTCGCCGGCAGTCGGTGGATACGGGCCGGCGTGCGCCGGGCTCCGTTGGGACTTCCCGCTTGCCTCCGCCGGGCGATGCTCCAGGCGGGCGTCGCGGGACCAGCGTGAACGTCCTGCACGGGCAAAGCGCCTCCTGGGAGGAGGGTTGGGGGAAGGGTGGACACCCATAGAACGCACGAGCACGCGAAGATGCGACAGGTCGCATTCCCGCGGGGCCGCTCGGCGTTTCGTGGGTGACGATGGCCTACGGTTCCCGACAGTTAACAAACTCTGTGAGTAGATCCTGCGAGGTTGAGTTATAGAACGGACGTTCGAATCTGTCAACCCGCTCCGCTCCTTTCTCATCCTCCCGTAGTCTGGATGGCGCGCAGGAGGGCGCGAGCCTTGTTGAGCGTCTCCTCGTACTCGGAAGCGGGGTCGCTGTCGGCCACCAGCCCGGCGCCGGCCTGCACGTGCGCGCGCCCGCCCTGCGCCACCACGGTGCGGATGGCGATGGCGGTATCCATGGCGTGCCCGCCGTAGGCGAAGTAGCCCGCCGCGCCCGCGTAAGGCCCGCGCCGCGACCGCTCCAGCTCGTCGATGATCTCCATGGCGCGCACCTTGGGAGCGCCGCTCACGGTTCCGGCGGGAAAGGAGGCGCGGAAGACGTCCACCGCGCTCAGCCCCGGCCGCAGCTCCCCCTCCACGGTGGAGACCAGGTGGAGGACGTGCGAGTAGCGCTCCACGGCCATGCGCGCCGGCACGCGCACCGTGCCGTAGCGGGCGACGCGCCCCACGTCGTTGCGCCCCAGGTCCAGGAGCATCAGGTGCTCCGCCTGCTCCTTGGTGTCCGCCAGCAGCTCCGCGGAGAGCCTCGCGTCCTCCTCCGCGTCGCTGCCGCGGCGGCGGGTGCCGGCGATGGGGCGCACCGTAACACGCCCGTCTTCCAGCCTCACCATCGTCTCCGGCGACGAGCCCACCAGCTGGAACCCGTCCAGCTCCAGGTAGAAGAGGTACGGCGACGGGTTGAGGGTGCGGAGCGCGCGGTACAGGTCAAAAGCCGGCACGGCCAGCGGCACGGTGAGCCGCTGCGAGAGGACCACCTGGAAGGCGTCGCCAGCGCGGATGTACTCCTGCACGCGGCGCACGCCGTCCTCGTACTCGGCGCGCGTCATGGTGCTCTCGAACTCCGGGTCCGCGGCGGCGGGCGCCGAAAGGGTGAGCGGCTCCGGCCCGCGCCCCTCACGCAGGCGCATGACGATGTCGAGCACCTCGCCGGCGGCCTCGTCGTAGCGGCGGCGCAGCTCCTCGTCGTCCGCCCCCTCGGTCTCCACCGCTGCGATGGCGTGCGCGCGGCCGAAGAGGTTGTCCACCGCCACCACGGTGCCGGTGAGCATGAAGAGGGCGTCCGGCAACCCCAGGTCTCCGGGCGGCGCGGCGGGGAGTCGCTCGATCAGCCGCACCGTGTCGTAGCCGAAGAAGCCCACCGCCCCGCCCCAGAAGCGCGGCAGCCCCGGCACCTGCGCCGGCACGTGCGCGCGCAGGAGTCGATCGAAGTCGCCGAGCGGATCGTCGGAGGGGCCGGTGTCTTCCCACCCATTTGCGGGTGTCCAGCGGTGGATGTGGTCGCCGGTCAGCTTCCACGCGCCGCGCGGCTGCGTTCCCAGAAAGGTGTACCGCGCCCACGTCTCGCCCCCCACCACCGACTCCAGCAGGAACCCGAACGGCGGCCGCGCCAGCTTGTGGTACGCCGAGACCGCCGTCTCCGTGTCGAACAGGAAGTCGAGCGACACGGGGACTAGGGTGGCCTCGCGTGCGTGCGCGCGGAATTCATCGAACGTAGGGGACAGCGGCATTGGGCACGGCAGGGGAAAGGGATAGCGGCGCTATGGTGTTTTTGTCGCCGGCGAGGCGCGCAAGGCGGTCCTCTCGGTTCGCGCAGTAGATCCTTCGCTACGCGCCATAGGGTAGAGCCGGGGCGGGGACGGAGAGGCGCGTCGCTCAGAGGGCGTCTAATAACCCGAACACAGACCGAATGCAAGTTGCCGGTGTAGACGCCCGGCATGAAAAAGAACTCTCAAGACCAGCGCGCCTCGAAGCGGCTACATCGCCGCGTTGGACGGCCTTCTTGGC
>DASWNZ010000019.1:0-34839 GCA_036398975.1 Longimicrobium sp.
AGGACCGGCAACCTACGTCCGTTCCCAAACGGAAACAAGGCTCTCGTTCTCCGTTGCAGCAGCCCGCCCGCCGCCGGTACATTGAGGGGGTGCGGAGGGATCCCTCCATCCGCGCCAATCCGCGTGAAAACGTCACGCGCCACCAACGAGCCCGACGGGAATGAGCCAGCCGCGCGTGGGGATCATCATGGGGAGCCGCTCGGACCGCGAGACGATGCTGGAAGCGGCCCGGGTGCTGGACGAGCTGGGGATCGCCTACGAGATGGAGGTCGTCTCCGCGCACCGCACCCCGGACCGCATGTTCGCGTACGCCGAGGCGGCGGAGGGGCGCGGGCTGGAGGTCATCATCGCGGGCGCGGGCGGCGCGGCGCATCTGCCGGGCATGACGGCGGCCAAGACGGTCCTCCCCGTGATCGGCGTTCCCGTCCTCTCCTCCACGCTTAACGGGGTGGACTCGCTCCTCTCCATCGTGCAGATGCCGCGCGGCGTGCCCGTCGCGACGGTGGCGATCGGCAAGGCGGGGGCGGCGAACGCGGGGCTCCTGGCCGCGCGCATCCTGGGAACGCGCGACCCCGAGCTCCGCGACCGCCTGCGCGCCTTCGCCCAGCGCATGGCCGAGGACGCGCTGCGGGAGCCGGAAGCGTGACACCGATCCTCCCCGGCTCCACCATCGGCATCGTGGGCGGCGGCCAGCTCGGACGGATGTTCGCGATGGAGGCGCGGCGGATGGGCTACCGCGTCGTCGTCTGGGACCCCGCCGCCGACTCCCCCGCCGCCGCCATCGCCGACGAGACCATCGTCGCCCCCTTCCACGACGCCGAAGCCGCGCTGGAGCTGGCCCGCCGCTCCGACGTGGTGACGCTGGAGTGGGAGAACGCGGACGTGGACACCCTGCGCGCCCTCGAGGCCGTCGTCCCCGTCCGCCCCGGGCCCGGCGTCCTGGAAGTGGCGCAGCACCGCATCCGCGAAAAGGATGCGGCCCGCCGCCTCGGCGTCCCCACCGCCGACTATCGCGCGGTCGATTCGCTCGACGATCTGCACGCGGCGCTCAACGAAGTCGGGGTGCCTGCCGTGCTCAAGACGGCCCGCGGCGGCTACGACGGCAAGGGCCAGGCGGTGATCCGCGACCCCGCGGAGGCCGAGGCCGCGTTCCGCTCCGTCGCGCCGGAGGGAGCGGAGCTGATCCTGGAGGCATTCGTCCGCTTCCGCATGGAGATCTCGGTCGTCTGCGCGCGCGGGCCGAGCGGCGAGATCGTGTGCTTCCCCGTGGGCGAGAACGAGCACCGCGGCGGCATCCTCCACTCCACCGTCGCCCCCGCGCGCATCTCCCCCGAGCTGGCGGAGGAGGCGCGGCGCATCGCCTGCGCGCTCGCGGAGGGGCTGGAGGTGGTGGGGCTCCTGGCGGTGGAGATGTTCGTGGGCGAGGACGACGTCATCCGGATGAACGAGATCGCACCGCGCCCGCACAACTCCGGGCACTACACCTGGGAGGCGTGCCCCGCGTCGCAGTTCGAGCAGCAGCTTCGCGCGGTGTGCGGGCTCCCGCTCGGCTCGGCCGAGCTGCTGCGTCCCGCCGCCATGGTCAACCTGATGGGCGACGACGCCGGAACCGGGCTGGGGCGGGCGGGTACGGCTGACATGATGGCGGTGCCGATGGCCGCCCTGCACCTGTACGGAAAGGCGGAGTCGCGCCCCGGCCGCAAGATGGGCCACGTGACGGCGCTGGGCGACACGGCGGACGAAGCGCTGGAGCGGGCGGATGGTGCCTGGCGCGCGCTGGTGAACAAGGTGCACACTGGCGCCCTTGCGCCGGCCCCTGAGTGAGGCAATTGTACGATCAGCGGTACGAAACGAATCACCCTCCTCTCACCGTCCTCCCGGGGATGCGCGCCCCGTCCCCGCCACGGGACGCACACCGGCGCCGTGGAATGCCGCGATCAAGGCGTTCCGCCCGGCCCCTCACCTGAAACCCGCGTGTATCCCCTGGCGTAAACGTTTGGGAACGCACGGTGTACTGAGGACAGCGGCACGTGGCCCGCCGATTGCCTTGATCGGTGGGTGACCTTAGCAAGGGAGGGCTCCGTGATCCTTCACTTCAACTTCGAAGAGCTCCGCGCGCTTTCGGCCGCGATCGAGCTCATGGCGACCGACAGTGGTCGCTTCGGTGCGGTTGCCGCACCGCCGGAGGGCGTGGCGAAGGTGGAGCAGCTCCTTCCCCGCCTCACGGGCGACTTCAGCATCGACTCGCTGGATGACCAGCGCCGCGTGCGCGAGGCGGTCGGCATCCTGGTGACGGACCTCCACCGCCGGCTGGACGACAAGGTGCTGGAGTTCCATCCGGCGCACGAGGAGGCGGTCGCGCTGTACTTCGACTACGCGCACGGCCGCACCGTCCTCAACCGTCTGGACCGCATGGGCGCCCAGATGGAGGCGATCATCGACCTGATCGGCGACCACAGCGCCGCCGTCAACTTCCCGGACTGAACCCCGTCCGCGCGATACAGAGGCCCCGCACCGGCACACGGTGCGGGGCCTTTTCGCGCGCCGGAATGGGAGTTGCGACCGCTGCGGGGCTCACCCGCTGAAGGAGACGAGCATGGACCAGAACAACACCGGCGCCGACCAGGGCAACGAGGACACCCGCGCCGCAGAGGCCCACTCCCAGAACGCGCACGACAACCTGGAAGCCCTGCGCGACCAGAACCGCCGCACCGAAGCCACCGCAGGCGACTCCGCCAACCACCCCGTTGGCCAGGAGGGCTTCATCAGCAACGACGGCGGCAGCATCACGTCTAAGGCGACGGGCGGTGGTATCGGATCCGGCAACGGGATGAACGCTACGGGCGGCGGCACCTCGGGCAGCACCGGCACGGCGTCGGAAGACAACACGCAGGCCGCCGCGAACGTCGCCAACGCGCAGGACAACCGCGACGCCCTGGCCGAGCAGAACCGGCGCACGGAGGAGACCACGCCGGACGCGGTGCGGCGGCCTATCGGAGATGGAGGCATGCAGCCGTAGAGCGCACGCCGCGAAGGCCCTCTCCCCGCGCGTTCCTCGCTGCCCCTCCCCCAAACTGCTGGGGGAGGGGCGTACGCGTGGGGCGGTGCGCGCGGGCTCCCCCTCTCCCCGGCCCTCTCCCCCGCAAGCGGGGGAAAGGGTGCACTCCGTTCACGCCATCATCGTCGTTCGGACGCGATTCATCGCGCCCGTGCCCGGCGCTGCTCCGCCGCCCGCATCTCGCACCGGAATCGGTAGGGGCAGACCTGCGTGTCTGCCCTCCCCTGCCGTGCCCCGATCCCTGCCGTTGGTCCAGGTCTCTGTAGGGGCCGCCCCGCGTGGCTGCCCGTGCCCTCCCGCGCCCCGCCGCCCGCGCCGAACACCGTAACGCAAAGAGGCGCAGGGATCTCTCCCCGCGCCTCCGCGCCTCCGCGTGAGACCCGCGGTTACAGAATGTACTTGCGCAGATCCTCGTCCTCGACGATGGCCTTGAGGCGGCCGCGGACGGTGTCGCCGTCGATGTGGATCGTCTTCTGCTCGCGCTCGGGGAGCTCGAAGAGGATGTCCTCCAGGAGGGTCGTGAGCACGGTGTGGAGGCGGCGCGCGCCGATGTTCTCCATCCGGTCGTTCACCTGCGCGGCGATGCGGGCGATCTCGCGCACGCCTTCGTCGCTGAACTCCAGGGTCGCGCCGTCCGCGGCCACGAGGGCGCGGTACTGCGTGAGGAGCGCGTTCTTGGGCTCCTGCAGGATGCGGATGAAGTCCTCCTCCGTCAGCGCCTTCAGCTCCACGCGGATCGGGAAGCGTCCCTGGAGCTCAGGGATCAGGTCCGACGGCTTGGAGACATGGAACGCGCCCGCCGCGATGAAGAGGATGTGGTCCGTCCTCACCATCCCGTACTTGGTCTGCACGGTGGAGCCCTCGACCACCGGGAGCAGGTCGCGCTGCACGCCCTCGCGCGAGACGTCGGGGCCCGGCGCGCCGCCGCGGTCGGTCGCGATCTTGTCGATCTCGTCCAGGAAGATGATCCCCATCTCCTCCACGCGGTCGAGGGCCTCGTTGATCACCTCGTCCATGTTGACCAGCTTGTCCAGCTCGTCCTGGAGGAGGATGCGGCGCGCCTCGGCGACGGTCACGCTGCGGCGCTTCGTCTTCTTGGGGAGGACGTCCTGCAGCATGTCCATCAGGTTGTTGTCCATCCCGCCGTCCATGCCGCCCATGGGGACGAGCATGTTCTCCAGGGGAAGGCTCTGCGTCACCTCCACCTCCACCTGGCGGTCCTCCAGCTTCCCGTCCTTGAGGAGCTGGCGGAACTTGTCCCGGGTGCGCTCGCGGCGCTCCTTGACGCGGTCTTCCTCGGCCGCTACGCCGCCGGGGCCAGCCACGAATACGCGCGCCTTTTCGGTCTCCGTCGGCTCGGGCGGGGGCGCGCCGCCCTCCGGGAGGGGCGGGATGAGGAGGTCGAGGAGGCGGTCCTCGACGCGGCCCTCCGCCAGCTCCTGCACGTCGTCCTCGCGGTCGGTGCGCACCATGTTGATGGCCACGTCCACCAGGTCGCGGACCATCGACTCCACGTCGCGCCCCACGTAGCCGACCTCGGTGAACTTGCTTGCCTCCACCTTGATGAAGGGCGCGCCCGCGAGCCGCGCCAGCCGCCGCGCGATCTCCGTCTTACCGACCCCCGTGGGGCCGATCATGATGATGTTGTTGGGGACGATCTCCTCGCGAAGCTCCTCGTCCACGCGCTGACGGCGCCAGCGGTTGCGCAGGGCGATGGCGACGGCCTTCTTCGCCTCCCCCTGCCCCACGATGTACTTGTCCAGCTCGGCCACGATGCCGCGCGGTGTCAGCTCGTCCAGCCAGGGCTGGGGCTCGGCCGCGTCTTCGCGCGGCGTTTCGGTCTCTTGCGTCGCCACGTCAGTCCAGCTCCAGAACCGTGATGTTGCGGTTCGTGTAGATGCAGATGTCTCCCGCGATCTCCAGCGCGCGCCGCACGATCTCGGCCGCGGGGAGGTCGGAGTGGTCCTTGAGCGCGCGGGCCGCAGCAAGCGCGTACGACCCGCCCGAGCCGATGGCGACCACGTCGTCGTCGGGCTCGATCACGTCGCCGTTGCCGCTGAGCATGTACAGGTGCTCGCGGTCGGCGACGGCCAGGAGCGCCTCCAGGCGCCGCAGGTAGCGGTCGGAGCGCCAGTCCTTGGCCAGCTCCACCGCCGCGCGGCTGAGGTTGCCGGGGTAGCGCTCCAGCTTCTCCTCGAACTTCTCGAAGAGGGTGAACGCGTCGGCGACCGAGCCCGCGAAGCCCGCCAGGATCTTGCCGTCGCGCAGCTTCCTCACCTTGGTGGCGGATGACTTGGCGACGGTGTCGCCCATAGTCACCTGCCCGTCTCCCCCCAGCGCAACCTTGCCGTCGCGCCGCACGGCGAGGATGGTGGTGGCGTGGAACGTTGGCATCGTCATGTATCTTCGACCGTCTCTCTAGTTTCGATGGCTCGCCAGGAGCGCGTGTATTCGCCGCTGGAACAGCACAAAGTCCGCCTTCGCGGACTCGTTCCGCAAGGGCGGCACCGTTTCCCTCGCCCCGCCGTCACGCGCGCGGGTGCGCCTGCCGGTAGATGCGCTTCAGCCGCTCGCGCGAGGTGTGGGTGTAGATCTGCGTGGTGCTCAGGCTGGCGTGTCCCAGCAGCTCCTTCACCGCCATCAGGTCCGCGCCCGCGTCCAGCAGGTGGGTCGCAAAGGTGTGGCGCAGGGAGTGGGTGGACAGCCCCGCGTCGTCCGCGATCCCCTTGAGGAAGGCGCCGACGACGTTCTGGATCTGACGGACGGTGATGCGGCGCCCCGTCTGCGCCACGAATACGGCGCGGCGGTCCGGGCGCTCGGCCGTCTCCATCACCCGCTCGCGCGCCTCGTAGTAGGCGCGAAGTGCGCGCGTCGCGGCGCGGCCGACCGGTACGATGCGCTCCTTACGACCCTTCCCCATCACGCGCACGCGGTCGCTCACCAGGTCCAGGCTGGTCACGTCCATCGCCTGGAGCTCCGAGAGGCGCATTCCGGTCGCGTAGAAGAGCTCCACCACAGCCAGGTTGCGCAGCGCGTGGAAGCCGCCACCCTCCGCCCGCGCCTCCGCATCGCGAAAGACCTCGTCCATCTGCTCGCGCGTCAGGAAGCCGGGAAGGTGGCGCTCCCGCTTCGGCGTGCGCACGGTGCGCGCCGGGTTGGCGGCGACCCGCGCCTCCACGTGCAGGAAGCGGTAGAACGACCGCACCGCCGACAGCTTGCGCGCGATGGTGGTGCGCGCAAGCCCGCGGCGGCCGGCCATCTCGCCCATCCACGAGCGGATGGAGAGGCGGTCGACGCCGCTCCACGTCCACTCGGGGGCGCCATAGTAGCGATCCAGAAACGCCTCGAACTCCGCCAGGTCGATCGTGTACGCCTTCAGCGTGTTGGGCGAGAGCTGGCGCTCGTGCGCCACGTAGCGCAGAAAGGCGTCCACGTCCTCCCGGCGCGCCGGGTCGCCGGCTGGCGTCACGCCGCGGCGGGCTCCGGCACCAGCTCGTGCTGGCGGATCCAGGCCGCGAAGTCGGCGCGGGCGCGGGCGACCAGCTTCTCGCGCTTCTCCTCCTTCTTGCGCACCGGCTCCTCCAGCGGGTCCACCAGCCCGAAGTTGGAGTTCATCGGCTGGAAGTGGCGCGGCTCGGATTCGCGCAGGTACCTCATCAGCCCGCCCAGCATCGTCGTGGCGGGCGGCAGCACCGGCTCCAATCCGCGGACGATGCGGTCCAGGTTGGCCGCCGCGAGGATGCCCACCGCCGTCGACTCGGTGTACCCCTCCACGCCCGTGATCTGCCCGGCGAAGAGCAGGTCGTGCCGGTCGGGGAGCGAGCCGTGCGCGGTGAGGCGCGCGGGGAAGTTGAGGTACGTGTTGCGGTGGATGGAGCCCCAGCGCAGGAACTCCGCGTTCTCCAGCCCCGGAATGGTTCGGAAGATCCGCTTCTGCTCGCCGATCTTGAGGCGCGTCTGAAAGCCGACCAGGTTCCACATCTGCCCCGCGCGGTCCTCGCGGCGAAGCTGCACGACGGCCCACGCGCGCCTGCCATCCCACTGAGGCACGGGGAGCCCCACCGGCTTCATCGGCCCGAAGCGGAGCGTCTCCGGGCCGCGCGTCGCCATCACTTCGATGGGGAGGCACCCTTCGAAGTAGGGGACGTTCTCCCAATCGTGCCCCTCGTACCCCTCGCCGGTCCGCAGCGCCTCCACGAAGGTGTCGTACTGCTCCTTCGTCATGGGCGCGTTGAGGTAGTCGTCGCCCTCGCCCTTCCCCCAGCGCGAGGCGGCGAAGAGCGTCTCCATGTCCAGCGACTCGGACGAGACCACGGGCGCGATGGCGTCGAAGAAGGCGAGCCCGTCGTCGCCCAGCGCGCGGCGGATGGAGGCGGAGAGCGCGTCGGAGGTGAGCGGGCCGGTGGCGATGATGGCCGGCCCCGCCGGAAGCTCCGCCACCTCGCCGCGCTCCACGCGTATGCGCGGGTGGGCCTCGATGGCCGCCGTCATCCGCGCCGAGAACTCGCGGCGATCCACGGTGAGCGCCGTGCCGCCGGGGATGCGCGAGGCGCGGGCGGTCGCCAGCAGCAGGCAGCCACCTGCGCTCAGCGCCTCCATCTCCAGCTTCAGCAGCCCGTGCGCGTTGGCCGGGTCCTCGCTCTTGAAGGTGTTGGAGCAGACGATCTCGGCGAGGTCGTTGGTCTGGTGCGCGGGGGTGCCGCGCACGGGCCGCATCTCGCAAAGCGTCACGTCGTGCCCGCGCTCCGCGAGCTGGTACGCCGCCTCGGAGCCCGAGAGCCCCCCGCCCACCACGGTTACTTCGGCCATGCACTCCCCTTCGGAATCGGTTGCCGTCCACGAGCCGTACTGATACCAGCCTGCGCGCGTTCGGTTCGGCTTCGCGCGCAGGAGTATAGCCGCAGGAGCGGATCGAAACCACAGCCTCACACAGAGCCGCAGAGAGAACTGCAAGAACGGACAAGGGTCTCGGAAAAACGCAGGCACCGAGAGATCTTCTCGGTGCCTGCGTTTCTTTGTCATCTGGGCGAGCGCTACGGACGCCGCTTCACCGCCTTCTTCGGCGTCGCCTTCTTGGCCGTAGTCTTCTTGGCGGTCGTCTTCTTCACCGCCGCGGCGGTCTTGGAGGCGGCCTTCTTGGCGGGCGCGTTCTTCGCTGGCGCCGCCGACTTCCGCCCGCGCGCACCCTTTTTCGCGGGCGCCGACAGCGCGCGCTCGGCGAGGAGCGCGACGGCCTGGTCGATGGTCACGGCCTCGGCCTCCACACCCTTGGGGAGCGAGGCGTTGATGGCGCCGTGCTTCACGTACGGGCCGTAGCGTCCCGCGAAGAGCTGCACCGGCTCGCCGTCGGCGGGGTGCGTGCCGACGGTGCGGATCGGCTCGATGGCTGTGCGCGTGCGTCCGCCCTTGGGCGCGGAAAGGAGCTCCATCGCGCGCGGTAGATCCACCGTGTACACGTCGTCCGTGGGAAGCAGCGAGCGGAAGTCGCCGTCGCAGACCACGAACGGCCCGAAGCGCCCGATGCCGGCCGTGATCTCCTTCCCCTTCTCGGGATGATTGCCCAGGTTGCGCGGGAGCGAGAGGAGCTTGAGCGCCGCCTCCAGCGTCACCTGTGCCGGTGCCAGCCCCTTGGGAAGCGAGGCGCGGCGCGGCTTCTCGCTGCTCCCCTCCTCCGCCTCGCCGAGCTGCACGTAGGGGCCGAAGCGCCCCTGCAGCATCAGCACGGGCTTCCCGCTGCGCGGGTCGGTGCCCAGCACGTCCGGCCCGGACGACTTGGCGCGCACCAGTTCCGTCACCTGCTCCGGCGTCAGGTCCGCCGGCGCCACACCCTCGGGGAGCGAGGCGGTGACGGTGGCGCCATCCTCCTCCATCTCCACAAAGGGACCGAACTTGCCGATCCGCACCCGCGCCTGCAGATCGGAAAGGCGCACGGTGGATGCGTCGCGCGGATCGATGTTCTCCTGGCCGGTGCGCACGAGCGCGTCCAGCCCCTCGGGGCCGTTGAAGAACTCGCGCAGGTACGGGAGCCACTCGGCATCGCCCTCGGCGATCTCGTCGAGCTGCTCCTCCATGCGCGCGGTGAAGCGCGTATCGACGAGGTGCGGGAAGTGGCCCTCGAGCAGCCCCGTCACCGCGAACGCCGTAAAGGTGGGGACGAGCGCGTTGGCCAGCCGCTCCACGTAGCCGCGGTCGATGATGGTGCCGATGATGCTGGCGTAGGTGCTCGGCCGCCCGATCCCCTCCGCCTCCAGCGTCTTCACCAGCGTCGCCTCGGTGTAGCGCGCGGGCGGCTGCGTCTCGTGCCCCAGCGCCTCCAGCGCGCGCAATCCGAGCACATCGCCGCGCCGGAAGGGCGGAAGCGGCTCGTCGCGGTCTTCGAGCGCCGCGTCCGGATCGTCCTGCCCTTCCACGTACGCGCGGAAGAAGCCGGCGAAATCCACCCGCCGCCCCGAAGCGCGGAAGACGGTGTCGTCCGCCTCGATCAGCGCGGTGAGCTGCGTGATGCGCGCGTCGGCCATCTGGCTCGCAACTGTGCGCATCCAGATCAGCTCGTACAGGCGCGCTTCCTGGCCGCTGAGGCGCAGCTCCTCGGCGGTGCGCATCTCGGTGCCCGCGGGGCGGATCGCCTCGTGGGCCTCCTGCGCGCCCTTGCTCTTGGTGGTGAACTGCCGCGGCTGCGGCGACAGGAACGGCTGCCCGTACAGCTGCTTCACCCGCGCGCGCGCCGCCCCGATCGCCTGCTCGGAGAGGTGCACCGAGTCGGTACGCATGTAGGTGATGTAGCCTTCCTCGTACAGCCGCTGCGCCACGCGCATGGTGTCGCGCGCGGAGAGGCGCAGCTTGCGGTTGGCTTCCTGCTGGAGCGTCGACGTCGTGAAGGGCGGGTACGGGCGGCGGACGGAGGGCTTCTCCTCGGTCTCGGCCACCTTCCACGTGGCCGGGCGAAGCCGCTCCACCAGGGCGCGCGCGCCGGCTTCGTCGAGCAGCACCACCTCGCGCGCTTCCTTGAGGCGCCCGGTGGTCTCGTCGAAGTCGCGCCCGCTGGCCACCCGCTTCCCGCCCACGCTCTGCAGCGTGGCGCCGAAGGGGACGGCCTCCGCGAGGAGCGTGGCCTTGAGGTCCCAGTACGCGCCCGAGCGGAATGCGCGCCGCTCGCGCTCGCGCTGCACCAGCAGGCGCACCGCCACGGACTGCACGCGCCCGGCCGAGAGCCCGCTGGAGATCTTCTTCCAGAGCAGCGGCGACAGGGTGTAGCCCACCAGCCGGTCGAGGATGCGCCGCGTCTCCTGCGCCCGCACCACCTCGGCGTCGATCTGGCGCGGGGCGGCGAGGGCGGCGCGGATGGCCTCGGGGGTGATCTCGTGGAAGACGATGCGCGACACGGGCACGCGCGGCTTGAGCACCTCCACCAGGTGCCAGCCGATGCTCTCCCCCTCGCGGTCTTCGTCGGTCGCCACCACCAGCTCGTCGGCGTCCTTGAGCATGGCGCGCAGCTCGCTCACCACCTTGCGCTTCCCGGCCGGCACCACGTAGAGCGGCTCGAAGTCGTGCTCCACGTCCACCCCCAGGCGCGCCCAATCCTTTCCCTTCACGTCGGCGGGGATGTCGCTGGCCGACTCGGGGAGATCGCGGACGTGCCCCATGGACGCGGCGACCTGGTACCCGGCGGGCAGGTACCCGCGGATCGTCTTCGCCTTGGTGGGCGACTCCACCACAACCAGCCGCCTGCGCTCCTTCGCCATTGTCTCCTGATTTGGATGAGATACGGAAGTGCTTGAGTGCTAAGTGCCTGGTGCCTAGTGCCTAGTGCCTAGCGGGAACAGCGGTGCGTGGGTGCGTGGGTGCGTGAGTGCGTGAGTGCGTGGCACTCCGCCGCACCCCCTCCCCTTTTGTCATCCTGAGCGACGCGCCGCTCCGCCCTCTCCCCGCCTCCAATCTATGGCGCGGAGCGAAGGATCTACTGCGCGTAATGAGGGGCTTGCGGCTACCCGCCGTCCTCTCGCTCCACCGGCTAGATTCTTCGGTCGCCGCAGGGAGTGCGGAGCCCAACGCAAACCCCGGCGCCGGCAGCTCCCTCAGAATGACAGAAAGGGCGAGACCGCTTCAGCGGTCTTCCCGTAGTTCCAGCCGGGGGATTTATCCCCCGGTGTCGCGTCCCCCGGTGCTCGGGATTCCGCCGCGAATTTCATCCCCGGCATCCATCCCCCGGTGTCGCGTCCCCCGGTCATACGACGCCAATCCCGCCCGCGGGATTCATCCCCCGGTGTTCATCGCCCGCCGCCCACCCCACCCCACACCCCCAGCACCGCCCGCTCCACCTCCGCCGCAACCTGCACGGGCGTGCGGCCTTCGGTGTCTACGGAGAACTCGGCGCGGGAGTACGAGGGCTCGCGCTCGGCGAGGAGGCGGCGGGCGGCGGAGAGGGGGTCGGGGCCGGCCAGGAGCGGGCGCGCACCCGGCGCCGCCGCACCGCGCCGCACCACCTCCTCCGCCGAGACACGCAGCCATACCCGCACCGTGCCGTCCACCGGCAACTCGCCGCGAAAAACATTACCCATCCACCCGCCGCCAAAAGCAAGCACCATCCGCGCCCAAACCGCCACCGAATCACTCAACTCCGCCTCGATGCGGCAAAAAACCAACTCGCCTTCGCAAACAAAGATCTCGCGGACGGGGCGCCCCTCGCGCTCCTCGATCAGCCGGTCCAGGTCCACGAACGCCCACCCCAGCCGCCGCGCCAGCAGCTCCCCGACGACCGTCTTGCCGGCGCACATGAAGCCGACCAGCACCACCCGCTCGACCGGCGAATCAGCCATGGCCCGCCCGCGCGGCGATGCGGTCCACGTAGCCGTCGAAGTTGGCGCGCACCTCGGCCATCGAGTCGCCACCGAACTTCTCGCGCACCGCGCCGGCCAGCACGAGCGCCAGCATCGCCTCGGCCACGACGCCGGCCGCGGGCACCGCCACCACGTCCGACCGCTCGCGCACGGCCTCGGCGGGGGCGCCGGTGCGGAGGTCGATGGTGGGGAGCACGGGGCGCATCAGGGTGGAGATCGGCTTCATGGCGGCGCGCGCCACGAGCGGGGCGCCCGTCGTGATCCCTCCTTCCAGCCCCCCCGCGCCGTTGGAGGAGCGCCCGTAGCCGCCCCCGCGCCGCGCCGCCTCCTCGCGCACGATGGGGTCGTGCACGCGGGAGCCGGGGCGCATCGCCCCCTCGAAGCCCAGCCCGATCTCGACCCCCTTGATCGCCTGGATCGACATCAGCGCCCCGGCGATGCGGCCGTCCAGCCGCGCATCCCACGACACGTGCGACCCCAGGCCGGCGGGGAGCCCGCGCGCCACCACCTCCACCACGCCGCCCAGCGTGTCGCCCTCGCGCTTGGCGGCGTCGATGGCGTCGATCATCCGCCCCTCCGCCTCCGCGTCCAGGCAGCGCACCGGCGAGGGGTCGGAAGCGGCGTTGAGGTCGTCCGGCAGCTCGGCGGGCACGGCGGCGACGACGCCGCCCAGCGCCACCACGTGGCTCCCCAGCGTGATCCCCAGCTCGGCCAGGAATCGCTTCGCCACGGCGCCGCACGCCACGCGCGCCGCCGTTTCGCGGGCGCTGGCGCGCTCCAGGATGTCGCGCGCGTCGGTGCGGTCGTACTTGAGCGCGCCCACCAGGTCCGCGTGGCCGGGGCGCGGGAAGAAGACGCGGCGCATCGCCTCGTCGTCACCCTCCACCGGCTCCGGCGACATCGCCCCCGTCCAGTTGGCCCAGTCGCGGTTGCGCACCAGGAGCGCGATGGGGGAGCCCAGCGTCTCGCCGTGGCGCACGCCGCTCAGGATCTCGGCGCGGTCGCTCTCGATGCGCATCCGCCCGCCCCGCCCGTACCCGCCCTGGCGGCGGCGCAGCTCGCGGTCCAGGTCGTCTGCGCGAAGGGGGAGGCCGGCCGGGAGCCCTTCGACCACGGCGGCCAGCGCGGGGCCGTGCGACTCTCCGGCGGTCGTGAAGCGGAAGGCGGACATGGCGTAAATTAAACACCGGGGGTCTGGCATGCGCCAGACCCCCGGTCCCGCCTCACCTCAACCCGCCACGTGCTTCAGCGTCGCAGGTCCGCGGGAGTCAGCCCGATGCGCAGGATCCCCGAGGGGGTCAGCGCGAACAGGCGCACCGTGTACAGCAGCGCCGCCTCCGGGTCGCCCGGGAGCACCGGGATGGCGATCACCGTCCCCGTCACCCGGTCGCGCACGGGCAGGCGCCGGATCGTCTCGAAGCTGTACGTGTCGATAACGTCGATGTACGGCCCGTTCGCGTCCACGCCCGAGGTGAAGGACAGCCGCCGCCCGTCGTTGGACGGGTAGCCGGCGTTGGCCGGGTGCATGGCGCTGCCGCCCGTGGGCGACCCGCTCCGCGTGACGCCCGCCAGGCGCAGGCTGCTGTCGAAGAAGTACACCTGGTTGCCACGCGCCACCCCCAGGGAGCCGTCCGAGTTCAGCCCCAGGCCGATCACCCGGTCCGCGGCGTTCTGAATCAGGTCGCCCGACTCGCGGCTGGAGCCCACCAGGTTGCCGCCCTGCAACTGGAAGAAGAGGATGCGCCCGAACTCCCTCACCCCCTCGCCGAAGGCGATGGCGTTGCGCTGCGTGCTGGTCGCCACGAACGTCGTGTCGCTCAGCCCGATGGTGCCGGCGTCCACCCCAAGGTCCAGGCGGGTGTCGGTGGTCCCTGCGTTGCGCATGTTGGTGAGCGCGACGCTCACCGCCGTCGCGAGGCCGTTGACGCACGACGGGTCGCTCTGCTCCGGGCGCAGGCGGCGCGGGCACACCGTGATGGTGCTCCCCGGCGACAGCCCGGCGTCCAGCGCGTTCACCACGATCCCCTTGCCGACGGTGCGCGTGGCGTAGTTGGTGAAGATCTCCGTGCCGCGATTGAACTCGTACGAAGTGTCCTTGCGGCGGTCGTACACGCGGATCGTCCCTTCGACGCCCGCGGGGGTCGGGCGGGTGGAGTACAGGATCTGCCCGCTGGAGAGCTGCCCCAGGAACTGCGGACGGTCGCTGTAGCGCCCCACCACCACCCGGCTCACCGAGTCCGTCTTCACGTCGTACGACACGTCGTACAGCTCCACGTCGGCCGTGCGGATGCGCCTCACCTCCTGCGGCGTTCCCGTGGCCGGCAGCGCCACCACGGAGATGTTGGTGCCGCCGCTGTTGGCCACCAGCAGCGAGTCGCCCGTGGCGCCCACCGCCAGCCCCCACGGCCGCGAGCCCACGCTCACCGGCGCCCCGAACGCCAGGCCGGTGATCGGGAGGACTTCCACCCGGTTCGCGTTCATGTTGGACGCGAACACCCGCCGCCCGTCCGACGCGATGTCGGCGATGGTGTCGCCCGGGGACGGGAAGGCCACCGTCGTGCCGCGCGTCACCAGGATCACCAGCAGCCTGCCGGACACGCCGGCGGCCACGTGCGCCCCGCCCGCCAGCGCGCACGGCAGGCGCTGCGGCGTCCCCGGCGAGGTGGCCGCGCCGCAGTTGCCGGCCGCGTCCACCGCCCACGCCGTCACCTCAACGGAAAGCGTCACCGTGTCGGCGGGCGAGAGGCCGAGCTGGGCCAGCGGGATCCGGGCCGTGTCCTGCGCGCCGCGCCGGCGGTCGGTGAGGTAGCGGTCCACCGCCGCGCCCGTGGCCGGGTCGCGGTAGCGCACCCGCAGCGTGGCGCCCACCGAGTCCACCGCGGTCTCGTCGGTCGCCAGCACCCACACCTTCACCGTGTCGCCGCCCTGCCTGCGCGACACGGAGTCCGCGGTGAACGTCACCCGCGGCGCGATGAGGTCCGCCACCGGCGCGGTGATCCGTACCGCCACGGGGCGCGAGGTCGCCTGGATGTTGCTCCCCGAGGTGGCCACCGCCTCGATCGTCAGCGGCCCCGTCGCCGCGGGGAGGGCCACGTTGACCGTGGTGTCCACCTTGGCGCGCGGCGTGGCAATGGGGATGACGATCTCGCGCGCGAAGGCGCCCGTCATCCTCACCACCACCGCGCGGACCAGGTCGTTGACGTCTTCCGCCGACACCCGGATGGGGAGCTGCCCCCCTGCGGGGAAGCTGTCGTTCTGCACGGGAGCCACGATCTGCACGCGCGGCCCGCCGATGTTGACGTAGGCCGTGTCCGCGCGCGAGTTGCCGGCGCTGTCCTTGGCCACCGCCACCACCATCACCCGCCGCTCGGAGGTGCTGTCGGCGGTCGCGATCAGGTAGCGCGTGATCGTGGTGTCCTTGCGCGTGATCTGCGACAGGTTCACGCTCTTGGTGCCGAAGCGCGGGAACACGCTGTCGGTGCCCAGCGAGCGGTCGCCGCGAACGGAGAAGCCGGCGAGCGACAGCGAGCCCAGCCGCTGGTTGTCCGCCACCTTCACCTGCACGAAGACGGAGTCGGCGATGGCGACCACCGCGCTGTCGCGGGGGAACTCGATGGTGAGCGTCGGCTTCGTGGTGTCGGCGACCGCGGTGCCGCCGCCGCTGCCGTTCCCGTTGCCGGAGCCCACCGGGTCCTTGAATCCGTTGCCGCCGTCGCAGGCGGCGAGCGCCACCGCGGCGGCAAGGAGCGAGGCCAGCCCCCGGAGGGGCCGGCGCGTTGTGCGTGTCACGGAAGTTCTCCGGTAGGTGTACTGCGGGGGATGATCACGAAGCGCTCTCGTCCGCGATGTGGGGCGTAACCATGATCAGCAGGTCGCGCTTGACTTCGCGGTCGCTGCTCCGGCGGAAGAGGACGCCCAGGAAGGGGATGTCCATGAGGAAGGGGATGCCGACGCGGTTGCGCGTCACCTCGGTCACGGTGAGGCCGGCGATGACGGCCGTCTCTCCGTCGCGCACCATAACGCGCGTCTGCCCCTGCTGCTGCAGGAACTGCACGCCGATCTCGGTGGCCGCCGCCGCCGCGCTGGAGCGCTCCGCGTGCAGCGTCAACAGCACGCGCCGGTCCGAGGTCACCTGCGGCGTCACGATCAGCCGGATGCCGGTCTCCACCAGCTGTGCCGTGGCGCGGGCAGTGGTGGCACCGCCGGCGCCGCCGCCTCCGCCCGCGCCCGCGCCGCCCACGTCCACCACGCGGATGGGGGTGCGCTCGCCCACCCAGATGGAGGCTTCGTGGTTGCTGGACACGGTCACCGTGGGCGCCGCCTGCACGTCCGAGAGCTCGGCCGACTGCAGCGCCTCTAGGAAGGAGACCAGGGTGTAGCGGCCCAGCACCAGCGAGGTGAGCACCTGCAGCGCCGGCGAGGTCACGCGCTGGTTGGCGTTCCCCAGCGCCGCGATGGAGCTGCCGCCCAGCGACACCAGGTTGGCGTTGGTGAGCTGCCCCGGGTTCTGCGGGTCCGGCACGGAGGTCAGCTGGTTCAGCGAGTTGCCGCGCGAGTCCTTGAGGTCGTACGTGACGCCCAGCTCCTCCGCGTCCGTGCGGTTGACGAAGACGATCTTGGCGCGGATCGCCACCTGCGGCGTGCGCACGTCCAGCTGCTCCACCAGGCGCACGAAGTCGTTGATGATCGACGAGATGTCGGTGGCGATCAGCGTGTTGGTGGTGGGGTTGACGGACACCGTGCCGCGCTCGCTGGTCAGCGGCTCCAGCGTGGACCGCATCTCCTCCACCGGCACGTAGTTGATGCGAAAGGTGCGCGTCACCAGCGGCTCGTTGCGCTCGCGGTTGGCGAGGTTCTCGATCTTGTCGACGCGGATGATCCCCGTCCCCTGCTCCTCGGCCGCCAGCCCGTACGCCTGCAGGAGGGCACGGAGCGCCTCGTCCCACGGCTGGTTGTCGAAGGCGACGTAGTCCACCGCGATCCCGCCCACCTCGGCGCCCGGCACGATGGAGCGGCCGGTGAGCTCGGCGAAGGAGGCCAGCACCTCGCGCATGTCCGTGTTCTCGAAGGTCACGGAGATGGGACGCGCGCGCTGCTGCGGACGCTGCTGCGGGCGCGGCTGCTGCCGGGGCTCCTGCTGCCGCGGGATCGCCGATTCCGAGGCCATGCGCGGTGCCGCCGCGGAGCCGCCGCTGCGCCACGCCTGGAACTCCGGCGCGCCGGCGGCGAGCGCGATGCGCACCCCCTCGGGCACCTGCTCCACCGTGTACTGGGCGTCGCGCACCAGGTCGATCACCACGCGCACCACGTCGGCGGCGTGCTGGCTGGTGCGCACGGCCGACACGCCGCCGCGGTGGATCCCGTCGTAGCGGCTGGCCGGCAGATCGCTGCGCGCGCCGCGGATGTCCACCACCACGCGGGGAGGCCCGGAAAGGCGGAAGTGCTCGTAGGTCACCTCGCCCCCCGTGATCTCCACGGTGAGCTCGGTGCGCCCGCCGCGCCCTTCCAGGCGCAGCGCCGAGATGCTGCCGTCCGCGCCGCGCGGCGCGGAGGGGCTGCTTCCCGCCGGGTCCGCCGCGGCCGCGCGCGGCGCCGCGGAGGCGAGCAGCGCCAGGATGAGCGCGGCGGCTAGATGACGTATCATGGCGAAAGTCCTTGGTGGGGGAGCTTGGCGGAGATTCACGGTGTCTGCGTGCTGGACGGGCGCGCCAGCGTGGCGCCGTTGCCGCGGGGCTGCTGCTGCGTGCGGGGCTGCTGCTGCGGGGCGGCCGGCTGCGGCTGCGCGCCGGGCTGCTGCTCCGCCGGCCTGCGCTGCCCGCCGCGGCGCAGCGGGCCCGAAGGCGCGGCGGGCTGGGCGGGCGCGGGGGCCTGGATGATCACCGGCTGCGTCGTCCCGCCGGACGCGGCGGCGGCGCCCGCGCCGGGGCCGGGCGCCATCGTGCGCGCCGTGCGCTGGAAGGTCAGGCTCTGCACGCGCGCCACGCCGAAGTCGTTCACCTGCACGTCCACGCGGCGCGGGTAGATGGCCAGCACCGTGATGGAGCCCAGCCGCTGCCCCGTGCGCAGGCGGTGGCGGCCCGCGCTGTCGCCTACCGTGAAGACGGCGATCGACTGCCGCGGGTTGGGCGAGTACACGATGGAGGCCAGCCGCAGGTCCTCCACGCGGTACCCCAGGTCGGCCGCGCTCAGCAGCGGCTGGAAGGGGTCCGGGCGGCCGCCGCGCTGGTAGCGGAACACCTCGCGGCGATAGCTCTCGATGGGGCGCACCGCCGAATCGGCGGGCGCCGCGGGCTGCGCGGCGGCCGGGGCGGCGAGCCCCAGCGCCAGCACCACCGCCGCCAGGGCGGCCCTACTCCGCGGGTTTCTCATTTTCCGTCGGCGTGCTGGGGATCACGTAGGTCTCGATGGAGAAGCGCGCCTCCACCCGGACGGCGCCGGCCGCCCCGGGGTCTGCCGCCGCCCCGGTGCCGCCGGCCGCCGCGGTGGGCGCCAGCGTCAGGTTCAGCGGGGTCACGATGCGCGGCAGCGATGCCACGCGCGTGAGGAAGTCGGCCACGTCGTGGTAGCGGCCCACCACCGCCATGTCGTACGCCCGGCGGGTGTAGTACGCCTCCTCGGTGGCGCCGCTGGGCTGGATCAGCGCGATCTCCACGTTGGTGCGCTGCGCCTCGGCCGAGATGGCGTCCAGCAGGTCGGGCAGCTCCTCGCCGGAGGGGATCAGCCCCTCCACCGCCTCCAGCTGGCGGCGGTAGTTGGCGAGCGTCCCCTCCACGTCCGTGCCCACTCCGCGGGTGAGGGCGCGTGCGGAGGAGTTGCGCGTCTGCAGCTCCTCCACGCGGGTGCGGAGCGCGGCTACCTCGGCCTGCCGCGGCGCGTACACGTAGTCGTAGAAGAGGTAGCCCAGCAGGGCCACCATCACGCCGCCCAGCATCAGGTTGCGGCGAAGCTGCGGGTCAAGCGGAGGAAGTGCCATGGCTCAGCGCGCGGAGGGAAGGACGGGTACGATCTCCAGAAGCGACGAGTCCGGCTGCTCGTAGCGCGCTTCCAGGGTGAACTTCAGGTACGTGCGTCCGTCGGTGCTCGTCTGCTCGCTGGTCACCAGCGCCACGTCGCGGATCATCGGCGACAGCTCCAGGTTCTTCATGAAGCGCGTCAGCGCCTGCGTGGAGCCGGCGGCCCCCTCCACCGAGAAGGCGGGCCCCTCCGGCCCCGCGGGCACGGCCCGCGCGGCGGAGTCCTTTTTCGCCGTGTCTGCGGGGGTGGGCGCCGGTGCCGCGCCGCCGTCGTCGTCGGAGGTGGCGAGCTTGGTGAGCCAGGTGAACGGGGGAACCGCGCGGCTCACCTCGTCCATCAGGTGCGGCCACACGTAGCGGCGCCCGTCCACGCTGCGGATCACGGAGATCTTGCTCTCGATGGTGTCGCGGCGCGCGTCCAGCGTCTCCATCAGCGAGATGGTGCGCGCCAGCCGCACCGAGTCGGCCGTCTCGCGCTCCACGCTGGCCTGCAGCTCCGTGCGGGCGGCGCCCGTCTTCCACCACCCCAGCCCGGCGAGGATCACCAGGAGGAGGGCGGCGCCCCCCACGGCGGCCACGCGCGGATCGCCCCCCACCTTGGGCAGCGACGGCGTACGGGCTCCACGCGCGGCGGAGGCACGCTTCGGCGTGCCGCCGGGGAGAAGGTTGATCTGGATCAAGGGTGTGTACCCGGGCGTTCGGCGGTGCCCCGGCGCGGTGCGCGGGGCGGGATTTCGTTCAGAGGGGGGCGCCGCTAGTTGGCGCCGCGCAGGGCGAGCCCCACGGCCAGCATCAGCATGGGGGCCAGCTCGTCCACGGGGAAAAAGGTGCCCGCGCCGCTGCGCACCCGGAGGCGCTGGAGCGGCGAGGCCAGCTCGGTGCGGGTGCGCAGGCGCGCGGCCACCACGTCCACCAGCCCGGGGATGCGCGTGGACCCGCCGCTCAGGTACACCCGCGACAGTCCGCCGCCCGCCTCGCTGGCGGCCAGAAAGGCCCCCGCGCGCTCGATCCCCAGCGCCAGCTCCTCGCACCCCTCGTTCAGCAGCTCGCGGAACTCGGCGGCGCGCGGCGAGCGCCCCTCCAGCACCGCCTCGGCCTCTTCCACCGTCAGGCCGTGGCGGCGGCGCAGCTCTTCGCGCAGGCGGCGCGAGCCGAAGGGGATGTCGCGCGTCAGCACCAGCGCGCCCTCCTGCAGCACGTTCACCGTGGAGATCTCGTGCCCCACGTTTACCAGGGCGCAGATCCCGTCCATCGCCTCCGGGTAGTTGTACTCGAAGGCGTTGTGCAGCGCGCAGGCGTCCACGTCCACCACGGTGGCGGCCAGCCCCGCGTCGCGCAGGAGCCCCACTCGCTGCTCCACCACCTCGCGCTTGGCGGCCACCAGCAGCACGTTCATCTGCAGGCCGTCGCTCAGCGGATCCACGATCTGAAAGTCCAGCTGCACGCTCTCCATGTCGTACGGAACGTACTGCTCGGCCTCCCAGCGGATCACCTCGCGGGCGTCGGCTTCCTTCATCCGGTCCATCTGGATCTTCTTCACCATCACGTCGCGCCCGCCCACCGAGGCCACCAGCGTCTTCGGCTTCACCCCCGCCGTCGTGAGGAGCGACTGCACCGTCTGGACGACGATCTGCGGGTCCATCACCTCCCCTTCCACGATGGCGTCGGCCATCAGCGGGGTGTGGGAGACGTGCACCAGCTCCGGCTCGGCGCCGGAATGGTCGATCACGGCCAGCTTCACGTAGCCGCTGCCGATGTCGAGGCCCACCGTGCTCTTGTTGCGGCGGAGGAAGGAAACCATGCTGCTTTTGGAAAACGAGTGTCGTAGGCGCGCGGCAAACTACGCGGCGCAGCGGGTGTGGCGGGGTGGAATTGTAAGGAGGTACACGACAGTGTACGTCGCTCCCGGTTCGGCGTCAAGGACGCGCTCTGCCACCTTTCTGCTACCGCACCACCTCGAACCAGCCGGTCGGCGGCCGGTTGAGGATGAAGCGGGGGTTGGCGTCGTTGAACGCCTGCTGCGCGCGCCGGTTGACGCAGGGGTCGAAAGTGATGTCCATGGTGCCGGAGAGGTCGTTGTTGCCGTCCACCTTGTTGACCGTCACCGTGTTGAGCCCCACCACCGCGCCCACCACCTTGACGGTGCCGGTCACGTCCAGCGCCCCCTCCACCAGGATGATCCCCTTGAACTTGAAGTTGCCGGAGATCTTGAGCCCGCCGTTCACCACCACCAGCACCCCCTGTCCGTGGTCGCCCTGCAGGTCCACCTGCCCGCCCTGCGCGTCGATCCCGATGGTGGGGTAGTACGAGGTGTCCGCGGTGGCGGCGTTGCACGACACGCCCAGCGACTTCGGGCACCCCCAGTTGGCGATCGAGTCCTTGGAGACCGTCGAGAGCGCCTTGAAGCTGCTGGGAAAGTTGCGCGCGGTGGTGAGGAGCGGCCCGAACTTGATGCGCGCCTGCCTCGCCACCTGCAGCGGCGTCTTGCCGCCCAGGATGCGGGACTGGAACTCCGCCTTGGTCTCCTCGGTCTGCCGCGAGCCGCCCACCAGCTCCACCCCGTTGCCGGACTTGCTCACCTGCCCCTCCTTCGAGGTCTCGATGGCCGGCACCGACCCCGCGCTCCCGCACTTCGACACGTCCTGCGCCTGCCCCACGATCTTGGCGCTCCCCTTCACTTCCACGTTGCCGCCGAAGGAGCCGGCACCCTTGATGTTGAGGTTCAGCTGGTCGGGCGCGAGCTCGAGCTGCAGGAAAGCGCCCAGCGTGCGGCTGGAGCGCCCGCCGCCGCGCACGGGCGCCGCGGTGATGCAGTACACGGCCTGCCCGTTGGTGCGGTTCCCCGCCGAATCCGTCACCGGGTTGCGGCGGTAGAGCTGGCGGATGGTGTAGCTGCCCGTGCCGCCGCTGGCCAGGTCGAACGGGCTGGGCACCGTCGACGCCGAGGGGGCGGTGAAGGAGTCCGCGCGGAGCGCCACGTCGATGCGGCTGACGACGGTCTCCAGCGCCTCCTCGGCGTTGTAGACGCCGCGCGTGGCGTCCTGCTGCGCGCTGCTGATGGCGAGGTCGGTCGAGGAGCTGACCAGCGCGGCGGTGACCAGGATGGACACCACCACCAGCCCGATCATCGCCAGCGGGAGCGCTACGCCGCGCTCGCAGCGGAGCGCCCTGAAGTGATTCTGCATGGATTCGCCTGGGCGGGTGCGCTAGCGGAAGTTGCGGAGCGACACGGTGATGGAGTCCTTGGTGGAGACCTTGCGCGTTCCCGAGCTCGCGCCCGTGCCCTGCCGGGCCTTCATCGTCACGATCACCCGCACGTTGCGGATGGAGTCGCGCCTGACCGCGTCTACGGGCGCGGAGAAGGCGACCCCCGCGGCGTTGAGGTAGCGGATGGTGAGGTTCTCGATGGGGCCGGCGAGCGGCTCGGGCCGTCCGCTTCCGCTGAGCTCGCGCGTCATCCAGCGGTCGCCGGCGGCATCCGCCACTCCCCCGCCGTACGCCACGGAGCGCCACACGTACGCCGCCAGCCCCGGAGTGCCGGGCACGGCCGCGTCCACGTCGTCGAACTTCACCACCACCGTCTTCGTGGCGTCGTCCATCAGCCCGCCGCACGGCGACGTCGCGGCCAGGGCCGGCGCGAGCGTGTCGCCGCGCGCGGCGTCGTCGTCGGAGTCGAACACCGGCGGAATGGTGCCGTCCACGCTCCCCTCGGTCCGCTGCAGCACCAGCCCGGTCCGCATGGGGATTCCGGAGGCGGCGGCGGTCACCCAGACGCCCTTGTCGAACACCACGTAGCGGGAGCCGGCGCTCGTGCCGCAGTACACCCCCCAGGCCATGGGAGAGCGGAAGCGGATGGTGTCCTCGCCGGCCATCAGCAGCCCGCCGGGAAGGGGCACGGTGCGCAGCTCGCTCCCCAGCAGCTCCAGCGTGCCGCGCGCGTTGTCCTGCACCTCCTGGCGCGCGTACTGGATGTCGGTGAAGCGGGCCTGGCCGGTGACGAGCTGCAGGATCACCCCGGCCAGGAAGCCGGCGATCACCAGCGACACCAGGAGCTCGGCCAGGGTGAAGCCGGCGGTGCGCGTGTCTTGGGGTGCGCGGTTCATGGGATCTGCGGATCGAAGAGGTACGAGTTCAGCACCACCGGGGCGGCGCGCACCAGGCGGGACCCCGTCGCCTTGGGGCTCACCGTAACCGTGAGCCGTGCCTGCTTCACCGCCTGCCGCGTGGCTTCGCGCTTCACGAGGGCCGTGTCGCCGCCCACCAGGAGCACCTCGGTGGTCTGGTTGATGGGGAGCGCGGCGGGGGCGTTGCGGATCTCGTGGCGCAGCGACTCCATGCTGGACGCCGCGAGGGTGGCGTAGCGCCCCTGCTTCTCCGAGAGCGTCACCACGCGTGCGGCTCCGATCCCCAGCGCCTCGAGGCTCAACAGCCCCACCGCGAGGATCACCATGGCGATCATCACTTCGATCAGCGTGAAGCCCTCGTTGCCGCGCGGCGCGCGGGGGGCGGGATCAGCGTGCACGTGTCACCTTGCCGAGTGGGGAGATCTTGATGCTGTCTACGTTGGCGTTGTCGCGGAGGGCCTGGATGCGCTCCGTTCCCCCGCGGCGCATTCCGCGGCTGTCGAACACCACCGAGTCGAGCACGGGCCGCAGCAGCAGGCCCGGGTAGTCCTGCGTCAGGCGCACGGTCTTCACCGTGTCCGTGCTCACCCCGTCGGCCTTGCGGACTTCCACCTGGTAGGCGGTGCCGGTGCTGTTGATCACCAGCCGCGCCGCGTTTCCGGCGCGGATGGCGCGCATCCGCGTGAGGCTCAGGTCCGTGGCGAGCTGGTTCATGGCCCCCGTCTGCCGGGCGCTCGTGCCCACTCCGCGAAGGCGCGGCGCGGCGAGTGCGGCCATGATGGCGACGATGACGAGGGTCGCGAGCAGCTCGGGGAGTGAATAGCCCCGGCGGCAGCCGAGAGGGCGATACGGTGGGGTGTGCATGGCCTCCCCTTAAGGAAGGACCGTGCCCGCCGCTTACCTCCTCTCCCGCAACGACTTAGCGCTACCGTACCCACGTATGGAGGTAGCAAGGTTTGCTGCACTGGCAAACGTTGCGCACCCGAACAGCATGGCTCACGCGGAGACGCAGAGACGCGGGAGAGGCAACAAGAAGAAGTTCTTGCTCTGTGTCTCCGTGGCTCCGTGTGAGGCCGCGGTTCTCCGGTCTCAGAACCGCCGCCGGACGCGGCCGAGCACCGACACGGTGAGCGAGTCCACCACGTCGTGCCGCCGCGACCAGACGGTGCGGTTCTCGAAGGGGAGGAGGAGCCCGCGCGAGCCGAACACGATGTTGGTGTCGTTGTTGGACTCCAGGCACACCCCGCTCGCCGAGCTCCGCAGCCGCGCCACGCGCACCACCCGCGGCGCGGGGTCGCGGACGGTGATGCGGTAGCCGTCCGCCGAGAAGCGGCCGGAGTGGGGGCCGCCGCACGAGCCCTCGTTGGTGAAGCGCAGCTCCACGCGGCTCCCCCCGCGCACCGCCAGCATCCGCGTGTACGAGATGTCCGCCGCGAGCTGGTGGAGCGCCGCCGTCGTCTGCGCGCGTGCCAGCACGCGCCTCAGCGACGCCGAGGCCAGCCCCGCCAGGATCCCGATCAGCGCCAGCACCGCCATCAGCTCTACCAGGGTCACTCCTGCTCTCCGATCTTCCACCTCCACCTCCCCCACCCCGCCGGGCGAACGCGTTTCAGCATGAGCAACGCGTCCACTCTGTAAGCTTTGAGGCAAGTGCGCAAGAACCTTCTACGCGCTGGCCGCAGCGGGTCGCACCGGCGGGGAAAGCCGGATCTCACAATGGGTTGCGGGTGGCGCACGCGGAGCGGCGGCGCGCGAGAACGGACCAGGAGGGCGCGCAAAAGGGGCGGCGCAACTCATCGGTGCGCCGCCCCTCAAAACATCGGATACCGCGTCCCCTACGCCGCCGACTCGGCGGGGCGCTTGATGGCCCAGAGCCGCAGGAGGAGCTCCTCCATCGCCTGGCGGTCGGTGAGCGATGCGGACTTGAGGAGGCGGTCCGTGCGCAGCAGCTCGCACAGCGCGGCGTCGAGCTCCTGCAGGGTCCAGCGGCGGGCCTGCGGGACTATGCGCTTCGCCATCCAGCGCTGGAACGGCTTGAGCTCGCGCTCCAGCGCGCCCTGCCCGCCCGCGCACACGATCCCTACCTTGAGGAGCTGCCCGCCCATCCCGATCACGAGCCCGACCGCGTTCTCCCCCGCCTCCAGCAGCGTGGGGAGGGTGGCGAGCGCTTCGCGGAACTTGCGGTCGGCCACCAGGTCGAACCACGCCCAGCGGTCCTGCCGCGGCACGGAGCCGCCCACGGCGCGCACGTCGTCGAGCGTGATCCGCTTCCGGTCGCTGGCGTAGGCGACCAGCTTGGCCAGCTCGGAGCGCAGCATCCCCAGGTCCGCGCCGATGGCGGCGACGACCGCTCGCGCCGCCTCCGCGTCCAGCTCCACGCCGTGCACCTCGCCGGCGTACTCCATCATCCACCCCGGCGCGTCGTTGGGATCCAGCGGACAGAACTCGGTGGAGACGGCGCGCTTCTTCAGCTCGTCGTAGAACTTCGCCTTACTGGCGGCGGGAATAACGGCGGAGAGGACGAGGACCAGCCCGGCCGGCGGCGCCGCGGCGACGGCCTCCACCACTTCGCGCGCCTTGGGCGAGAGCCCCTGCGCGTCGCGCACCACCACCACGCGGTGCTCGGCCATCATGGGCGGCGTGGCGGCGAGCGACGCCAGGTCGTCGGCGGTGATGTCGGCGCCGCGGAGCTGGTCGAAGTTGAAGTCGCGCGTGGCGGGGTCCAGGTACGCGGCCACCACGCGGCCCACCGCCTCGTCGCGCGAGAAATCTTCTTCGCCATGGAAGAAGAACACACCCCCCGGGACACGGTCCCGGAGAGTGCGTTCGAGTTTTTCAGCCGAGATCTGGGGCACGGTGGCTAGCGGGCGAGGAGGTCGCCTTCGGTGTACGCCGCGACGGTGGTGACGAGGGGGCCGTCCTTTTTGAACACGAGGTCGTGGTACGGCAGCTCGGTGACCGCCACGCCCAGCCGCGCGAGCTGCGAAGTGACGCGCCCGGCCTCGCGGTGCGCCGGCCCGTCCCACGCGGCCAGCCGCTCGGCGAAGGGAACCGTGCTCGCCGCGCTCTGGAGCGGCGCCTCACCTTCCGAGTACTGGCGCACGAGCGGCACCCACGCCGCCGCCGCGATCGCCGCAGCCATCCCCATAGTGGCGAGGGCGGTGGCGGAGCGGCTCGCGTTGCGGGCGCGCGCAGCCTCCAGGTCCTCGGTGTAGATGCGGTGCTGGAGGCGCGCCGCGAAGTCCTCGGACACTTCCAGCTGCGGAAGCTCACGGAACACTTCGGTGCCGCGGCTCACCACGCGGTCGTACTTCGCGCAGGAGGGGCACTCATCGAGGTGCACCTCCATCTCCATCCGCTCTTCCCACGGAAGCGCGTCGTCCCGGAAGGCGGAGTATCCCGCCAGGAACCGCTCGCAGCTCGTCATCGTTCCTCCACCCATCGCGTGTGGCCGGTCCAGTCCGCGGCGCGCTTGCGTCGGCGCGTCGTTGAGCCACGTTGTACGCGAAAGCCCCAACGGAGTTCCCACGCGCTGAGTGTTGCTCAGACACACCGCGCGTCGTTCCGCCACATTAGGAAACCGCAACTGCAGGGCTCACGCGGAGACGCGGAGACACGGAGGAGACCAACACAAAAAGAAAAAGGAGGGACGGGGGAATCATGAGCCCCGTCCCTCCTCCCGTTTTTCTCTCTGCGTCTCCGCGTCTCCGCGTGAGACCCGCTGTTCCTCCGCTCAGTCCAGGAGCGGCGCGATCAGCTGCGCGAAGTTGTTGCGCGCGCGGTTCAGGCGGCTCTTGACGGTGCCCAGGTTGGCGCCGGTGATGTCGGCGATCTCCTCGTACGTCTTCCCCTCCATCTCGCGGAGGATGAAGACCGTGCGGTGATGCTCCGGGAGCTGGTCCACCGTGTTCTCCACCATGCTCTTGAGGTGGCGCTTCCGGAAGAGGTCGTCCGGGCGGTAGGTATTGTCCTCCCACTCCAGCGGCCGCGAGTCGGCGTCCCAGTTCTTCTTGATGGTCTGAAAGAGCACCAGCGGGTTGCGCGAGCGGTTGCGCAGCTCGTTCTTGGCCAGGTTCGACGCGATCGTGTAGACCCAGGTCGAGAACTTCTTGCTCTGGTCGAAGCGGTGCAGGTGCCGGTACACCCGTATGAACGTCTCCTGCACCAGGTCTTCCGCGCGCTCGCGGTCGCCGGTGGTGCGGTAGACGAAGTTCAGCAGCCGCGTCTGGTAGCGCTCCACCAGCTCGGCGAAGGCGCGCTTCTCTCCGTCCAGGAAGGCGGCCACTACGCCGCTGTCGTCGAGCTGCTTGAGCGCCCCGCGGGCCGACGCGGGGTCGGCGGCTTTGGGTGCGCGGGCGAAGACGTCTATCATGGGAACCCCCTTCCAGGGAACTGCTTCGGGTTGGGTTTGGCCGGGCTGCACGGTGGGAGGAAGGCAGGGGACGTGCCCCGCTCCGCATCCCTCCGAAAACAGCCGCAATGCCGCTTGCCTGCTCGGTTTTCCGCTCGCGGCGCCGGCGGGTCGCTCCGGCCGGCCTGTCCCCGTTCGAGGACACCGCGTGCAGAGTCTGGACACCGGCCCCTCCCCCGCCCCCGCCCGCCGGCCTACATCCCCATCACGAACCCCGCCGCGTACAGGAGGGTGCAGATGGTCTTGCCGTCGGTGATCTCGCCGTCGCGCACCATGCGCAGCGCTTCGGACATGGGGAGGGGCACCGTCTCCATGAACTCGTCGGGGTCGAACTCCGTCTCGCCCGCCGTGAGGCCGGTGGCCAGGTAGAGGTGGATCTGCTCGTCCGTGAAGCCCGGCGTGGTCCAGATGGTGGTGAGGAAGCGGATGGAGCCGGCGGTGAGCCCCGTCTCTTCGCGGAGCTCGCGCCTCGCGCACTCCTCCCAGGGCTCGCCCGGCCGGTCCGGGCGCCCGGCCGGCACCTCGTACAGGTAGCCGCCGGCGGCGTAGCGGTACTGGCGGATCAGGACGATCTGCGGGTCGCCGCCCGCCGGGTCGCTGAGGACGGGGAGGACCGCCGCGGCGCCGGAGTGCCGGATCAGCTCCAGCTCTCCCGTGGAGCCGTCCGGAAAGCGGACGGTGTCCACGCCCAGGTCCACGATGCGCCCCTTGTGGACCGGCCTCCGCGAGATCAGCCCCGGCTCGCCGGCCGGGGGTGTGGGGTCGCTCATCGGTTTCCGCACCTTGAAGATGTCCAAAGAAGGGGCGCCGCTCAACCGGCCGAGCGGCGCCCTAACAACAACTTAACGAACGTTCGAGACGGTCAGTCGAGCACTTCGGTGGGGTCCACCACCTCCACCGGGCCGATCCCCAGCGCCTCCAGCGGGGCCCGCACCTGGTCCGCGTCGCCGGCCACCACGATGACGGCGCGCTCCGGATGCAGGCGCCTGCGGGCCGCCTGCAGCACCTCGTCCGCGGTCACCGATAGGACGCGCTCGCGGTGGCCCTGGTAGTGGTCGGTGGGGAGGCCGTACGTCACCAGCCCGGAAAGGCGCGCCGCCACGCCGGCGGTGGTCTCCACCGTCAGCGGAAAGACGCCGGCCAGGTAGTCGCGCGCGTCGCGAAGCTCGTCGTGCGACACCTCGGCCTCGCGCAGGCCGCGGATCTCGCGCAGGATCTCCTCCACCGCGTGCGCCGTGACCTCGGTCTGCACGGCGGTGGAGGCGTAGAAGGCGCCCCGCTGCCGCCGCGCCGTCCAGAGCGTGCTGACGCCGTACGTGTAGCCGCGCCGCTCGCGCAGGTTCATGTTGAGCCGCGACGAGAAGGAGCCGCCCAGGATGGTGTTCATCACCAGGATGGAGGTGTAGTCCGGCGCGCCGCGCTCCACCCCCACGTGCCCCAACCGGATCTCGCTCTGCACCGCGCCGGGGCGGTGCGCCACCACCACCGTCACCTGCTCGCTGCGCGGCGTGACCGCGGGGACGGCGGCGGGAAGGCTCTCCCCCTTCCAGTCCCCGAAGAAGCGCTCCGCCAGCGCCGCCAGCTCCTCCAGACCCACGTCGCCCGCGCCCACCAGCGCGCTCCCCGCGGGGGCGTAGCGCGCGGCGTGGAAGGCGGCCACCTGCTCGCGCCCCAGCGCGCGCACCGTCGTCGTCGTGCCGCCCACGGGTCGCGCGAACGGCGTGTCGGCGGCGTAGGTGTAGCGGCTGAAGATCTCCGTGGCCAGCGCGGAGGGGTCGGTGCGCCGGTGCGCCAGGGTGCCCAGCCGCTCCACGCGAAGCCGCTCCACCTCGGCTTCGGGAAAGGTGGGGCGGCGCGCCAAGTCCGCCAGGAGCTCCATCCCTTGCTCCAGGCGCGCGCGGAGCGAGGTGAAGCCGCACTGCGCCACGTCCCACCCGGTGGTGCTGTCCAGCGTGATCCCAAGCCCGTCCGCCGTCTCCGCGATCTGGTCGGCCGTGCGCTCCCCCGCGCCCGACTCCAGCAGGCTCGCGGTAAGGGTGGCGACGCCGGCGGTGGCATCCTCCTCGGCGGTGGCGCCGGCGTTCGCCACCAGCTCCAGCGTCACCACGGGGAAGCGGCGCGTCTCCGCCACCACCACCTCCAGCCCGTTGGCGAGGGTGGTGCGCTGCACGGCGGGAAAGTGAAAGGGGCGCACCGGCCCCGGCGTGGGCGCCTGCGCCCGATCGTCCGCCCCGCTCACGCGGCCACCGCCTGCGCCGCGCGCGGCAGGTAGGTGAGGACGACGCGGTTGTCCGCGTGCAGGTACCGTTCGGCCAGCGCGCGCACGTGCTCGGAGGTGACGGCGCGGTAGCGGTCCAGCTCGGTGTTGATCCGCTCCGGCTGGTCGAAGAGGGTGGTGAGCATCGAAAGGCGGTCGGCGCGCTCGGCCACGCGCTGCAGCTCCAGCGTGTTGCGCGCCTCCAGCCCCGTGAGCGCGCGCTCCAGCTCCGCGGCCGAGGGACCCTCCTTCGCCACGGCTTCAAGCTGCTCCAGGATCGCCGCCTCCAGCGCCGCGGGGTCGCCGCCCGGGGGCGAGATCCCGCGCACCATCAGCGAGGCGGCGCCGGTCACGATGGGGAGGCAGAACGCCGACGCGGCGCGGGCGATGCGCCGGTCGCGCACCAGGTCGCGGTACATCCGACTCGACTTCCCCGACGAGAGCACCTCCGTGAGGACGTCGGCCGCGTAGAACTCCTCCGACCCGAACGGCGGGATGCGGTACGCCAGGTAGACGCGGGCGAGCGCGAAGTCGCCCTCCACCGCGGCCCGCACCTCGCGCCCCAGCGTGAACGGCTCCAGCCGTGGCTCGCCCGGCAGCGGCGGCAGCCCGGGGCCGCGCGCGATCGGGCCGAAGTACCGCTCCACCAGCCGCCGCGCCTCCACCGCGTCGAAGTCGCCGGCGATGGAGAGCACGGCGTTGTCCGGCGCGTAGTAGGTGCTGAAGAAGCGCTTCACGTCGTCCAGCGATGCCGCGTCCAGGTCCGCCATGCTCCCGATCACCGAGTGGTGGTACGGGTGGCTGGGCGGGTAGAGCATCGCCTGCACGCGCTCGTCCCAGTCGCCGTACGGCTGGTTGTCCACCCGCTCGCGCCGCTCGTTCTTCACCACGTCGCGCTGGTTGTCCAGCTTCTCCTGCGTGAGCGCGGGGAGGAAGAAGCCCATGCGGTCGCTCTCCAGCCAGAGCGCCAGCTCCAGCTGGTGCGCGGGAAGGGTCACGTAGTAGTTGGTGCGGTCCAGCCAGGTGGAGCCGTTCACGCTGCCGCCCGCCCGCTCCACGTGGGCGATGTGCTGCGTCTCCGGCACGTTCTGCGAGCCCTGGAACATCATGTGCTCGAAGAGGTGGGCCAGCCCGGTGCTGCCGGGCGCCTCGTTCCGGCTCCCCACGTTGTACCACAGGTTCACCGCGACCACGGCGTTGGTGTGGTCTTCGGAAAAGACTACGCGCAGGCCGTTGTCCAGGGAGAATCGCTCGATCGGGATCTGCATCCGTTCACCAGGTTGGGTTCCGCGCGTCACCGGATGCCGAGAAGCGCGGCGGGGAGCCCGAAGCTTTCGCGGATCAGGAACCGCCGCTCCGCGGAGCGGCTGCGCGAGATAGGGCTGTCTGGGGTGGGCGACGTGAAGCCGCGAATCCCCACGCGGATCGCCATCAGCTTCAGCCGCAGCATGTGGAAGGGGTCGCTCACCAGGACGGCGCGCCGCAGCCCGCGCGCACGCATCAGCCTCGCCACGCCGTCCATCGACTGGAGCGTGGTGAGCCCCGTGCGCTCCGTGAGGATGGCGCCGGCCGGGACTCCCTGCTTCACCGCGTAGCGCTGGCTGGCGACCGCCTCACTCACGGTGTCGCCGGGGCCCACGCCGCCGGTCATGATGATGACGGGCGCCATGCCCCGGCGGTACAGCGCGACCGCGTGGTCCAGCCGCGCGCGCAGCACGGGGGAGGGGCGGCCGTCGTACTGTGCCGCGCCCAGCACCACGATGGCGTCCACGCGGCGGGCCTCGTCGCGCCGGCCGTACAGGTGGATGGCGGCCACGGTGAGCGCCCACAGCGCGGCGCCCAGGATGAGCAGCCGCACCATGCCGCCGGCCATGCGCACGGGCCACCGCCTCTTCCTCCGCGGCGGGTCCTGCGGCTCGGGGGCGGGAGGCGGCTCGGGGGCGGGCTGTGCCGCGGCGGCCCCCTGCGGATCGGGAAGGGTGCTCACGCGCGCTGCACGAGCCGCTCGCGCAGGAGCGACGGTCCCAGGTCGTCGCGCAGGACCACGGCGTCCTCTTCGCCGCCCTCCAGCGCGTCCTCCACCTCCTGGATCATCTCGTGGTCGCTGGCGTCGGCCGCGTCCTGCGCGCGGGCGAGCGCGTTCCACGCCTCGTCCAGCCACCCCTCCCCCGCCGCGGAGAGCGCGGAGAGAAGCTGGAGCTCCACGTCCTCCACGCGCTCGGCCGCGGCGCGGTGGAGCTGCTCGGCGCCCTCCTCGGTACGCCGCGCCTCCACCAGCGCCAGGCCGTACACCCCTCGCAGCCATGCGTCGTCCGCGCGCAGGGCGAGCGCCTCCTCCAGCGACGTGATCCCGTCATCCGCGCGCCCCGCCAGCAGGTACGCCATCCCCAGGTCGGCGTGGATCTCCGCGTCCTCGGGCGCCAGCGCGCGCGCCGCCTCCAGCTCGCCCACCGCCTCGGCGAAGAGCCCCTCGCGCGCCAGGTACGCGCCGTACGCCGCGCGCGCAAAGGGAAAGTCGGGCGAGGTGAGGGCGGCCATGCGCAGGGCGCTCTCCGCGTCCGGATCGTCGAAGATCGCCACGCCGCTCCCGGCCGCGGCCAGGACGAACGGGTCTTCCGGCTGCAGCGCCAGGGCGCGGCGGAAGAAGTCGTACGCCTCGCTCTCGTTCCCCAGCCGCTGCGACGCGATCCCCGCCCAGCAGAGGAGGAGCGCGCTCTCCCCCTGCTCCTCCAGCGTGACCAGGAGGAGGGAGTGCGCTTCGTCCCAGCGGTCCTCTTCGCCCAGCGTCTGGGCTTCGGCGACGGCCGCCTCGGCCACCTCGCCGTCCACTTCGCCTGTGTGCAGGCCGTTCTCCTCCGCCATCGCCCGCCGATCCGGTCCGGGTGCCGTTGCGCCGCGCCTGTTGTGACGCCGCCGTGGCTGGCAAGATACGCATGCGGCGCCGCAGCCGCGAGCCCGGGGGGTGGGCCCTCACCCCCAGCGTCGCTCCGCGACGCATCCCCCTCCCCCAAAACTGCCTGGGGGAGGGGGAGCTCGCTTGGATCGCTTTGCTGCGCACAGGTGTGGTCCGGGCGCGACTCATCGCGCCCACCATGCGCCCCGGGCTCGACCCCCGCCCACGCACACCAATCCCGTAGGGGCCGCCCCGCGTGGCTGCCCGTGCCAAGTGCAGGCCGTACCCCTCGCGACCCGGGGTCCACCGCCGCGTCGCACGAGACGGCTTCAGCCGTCTTCGCGTGGTTCCAGCCGGGGGCTTCAGCCCCCGGCGTCCCAGCCCCCGGCGTCCAGCCCCCCCCGAACCCACCCTCGCCACCCCCAACAGCAAAGCCCCGCCATCAGCAGGCGGGGCTTCGCGCGGAGTGCCCGGGGCGGGACTCGAACCCGCAAGCCGTTGGGCGGGGCATTTTAAGTGCCCTGTGTTTACCGATTTCACCACCCGGGCCGCCCCCAAGATAATACGGACACCCCACCCCGTGGAGTGCCCCGTTCAGCGCGTCCCCTCCGCCGCCTCGATCGCCACGCGAAGACGGGCCACGTTCTCCGCCACGGTGGCGCGCGCGTTGTACACCGCCGAGCCCGCCACCACCGCCGTCGCGCCGGCGCGGACCACGTCTCCCACCGTCTCCGCCGTCACGCCGCCGTCCACCTCCAGCTCCACGTGGCCGAGGCCGCCCTCGTCCAGCATGCGGCGCAGCCGGGCAATCTTTGCGGTGCTGGTGGGGATGTACGACTGCCCGCCGAAGCCCGGGTTCACCGACATAACCAGCACGAGGTCCACGTACGGCAGGATCTCGGAGAGCGACTCGGCGGGGGTGGCGGGGTTCAGCGTGACGCCCGGCTTCATCCCCAGCTCGCGGATGCGCTGCACCGTGCGGTGCAGGTGGGGCGCCGCCTCCACGTGCACCGTAAGGTAGTCCGCCCCCGCCTCGGCGAAGGCCTCCAGGTAGCGCTCGGGATGCTCGATCATCAGGTGGACGTCGATCACGCCCCGCACGGCGCGCCGGGCGGCGGCCGCCACCAGCGGGCCGATGGTGATGTTGGGGACGAAGTGCCCGTCCATCACGTCCACGTGGATCCACTCGGCGCCGGCGTCCTCGGCCTCGCGGATCTGGTCGCCCAGCCGCGTGAAGTCGGCGGAAAGGATGGAGGGCGCGATCTTGACGCGGCTCATGCGCCCTCCCCGAGCACCCGCACCCCGCCCGGCGCGGCGATCACGGCCGCCGTCGCCATCCCTAAAAAGAGACCCGTCTCCAGCACCCCCGGCCGCCCCAGGAGCGCCGCCTCCAGCGCTTCGGGATCGGCGATGCCGGCGGGGAAGCGGCAGTCCAGGATGTGGTGCCCGCCGTCCGTGGTCAGCGGCTCGCCGCCACCGGCGAGGCGCAGCACGGGCTCGGCGCCCAGGGAGCGGAGGAAATCGGGGAGGACCGGCGCGGCAAAGGGGTCCACCTCAACCGGGAGGGGAGCGCGCGTGCCCAGCCGCTCCACCACCTTGGAGTCGTCCGCCACGATCACCAGCCGCGCGGAGACGGACGCGACCACCTTTTCGCGGAGGAGCGCGCCGCCCAGCCCCTTGATCAGGCGCAGCTGGGAGTCCACCTCGTCCGCGCCGTCGATGGTGAGGTCCAGCCGCCCGCCCTCGGCCAGCGTGGCGAGGGGGATGCCGAGCCGCTCCGCCCGCCGCGCCGTGTCCTCGGAGGTGGGGACCCCCACGATGCCGCCCCACTCCCCCCCGGCGCGGCGCTCGGCGATCACGTCCAGCAGGTGGCGCACGGTGGAGCCGGTCCCCAGCCCCAGCGCCATCCCGTCCTCGATCCACTCCGCGGCCCGCTCCGCCGCGGCCCGCTTCAGCGCTTCCGCATCGCTCGTCTGCACGTCCCTCTCGCTCGCTCCTGGATGATGATACCGGCCCCGCCGAGACAAGGAGGAGGCCGGTAGGGGCGCCGCAAGCTACGTCGCCGGAGGTACCATGAAAAGATCGGGGGGGCGCCGCAATGGCACCCCCCCGATCCTCACCTCAGGTCCAGCCCGTCAGGCCGAAGCGATTACTCGCCGCGGACGCTGCCGGTCTTGACCTCGACCTGGTACGGCTGGAACTCGCAGCCAGGACGGACCGGGACGTACACCACGTCCGGACGGGTC
>DASWNZ010000020.1:0-22062 GCA_036398975.1 Longimicrobium sp.
GCTCGGTCCATGCCTCGCGGGCGAGCTCGGGGTCGATGGCGCGGCCGCCCGCGTGCACCTGGCGCACGGCGTTCGCCAGCTCTTCGGAGGGGCTGTCCTTGAGCAGGTACCCCGCGGCGCCGGCGTCCAACGCGCGGCGCAGGTAACCCGCGCGCGCGAACGTGGTGAGGATGACGACGCGCGTGAAAAGCTTGCGGCGGGCCACCTCGGCGGCCACCTCCAGACCGGTCATCTCCGGCATCTCGATGTCGGTGAGGAGCACGTCGGGACGGTGCGCCTCCACCGCGTCCAGCGCCTCGCGGCCGTTCTGGGCGCGCGCCACCACCTGCATGTCGCTCTCGATCTCCAGCAGCGCGGCGAGGGCGCCCAGCACCATCGACTGGTCCTCCGCGATCACCACGCGGATCATGGCGCGGCGTCCGCCGGCTGCCGCGCCTGGACCATCACCTCGAGCCGCGTGCCGCGCCCTTCCGCACCCCGCGCGCGCAGCACCACCCCGTCCAGCGCCGCCACGCGCTCGCGCATCCCGCGCAGGCCGCTCCCCTCCGGCGCGCTGCCGCCCCGCCCGTCGTCCTCCACCTCCAGGATGCACCATCCACCCTTGCTGCGCAGCGACACGCGGCACGACTGGGCACGCGCGTGGCGCACGACGTTGGTGACCGCCTCGCGAAGGGCCAGCGCGAGCGCTTCCTCCGCGGCGCGGTCGAGCTCCGCGGGCTCGGTGTGGAAGGCGGAGCGGATCCCCGCCGCGTCCAGCAGCGTGTGCGACTGCGCGACCTCGTCCGCCAGCGTGGCGCGGTAGCCGCGAATCGCCTCGCGCACCTGCTGGAGCGCTTTGCGGGACACCTCTTCCACGTCGCGCATTTCGCGCGCGGCACGCTCGGCGTCGCGCGGTGCCAGCTTGGCGGCGAGCTCGGACTTGAGGACGATGAGCGACAGGGTGTGCCCCAGGATGTCGTGGAGGTCGCGGGCGATGCGCTCGCGCTCGGCGACCGCCGCGAGGCGCTGCACCTGGTCGCGGGCGAGGAGGAGGCTCTCGTTGGCGCGCCGCACCCGCGCGTGCTGCAGGTTCGCGGCCCCGACGATGATGGCCAGCCCCGGCCCCGCGATGGCGTAGGCGAGCGGGGCGCCGGTGAGGACCGCCGCCGCCAGCGCGACGGCCGCCACCGCCCCGATCGCGCGGACGGCGCCACGGTCGCTGCCCAGCCGTGCGGCGAAGCTGGCCGCGTACACGAAGAAGACGAACGCGCCCGGGTTCACGGGCACCAGCATCGCCCCCGTCAGCACCTGGAAGCCGATGATGCGCAGGACGTCGCGGCCGCTCACCCAGAAGCCGCGGAAGTACGAGAGGAGGAAGAGCCCCACCGCCAGCGCCGTCACCAGGGCTTCGCCCCACTCCAGGCGCCCCGTACGCCAGCGCATCACCGGCTGGGTCAGAAAGGTGCCGAGATAGACCAGCCACACGTAGGGCAGCCAGCTGATCTGCCCATCCGCCGGCAGGAGCCGCCATCGCCGAGTCACCATCTCATTTTCGTCTTCCGCTGTGGTGTGGTGTGCCGTCATCCCAACTGCGGCCTCACGCGGAGACGCGGAGACGCAGAGAGCACGCGAAGTTCTCTCTGCGTCTCCGCGCCTCCGCGTGAGATTACTTGAGGCGCAGGTCGTCGATCAGGAAGCCAAAGGGCCCGGGCTGCGGGCCGCCCGCGATCACCACGCCCATCACGTCGTGGCCGTCGGTGCCGAAGTCGGACCAGGCGAACGACACCTCGCGCCATTCCGGGCCGGCGACGAAGGTACGGATCAGCGGCGCCATCCCCTTGCTGCGCGCGAACACCATGACGCGGTACGTCTTGCCGTCGCCGCGCGCGTGGAAGGCGATGCCCTGCCTGGCGGAGAGGTCGGCGGGGGCCATCGGCTGCGCGCCGGGGCTCCACATGGCGCCGTACCAGGGCTGGGGAATGGTGGTGGTGATGGTGCCGGCGATCGACAGCGCGTGTCCCGTGCCGCCCGCGCCGCCGTCCACCACCTTGACCTCGCCGGTGGAGGTGCCGCCGCCGAAGCTGTCCGGGGAAGGGAACCAGCTCCCGGGCGCCGCGGCCATCCCGTTCTCGAAGTCGCTCACCATGCCGTTCCCGGTGATGCGCAGCGGACGCCCGACATTCGCGACCTGTTCGGCGACGGAGCGCGCGAAGGCGGCGCGGTCCACCGGCACGCCGCCCTTCCACACGCCCGCGATGTCACGGGTGGCGGTGATGTCGCGCGTGGGGTTGCCGTTCACCAGCAGCAGGTCCGCCCGCTGCCCCGGCGCGATGCGGCCGCGGTCGGCCAGGCGGAAGGCGCGCGCCGGGCCGGCCGTGGCGGCGGTGAGCGCCTCCAGCGGGGTGAGGCCGGCACCCACCAGCAGCTCCATCTCGCGGTGCATGGCCGCGCCGGGCGCGGTGCCCGGGTTCCCGGAATCGCTCCCCGCCAGGATGGCGACCCCCGCCGCGCGGAGCTGGCGTACGGTGGCCTGCGCCGCCGCGTAGCTCGTCGCGGGCGCGCCGGCGCGGCGTGGGAAGCCCTGCGCGAGCATGGCGCGCGCCGGCGGCGTGAGGTACGGCGTCAGACGCGCATCCTGCACCAGCGGAGCGCCGCCACCCGTGCCGGTGATGCTCATCAGCACCGTCATCGTGGGGATGACGAACGCCCGCCGCCGTGCCGTGAACGCCGCGAAGCCGGCCTCCGCTTGCCGGTCCACGAAGAGGTGCGCCAGCCCGTCCGCCCCGGCGTTGATCGCCGTGCGCGCGCCGTCGGCGTCGCCCACGTGCACCAGGGCCAGCTTGCCGCGCCGGTGCGCCGCGGAGATCGCCGCGTGCATGGTGGCGCTGTCCAGCGTCGACAGCTTGATCCCGTACGTGTGGCCGCCGTCGTACACGATCTTGATGTAGTCCGAGCCCTCGGCGATGCGCGCGTCCACGAACGCCTGCGCCGAATCCGGCGACGACAGGGTGGGGATCGGCAGCCCGAACTGGGTGCCATGGCCGCGCGGCGCCGTCACCAGCGTGCCGGCGGAGAAAAGGTCCGATCGCGCGTTGGCCCTTCCGGACGCCTGCTCGGCGCGCGCCGCGGCGGCCATGCGGTGGTCGGTGAACATGTCCAGCGAGGTGGTCACGCCGAAGACGACCGCCTCGCGCAGCGCGTCGCCCAGGCTGTGCGTGTGCGCGTCGATCAGGCCCGGGAGGAGCGTCTTGCCGGTCCCGTCCACGACGGCGGCGCCGGCCGGTGCCCGCAGGCCGCGCCCCACGCGCGTGATGCGGCCGTTCTCCGCCAGCACGTCGGTGCGCTCCAGCACGCGCGTGCCGTCGAACACGCGGGCGTTGCGGAAGAGTGTGGCGGGCTGCTGCGCCGCGAGCGGAACGGACAGCGCCGCCAGCAGGGGGATGGTGCGCAGGGTTTTTTTCAGGATGGACACGAGACTCCGGGGACAGGTGGTGATGTGCGTGCTGCTTCCAGGCTGACTGCAAAGATGCGCGCCCCGCGTGGCACCGTACACCGTCTCGCGTCACGACTTTGGTATGACAGTCGTCATGTCGTGAGCCTCCGCCCCTTGCCGGCTGGCCCGCAGCGTGCTCAACGTGCCGCGCAATGATTCCGGTCAGCAAGGGGGAGCGATGGGGGACGGTGCGGAGGTGCGCGGGGTGGACCCGGGGGGCGACCCGCCGGAGTGGGCGCTGGAGTACGATGCGCGCGAATATCCGCGCCACGCCGTCACCGGTGATGCGGTCGCCCTCGCGCTGGGGCGTGAAGGCGGAGCCACGCAGCTCCAGGCGCTCGTGGTGGTGCGCGGCGGCGAGCCGTTCGCGGGGCTGGATGCGTGGCCCGGCGGCTTCATGGACTGGGCCGGCGACCGCGACTCGCGCGAGGCCGCCCTGCGCGAGCTGCGCGAGGAGACGGGGTGTCCCGCGCCCGATCACGTGGAGCCGCTCGGAAGCTACAGCACCAACGGCCGCGATCCGCGCCAGTTCGCCGGCGCCCGCGATCCCGAGACGGGCGAGTGGGTTTCGCGCGGCTCCCGCGTCACCACTAACGCCTACCTGATGCTCGTTCGGCGCGAGGGCGGCGGCTTCGACCCGCAGCACGGCGACGATGCCACGGACGCGCGCTGGGAGGACGTCTACACGTACTTCCCCTGGGAAGACCTGCGCTCCGCGGACGGCCGTGCGGCGGCGCAATCGGCGTTGCACGCTCTCGACGAGTGGGCGCGCGGCCAGGGCGGGGACCGCGCGGAGCGGGTGGAGTTCGCCTGGGGATTCGGGCTGCGCGAGTGGAACGAGGAGCGCGTTTCCGAGCGTCTCGCCCTGCTGCGGGAGGCGGGGCTGGTGGAGGAGGCGCATCGCGACACCTGGGGGCGCGTCACCGGTGACGGCGCGAAGGCGTTCGGCCGGCCGATGGCGTTCGACCACCGCGAGATCATGGCCGACGCGCTGGGCCGCCTCCGAGGCAAGATCAAGTACCTCCCCGCGGCGCTGATGGCGCTCCTGGGCGCCGAGTTCACGCTGGACGAGCTGCAGGCCGGATGCGAAGTCATCGCGGGCCGTCCGCTGCACCGCGCCAACTTCCGTCGTGCTGTAGCCGCCGCCAAGGATGACCGCGCCACGCGCGCCCCCCGCATCGTGCAAGGCACGGGAAAGCGGCGCACGCGCGACACGGGCGGACCCGGCGTCCCCCCGGAGCTCTTCCGCTTCCGCGAAGACACGCTGCGCGCCCGCCTGGAGACCTCCATCCGGCTCCCCTGGCTGCCGCTGGAGGGCGGGGAAGACGCGTCCACCGCCGCGCGGGAAGCTTGACAGTGCGCGGCACGAGCATTATTCTCGTTTTCAGAACGTTGCGGCGTTCGCTTTTTCCGATGCATTCGTTCTCGTTACGAGACATACGGCCGACATCATGACATCGCAATCACCCGCGGCGGACGCAGAGCGCCAGGCGGAGCTTCACGAGGGGCTCGCGCGCTTCCCGGCCGGGCTCTTCCAGTTCGATCCGCGCATGGCGTCGGGGTGGCTCTCGGACCGCTACTTCGTGCGCACCTCCGCCACGTTGCGCCACGCGGGGATCGATCCGGAGGTCACGCTCCAGGTCTTCGCCAAAAAGGGTGGCGTGCTGGCCGGCGTCTACGAGGCGCTCCGCCTTCTCCAGACGCAGCTCGCGGAGGGCTGCGACTACACCCGCCTCACGGTCGACACGCTCCTCGAAGGCGATTCCATCAATGCCGAGGGCTCGGAATCGTGGGAGACGGTGATGCACATCACCGGGCCGTACCGCGCGTTCGGGCACCTGGAGACGCCTTTGCTGGGGGTGCTGGCGCGGCGCTCGCTCGTCGCCACCAACACGCGCGCCGTGGTCGAGGCGGCGGCGGGGAAGCCAGTCATCTTCATGGCCCCGCGCCACGACGACTGGCGCGTGCAGACGCCTGACGGGTACGCGGCGCAGATCGGCGGCGCGCGCAGCGTGTCCAGCGACGCGGCGGGCTCCTGGTGGGGCTCGCCGGGCGTTGGGACGATGCCGCACGCCATGATCGCCACCTTTGGCGGCGACACCGTGGCCGCCACGCTCGCCTTCGCCCGCTACCTGCGCGCGGAGGAGCCCGAGGTGCAGGTGATGAGCCTGGTGGACTACGAGAACAACTCCGTCCGCACCGCGCTGGAGGTGGCGCGGGCGATGCGCGCGGAGTTCGGCCCCGGCTCGCTGGCCGCCGTGCGCGTGGACACCAGCGAGCGGCTGATCGACGACTCGCTGATCGGCGATCCGGAGGTGTGGGGGCGCGCCTCGCTCACCGGCGTGAACGCGCACCTCGTTCGAAAGATGCGCGCGACGCTCGACGCGGAGGGCTTCCCCGAGGTCGGCATCGTGGTGAGCGGCGGCTTCAAGCCGAACAAGATCCGCCAGTTCGAGGCGCAGCAGGTCCCCGTCGCCGCGTACGGCGTGGGGAGCAGCCTGCTGGGCCACAGCGACGGCACCGGCGGCCTTCTCAGCGACTTCGACTTCACCGCGGACGTGGTGCGGCTCGACGGCGCGGAGGCCGGGAAGGTGGGGAGGAGCTTCCGGCCGAATCCGAGATTGGTGCGGCTGGATTGGGCGCGGGCGGGGTGAACAAAAGTGCCAAGTGCCTAGTGCCAAGTGCCTAGTACTAAAAGATGTGCGAGATGCACTTCACAACTACGATGAGCATTCCCCTGGACCACGGGAGATCGATATGACCGCAACGAACGCGGACTCCGCCACGCGGCGGGAGGTGCCCGCAACCCTTCGCATCGATGCGGAGGCGGAGCTGGCGGCGATGGCGGAGTGGCTGGCCGGCGTGGTGCGCGGGGCGGGGATGCGGCGCGTGGTGATGGGGCTCTCGGGTGGCGTGGACAGCGCCGTTGCGGCCATGGTGGCGGCGCGCGCGCTCGGCCCGGAGAACGTCGTCCTCCTCTCCATGCCGTACGGCAGCGGGCGCCACGCGTCGTCGGCGCCGGCGTCGCTCAACGATGCCCGCGCGGTGGCCGAGCGCCTGCCCGAGGCGGAGTGGCGGACGATCGACATCGCGGCGTCGGTGGATGCGTCGGCCGCGGCGTCGGGGCTGCACGATGTGCTCGCGGCCGATCCGTCCAGCGTGCGCGCGGTGCTGGCGCTGGGGAACCTCAAGGCCCGCCATCGCGCCGTCACCCTCTACACCTTTGCCAACATGGCGGGCGACACGCTCGTCCTGGGCACCGAGAACCGCACCGAGAACCTCCTGGGCTACTTCACCGTCCACGGCGACGCGGCGAGCGACCTGGAAGTGCTCTCGCCCTTTCTCAAGACGGAGGTGTGGCAGCTCGCGGAAGCATCCGGCGTCCCGTCCGTGGTGATCGACAAGGCGCCCTCCGCCGACCTGTGGCCGGGACAGACCGACGAGAGCGAACTCGGCTTCACCTACGGCGAGGCGGACCAGGTGCTCGCGCACTATTGGCCGGCCTTCGGCGCCGCCCGCGCGCGCGGCGAGAGCCTGCCGGAGGGGATCCCCGAGCCCGTCGTCGCGGCGGTGCTGGCGCGCGTGGACGCCACCGCGTGGAAGCGCGCAGCCAAGCCCGTGTACCCGGGCCGGAGCGCGCGATGAAGGCCCGCATCGGCTGGGTGGTGGACGCGCAGAACGACTTCCTCCTGCCGCCGGAGCAGGGAGGGCGGCTGTACGTCCACGACCTCTTCGACAACGGCCAGGACGCGGGCGCAACGCAGGCGATCCCCGCCATCGAGCGCGCGGTGGAGTGGATGCGCGCGCGCTGCGACGTCATGGTCTACACCGGCGACTGGCACTCGTACGCGGACGAGGAGATCGACGCCGTCGCGCCCGATCCGTCGCGCGGCACCTATCCGCCGCACTGCATGGGCCTTTCGGACGACGCGGCCGAGCGGGAGGGCGCGCAGATCCTCGCCTCCATCCGCCCCGAGGACCCCATCGTCCTCTCCCGCGCCGCCACCCCCGAAGACGCCCGGGCCGCGGCGCGCCGCGCGGTATCGACCCGCAGGCCCGTCTTCATCCACAAGAGCAAGTTCGACGTCTTCGAGGGGAACCGCGCCACCGACGACCTCATCCGTGCCCTTCGCGAAGAGCTGAAGAAGCCCGTCGAGGTGTTCGTCGCCGGAGTGGCGCGCGACGTGTGCGTCAAGCAGGCGGTGGAGGGGATGCTGGCTCCGCAACGCGCCCTTCCCGTGACCCTGATCACCGACGCGACGTGGGGGCTGGGGATCGAAAAGGAAGAGGAGAGCCTGGCGCGATGGCTCGCCTCCGGAGCGGCCCTCATGACCACGGCGGGACTCGCCATGCGCGACTCATGACTGCGAAAGAGCGCATCCGCATCACCAACGGCGACATCACCAAGGTGGACGTGGACGCCATCGTGAACGCCGCCAACACCTCGCTGCTCGGCGGCGGCGGCGTGGACGGCGCCATCCACCGAGCCGCCGGTCCCGAGCTGGTCGCCGAGTGCCGCATGCTTCGCGGCTGCCGCACGGGGGAGGCCAAGATCACGCGCGGCTACAGGTTGCCGGCGCGCTGGGTGATCCACACGGTTGGGCCGGTATGGCAGGACGGAAGTCATGGCGAGGATGAATTACTGGCCTCCGCGTGGCGCAATTCTCTGGCGATCGCCACTGAGCGCGGGCTGCGCACCATTGCATTTCCCTCGATCAGCACCGGGGCGTATCGCTTCCCGCTGGCGCGAGCGGCGCGCATCGCAATCGCCACCGTGCGCACACACTTGCGCGAGAACGAGCTTCCGGAGGAGGTCACGGTGGTGTGCTTCGGCGACGAGGCATACCAGCACTACTTGACGGCACTCGCCGCAGCGGATTAAATGTTGCGTACCGGCAACATTGCGCGTCCACACGACCGCAACCCGGCCCGCAACGTGGAGCTCCGCCCGCACGACCGTGCGCGCGAAAGCCCCAGAACATGACACCCTATGACCGACCTGCGTGAAGTCAGAGCGCTGCTCGACGAGATCAACGCGGCGATTTCCAGCTACGACCCCGTGCTCAAGGAGCACGCGCGCGACATCCTCCTGCAGCGCGCCTTCCAGGGCGGTGGCCGCTCCTCAGCCTCCTCATCTGGCGCGTCCAACGAGGAAAGCACGGCCACCGAAGAGCCCGTCAAGCGCCGTCCCGGCCGTCCCAAGGGCTCGGGAACCGGCCCGCGGCGGCCGGTTGCGCAGGTCGGCGCGCTGGTGGAGCAGTGGCGTCCGGAGACGATGGCGGAGCGCGCGCTGCTGGGCGCGTACGTCCTCTCCAAGGGCCGTCCGGACCGCACCGTCACCAGCCAGGCGATCAACGCCGAGCTGAAGCGCAACGGCCTGCCGGTTCCCAACATCACGCGCGCCATCGAGTCGAACCTGCGCTCGCGCCCGCCGCTGATGACGCAGAAGAAGAAGATGGGAACCACGCGCCAGGCGCGGAAGCAATACGCCATCACGCAGGAAGGCGTGGAGCACGTGCAGGCGCGGCTCGGTTCCGCGGGTGGCTCCAACGGCGCCGGCGACGAGGAATAGCTCGGCGCTATGCACTCCAACGCGCTCCGGCCTCGTCCCTGGCCGGAGCGCGTCTTTTTCCCCTGATACCCGCCGCCGCTGATGAGCAGACGTGTGCTGGTGATCGACGATGAGGACGACATCCGCGAGGTCGCGCAGCTCGCGCTGGAGGCGGTCGCCGGCTGGGAGGTGTTCAGCGCCAGCTCCGGCGCCGAGGCCCTCCGCGTCGCCGCCGAGCACATGCCCGACGCGATCCTCCTGGACGTCATGATGCCGGAGATGGACGGCCCCTCCACCTTTCGCGCGCTGCGGGCGCAACCGGCCACCGCCGAGATCCCCGTGATCCTCCTGACCGCCAAGGTGCAGGCCTCCGATCGCACTCGGTTCCAGGACCTCGGGGTCAACGGCGTCCTCACCAAGCCATTCGATCCGATGGAGCTGGCGCGGCAGATCGAGGAGGTGCTGGGGTGGTGAGGGGCCCCACCCCCAGCGCCGCTCCGCGACGCTTCCCCCTCCCCCAAAACCGCCTGGGGGAGGGGGTTTGGATCTGTGCGCAGGGCGGGCGACGGCGCCCAGGCGGGCACGGGCAGCCACGCGGGGCTGCCCCTACGAGGTTTCGGTGCGTACGGCGGGAATCGGGGCGGGGAAGAGGGTGGGCAGACACGCAGGTCTGCCCCTACAGATCGGTGCGGGATGGCGGTGGTCAGGACGCGGCGAGGGCGGGCGCGATGAATCGCGCCCCACGGGCCTGTGCGGCAACGGCCAGATGCCGGCGTGTCGCCCCTCCCCCAGGCTGTTTTGGGGGAGGGGCCGCGAGGAACGAGCGGGGGAGGGGGCCCCGTCTTGTCTCCCCCACACCGCCCGCCTACATTGGCGCTCCTTTTCCCGGCCCCGGGGCCCGGAAGCGTGCACTGAACGGCTGGGGCGGATGGAGCGGCTCACGCGGGCGCGGCTGGACGAGATCCTGGAGCGCGGGCGCGGCCTCCGCGTGGCGGTGGTCGGCGACCTGATGCTGGACGTGTACCTCGTGGGCGCCGTCAGCCGCATCTCGCCCGAGGCGCCGGTGCCGGTGGTGCACGTCACCGAGGAGCGGACGGCGCTGGGCGGGGCCGCCAACGTGGCCGCCAACGTCGCCGCGCTGGGCGCCGCGTGCGAGCTGGTGGGCTACGTGGGGATGGACGCCGCCGGGGCGCAGATCCGCCGCGAGCTGGCGGAGCTGGACGGCGGCAAGGTGCACGCGCGCCTGGTCGAGCGCCACGACCGCCCCACCACCACCAAGACGCGCGTGGTGGCGCGGCAGCAGCAGGTGGTGCGCTTCGACCGCGAGCGCGACGACGACCTCCCGGACGAATGCGCCGCCGAGCTGTGCGAGCACGTCCGCGCCGCCGTCGCCGCGTGCGACGCGCTGGTGCTGGAGGACTACAACAAGGGCGTCCTGGGACCGGCGGTCATCCACACCGCGCTGGAAGCGGCGGACGCGGCGGGGATCCCCAGCGTGGTGGACCCCAAGTTCCGCAACTTCTTCGCGTTCCAGGGTGCCACGGTCTTCAAGCCGAACGCGGTGGAGCTGGCCGCGGCGATCGCGGGCCCCATGCGCGCCGGCGACGACGAGTGGCTGGAGAGAGCGCGCATCCGCACCGGCGCCCGCCACCTCCTCCTGACGCTGGGCGAGGACGGGATGGCGCTGCGCTCGGAGGGGGGAAGCTCGTTCCGCATCCCCACGCAGGCGCGGGAGGTCTACGACGTCTCCGGCGCGGGCGACACGGTGACGGCGTTCCTGGCCGTCGCCCTGGCCGCCGGCGCCACGATCGAGGAGGCCGCCGTGCTGGCCAACCTCGCCGCGGGAATCGAGGTGGGCAAACCCGGCGTCGCCACCGTGTCCCCGGACGAGCTGCGCGCGATGCTCGACCCGCAGGGGCACTAACGCACCAACGCACTCACGCACTTCCAAGGCAGCCATGACGTCTCTCCAAAAGGTCCACACCGACCAGGCGCCCGCCGCCATCGGCCCGTACAGCCAGGCCATCGTGGCCCGCGGCTTCGTCTTCACCGCCGGGCAGATCGCGCTCGACCCGGTGAGCATGCAGCTCATCGAGGGCGACGTGGTGGCGCAGACGGAGCAGGTGATGAAGAACCTGAGCGCCGTGCTGCAGCAGGCGGGCTCCGACCTGTCGGCGGTGGTCAAGACGACGGTGTTCCTGCGCGACATGAACGACTTCACGGCCATGAACGAGGTGTACGGCCGCCACTTCGGCGACCACGCTCCGGCGCGGTCGACCGTGCAGGCCGCCGGCCTCCCGCGCAACTGCGCGGTGGAGATCGAGTGCGTGGCGCTGGTGCTCACCGCCTGAGGAGAGACATGGCCAATCCGCACATCTTCCGTCAGTACGACATCCGCGGCGTCGTAGGTCCTGACGTCACCGTGGAGGTGGCCGAGCAGATCGGCCGCGCCTTCGCCAGCCTCGCCATCCGACGCCTGGGCAAGCCCCGGCCGACGCTGGCGCTGGGGCGCGACAACCGCCTCACCTCCCCGGACCTCGCCGCCGGCGTGCGCCGCGGGATGGTGGCCGCCGGAGTGCACGTGGTGGACGTGGGCCTGGTGCCCACCCCCGTGCACTCCTTCTCGGTCTACCACGGCGAGCTGGACGGCGGGCTGCAGGTGACGGGGTCGCACAACCCGCCGCAGTACAACGGCTTCAAGATGACGCTCGGCGGCTCCATCTACGGCGACTCCATCCAGGAGGTGCGCCGCATGATCGAGGAGAGCGACTACGAGAGCGGGGAAGGGAGCGTGGAGGAGCGCGACGTGATGGACGACTACGTGCGCTACATCGCGGAGCGCTTCACCATCGGGCGCAAGCTCAAGGTGGTGGTGGACTGCGGCAACGGCACCGGCTCCATCGTGGCCGAGCGCCTGCTGACGGCGCTGGGAGACAACGTGGAGGTGATCCCCATCTTCTGCGAGTCGGACGGCACCTTTCCCAACCACCACCCGGACCCGGTGGTGGACAAGAACCTGGTGGACATCATCGCCCGCGTGAAGGCCGAGGGCGCGGACCTGGGCGTGGCCTTCGACGGCGACGCGGACCGCATCGGCGCCATCGACGACCGCGGCGAGATCGTGCGCGGCGACACGCTCCTCCTGCTCTACGGCCTGGACCTGATCCAGCGCCGAGGCCCAGGGCAGAAGGTGGTGTTCGACGTGAAGTGCTCGCAGCTCCTTCCCGAGATGCTGGAAAAGGTGGGCGGCGTGCCTGTGATGAACGCCACCGGCCACTCGCTGATCAAGAAGCGCATGAAGGAGGAGGGGTCGCTGCTCTCGGGCGAGCTCTCGGGCCACATCATGTTCGGCGACAACTACTTCGGCTACGACGACGCCCTCTACGGCGCCGTGCTGCTGATCGACATCGTCGCGCGGCAGGGGCGGCCGCTGAGCGAGTGGATCGCCGAGTTCCCGGTCTTCGTCTCCACCGCCGAGCTGCGCTACCCGGCCACCGAGGAGACCAAGTTCGCCATCGTGGAGCGCGCCACGGCGCACTTCCGCGCGAGCCACGAGGTGATCGACGTGGACGGCGCTCGCGTCCTCTTCGGCGACGGCTGGGGGCTGATCCGCGCCTCCAACACGGAGCCGGTGCTGGTGGCGCGCTACGAGGCCAAGACCCCCGAGCGCCTCGAGCAGATCCGCTCCGAGATGGAAGGCTGGCTCGCCGGCGAGGGCATCGGCGGCCCCTCCGTCGGCCACTAAAGAGCCTCACACAGAGCCACAGAGGGGCACGGCAAGAACAAAGAAGGGGTTCTCTGTGCCCTTGCCGTTCCCTCTGCGTCTCTGTGTGATGCTTTTTTCCTGATGACTATACTCCGCATCCTGATTGCGCTCGTGCTGCTGCTCGCGGGCGGCGCGGTGATGGCGTTCGGGGTGATGACGGTGATGTACAGCGACCCGGTCGTGACGAGTGCGGTCGTTCTCGCGATCGGGTTGCTGCTGCTGGGGGCGGGGGTGTGGCTGATGCGGAAGCGGTCCGCGTAACACCCCGCGTGCGCAAGACGTTGCCGCGAATAGATCGGGCGGCTATCATGCTGCGCCTTTTCGGCGGAAGTCCGGAGTGCGCGGCACGGCACTCTTTTTCATCACCCGAACCGGAACTGTCCCGGTGAACATCCACGAATACCAGGCCAAAGAACTCCTGGCCGCGCAGGGGATCCCCGTCCCCATGGGCGAGGTGGCGACCACGCCGGAGCAGGCCGAAGAGATCGCGCGCCGCCTGGGCGGGGCCGTGGTGATCAAGGCCCAGGTGCACGCCGGCGGGCGCGGCAAGGCGGGCGGCGTCAAGCTCGCCAACACGCCCGAAGAGGCACGCGAGAAGGCCGAGGCCATCCTCAAGCTGACGATCAAGGATCTCCCGGTGCAAAAGGTGCTCGTCGCGCCGGCCGAGGACATCGCGACCGAGGCGTACGTCGGCATCATCCTGGACCGCGCGAGCCATGCGCCCGTCTTCATGGTGTCGGCCGCGGGCGGCGTGGACATCGAAGAGGTGGCGCACACCAACCCGGAAGCCATCATCAAGCTGCCGGTGGACCCGCGCTACGGCCTGCTTCCGCACCAGGCGTACGAGCTTGCCACCAAGCTGTACACGGACGTCAAGCAGCAGCGCGCCGCGGCCAAGATCATCCAGCAGCTCTACAAGGCGTTCATGGAGGCGGGCGGCTCGCTGGCCGAGATCAACCCGCTGATCACCACGCCCTCGGGCGAGGTCAAGGCGATCGACGCCAAGTTCAACATCGACGACAACGAGCTCTTCCGCCTGCCGGCCATCGAGGCGCTGCGCGACGAATCGAGCGAGGCGCCGGCCGAGGTGCAGGCGCGCGAGGCGGGGCTGACCTTCATCAAGCTGGACGGCAACGTCGGCTGCGTGGTGAACGGCGCCGGGCTCGCCATGGCCACCATGGACCTGGTGAAGTACTACGGCGGCGACCCCGCCAACTTCCTGGACATCGGCGGCTCGTCGAACCCGGAGAAGGTGGTGAACGCGCTGCGCATCATCACCACCGATCCGGCGGTCAAGGTGATCCTGTTCAACATCTTCGGCGGCATCACCCGCACGGACGACGTGGCGAACGGGATCGTGACGGCAACGCGGCAGCTGAACATGGACATTCCCATCGTCATCCGCCTGACCGGCACCAACGAAGAGATCGCCATCAAGATCCTGAACGAAGCCGGGTTCACCGCGCTTACCGACATGGACGACGCCGTGCAGAAGGCCGTCGCTTTGGCCAACGGGGAGGCCCAGTGAGCATCTTCATCGACAACGACACGCGCCTGGTGGTGCAGGGGATCACGGGCCGCGACGGCTCGTTCCACACCAAGCAGATGATGGAGTACGGCACGAAAGTCGTGGCCGGCGTGACCCCCGGTAAGGGCGGTCAGACGTTCGAGGGGCAGGTGCCCATCTTCAACACCGTCGCCGAGGCGGTGAAGGAAGGCGGCGCCAACACCTCGGTCATCTACGTGCCCCCGGCCTTCGCCGCGGACGCGATGTTCGAGGCCGCCGACGCGGGGATCGACTTCATCGTCTGCATCACCGAGGGCGTGCCGGTGCTGGACATGACCCGCGTGCGGCCCTACGTGCTGGAAAAGGGAGCGCGGCTCCTGGGTCCCAACTGCCCCGGCCTGCTTTCGGCCGGCAAGAGCAAGGTGGGGATCATCCCGGGCCACATCACGCAGCCGGGCCCCGTCGGCCTCGTCTCCAAGAGCGGTACGCTGACCTACGAGGTCGTGTACAAGCTCAAGGGCGCGGGGATCGGCACCACGACGTGCGTGGGCATCGGCGGCGACCCCATCAACGGCACCTCTTTCATCGACTGCATCGCGGCGTTCGAGGCGGATCCGGAGACGAAGGCGATCGTGATGCTGGGCGAGATCGGCGGGACGGACGAGCAGGAAGCCGCCCGCTACATCAAGGAGAACGTCACCAAGCCGGTGGTGGGCTTCATCGCCGGGCAGACGGCGCCTCCGGGGCGGCGGATGGGGCACGCCGGGGCCATCATCTCCGGCTCGGCCGGGACCGCCGAGGAGAAGATCCAGGCGTTCCGCGACAACGGCATCGGCGTGGCGAAGCGCCCCGTGGACGTCGTGGGGCTCATTCAGGAGGTACTCTGAGCCCCATGGCTCGTGAAGGGGGGCGCGAGGTGCGGCTGACGGAGATCCTCCGCCCCGCGCACGTCGTCGCCCCCCTTGCGGCCTCAACGGTGCACGAGGCGGTATCACAGCTCGCGCGCCGCCTGATAGAAACCGGAGACGTGGCGCAGCCGGAGCGATTGGAGCGCCTCTTCACCGACCAGCACGTGCGGGACCTGATCCACATCGGCGGGCGGGTGCTGCTGCCGCACCTGCGTACGGAGGCGGTGGAGCGGCTGGTGGTGGCGCTGGGGGTAGCCCCGAAGCCGCTGCGCACCAGCGCCGACGACCCCAGCGGCGACGCGCAGGTGATGGTGCTGGTGCTGGCCCCGCCCGCCGCCGCGGACCCGTACCTCCAGACGGTGGCCTCGCTGGCCCGCGCCCTTCGCGACGACGCCACGGTGGACCACCTGGTGGCGGCGCGCAGCGCGGAGGAGGTGCTGGCGATCCCGGAGATCCTCGCCATCACCATCCAGCCTCGCCTGATGGTAAAGGACGTGATGACGCAGCGCGTCTACCGCGTCTCGCCGGACGACAGCGTGCAGGACGTGCTGGCCCTGGTCCGCGAGCACCACCTCCGCGCGATCCCGGTGGTGGGAGAGGGCAGGGAAGTGCTGGGGATGGTCACCGACCGCGACCTCCTGCGCCACTTCCTCCCCGGCGTGCAGAGCCGCGCCGTGAGCCCCACCCCGGAGGAGATCCGCACCCTCCGCGTCCGCGACGTGATGTCGCGCTCGGTGATCTGCGTCTCCGAGGACCAGGCCCTCGCCGAGGTCACCTCCATCATGGTCTCCAAGGACCTGGAGCGACTGCCGGTGACGAACGAGGGCAAGCTGACCGGCTTTCTGACGCGGGGGGACATACTTCGCAAGTTGTTTGCGTTTTAAAGGCAGTGCCAAGAGCCCAGTGCCGAGTGCCCAGTAACTGCGGTTCCCAACTAGGCACTAGGCACCAGGCACTGGGCACTTTCTCCAAACCGACCTTTCACCTTCACGGATATCCGCAATGCCCCGTACCTTCGCCATGATCAAGCCCGACGCCGTGCAGGCCGGCAACGTCGGGAACATCGTCGCACACATCCAGACGGCCGGGTTCCGGATCGTGGGGATGAAGCTGGTGCAGATCAGCCTGCAGCAGGCGCAGCGCTTCTATGAGGTCCACGCCGGGCGCCCGTTCTACGGCGAGCTGGTCGAGTTCATGAGCAGCGGCCCCTCCGTCGTCCTCGCGCTCGATGCCGAGAACGCGGTGCAGAAGTGGCGCGACACCATCGGCTCCACCGACCCCGCCGAGGCCGCCGACGGCACCATCCGCAAGCTTTACGCGGAAAGCAAGGGCCGCAACGCCGTGCACGGCTCCGACGCCGACGACACGGCCGCCGCCGAGATCGCCTTCTTCTTCGCGGGGACCGAGCTGGTCGGCTGAGCCAACGCCGCGATGCTCGGTGGATGTGCCCCTTGCGCCAGCGCGGGGCACATCCGCATTTAGGAGCTAAGGGACCTCACGCCATCCTTCACCGGCAGCAATCGATGAACCTTCTCCTGCGCTGGATCGCGTCCGCACTGGCAGTGGCGGCCGCGGCGTATTTCGTACCGGGGATCCGCGTGACCGGCGGGCTCCAGACGTACTTCGTGGTGGCGCTGATCCTCGGCATCGCGAACGCCGTCGCACGCCCCATCGTGAAGGGGCTGGCGTGCGGGCTGATCGTGCTTACGCTGGGCCTCTTCCTGTTCGTCATCAACGCCGCCATGCTCTGGCTCACCTCCCTGGCGGCGCAGCACTTCGGCTACGGCTTCTACGTCGACGGCTTCGTCCCCGCCGTTGTAGGCTCCATCGTCATCAGCCTGGTGAGCTGGGTCTTCTCCATGTTCCTGACGGACGACGACTGAGCTCGAGGAGAGAGAGAGGGCCTCACACTGAGACACAGAGGCACAGAGAGAACTTCTTCCTTTCTCCTCTGTGTCTCTGTGCCTCTGTGTGAGCCATGCAGTCGCGGTTCCCTCCGCGTCTCCGCGCCTCCGCGTGAGACCCGCCGTTGCTGTACTACGGACGGTGCCCAACTTGCACACCCGGCGCCCACGCGAAAAACCCGGCCGTTGCTTGACACATCACGGCCTTTGGCATACTTTTACGGTTTATGTTGAAGCTGAACCTGGCGGCGGTGGACCGCGAAGAAGTGGAGATCCACGAGCAGGTGGCGGCCGACGATCCCATGTGGGACGGGTCGGATGTGCGCCTGGTGGAGCCTCTGCGAGTGGACCTCACCGCCCGCTCCGTGGGCGACGACGGCGTTCTGCTCCGCGGCCGCATCCAGGCGGTGGTGGAGCGCGAGTGCCGCCGCTGCCTCACTGCCGTCCGCCAGCCGGTGGACGACACGGTGGACCTGTTCTTCGCCCCCATCGGCGAGGACGAAGACGAGCTGGGGGGTGAGGTCTACCCCATGCCGGCGCGCGGGCAGGAGCTGGACGTGACCGAAGCGGTCCGCGAGCAGCTCCTCCTGCGTGCCCCACAGTACGTCCTCTGCGAGGAAGATTGCCGCGGGCTCTGCGCCCAGTGCGGCACCAACCTCAACGAAGCGGCGTGCGACTGCGTTTCCGAAGTGGCCCCGAGCCCGTGGGACGCGTTGAAGCAGGTAAAGTTCGACTAAACCCAGCACTCCGAGAGGGCTCCGATGGCCGTACCCAAGAGGCGCCAGTCCAAGCAGCGCCAGCGCAAGCGCCGCACCCACGTGAAGGCCAGCATGCCTTCCATCAACGCATGCCCGCAGTGCGGCGACCCGCACCTGCCGCACCGCGTCTGCTCGAACTGCGGCTACTACCGCAACGAGCAGCGAATCGAAGTGGAAGAGTTCTAGGCCCCGCCCGAGAGCTCCGACACATATATGCGGATCGCGCTGGACGCGATGGGCTCCGATCGTGCCCCGGCCGTAGAGGTCGAGGGCGCGGTCGGAGCTTTGCTTGAGCGTACGGACCTGCACGTGGTGCTCGTGGGCGACCGCGGGCTCATAGAGGCCGAGCTCGCGCGCCACCCGGACGCCCCGCGCGACCGGGTGTCCGTCGTGCACACCACCGAGGTCATCGAGATGGGGGACTCGCCCGCGCAGGCGGTGCGGCGCAAGCAGGACTCCTCCATCGTGGTAGGCACGCGGCTGCACAAGGACGGCGACGTGGACGCCTTCGTCAGCGCCGGCTCCACCGGCGCGGTGATGGCGGCCTCGCTCTTCATCCTGCGTCCCCTTTCCGGCGTCGACCGCCCCGCCATCGGCGCGGACCTGCCGTCCACCAGCGGGCGCTTCCTGCTGCTGGACATGGGCGCCAACGTGGACGTGAAGCCGCAGCACCTGCTGCAGTTCGCCCACCTGGGGCACATCTACGCGCAGGACCTGATGGGGATCGCCAACCCGCGCGTGGGGCTCCTCAACATCGGCGAGGAAGAGGAGAAGGGGAACGAGCAGACGGTGGAGGCCTTCCAATTGCTCAAGGGCGACCCCAACCTGGACTTCGTGGGGAACATCGAGGGGCGCGACATCATCCGCGGCAAGTGCGACGTGCTGGTGTGCGACGGCTTCGTGGGGAACGTGCTCCTCAAGTTCTACGAGTCGATGTCGGGGTTCATGAGCGGCTTCCTGCGCTCGGCGATCCAGGAACAGGGCGTGCAGCTTGACCTGGAGCTGCTCTTCCGCACGCTGGACTACACGCAGTGGGGGGGGGCTCCTCTCTTGGGCGTCAACGGCGTCACCATCATCTGCCACGGCGGGTCGCCGCCCATCGCGCTTCGCAACGCGCTCCGCGCCGCCGCCTCCTGCGTGGAGAGCGGAATGGTGGAGCACATCGCGGGGCGCCTCAACCGTCTGGCGGAGACCACACCGGCACAATGACAGAAACCAAGCCGCGCTCGCGCCTGGTCTCCACGGGACGGTTCAACCCGGACCGCGTGATGACCAACCAGGAGATGGAGTCGCTCGTCGACACGAACGACGAGTGGATCCGCTCCCGCACCGGGATCCGTGAGCGGCGCATCGCCGACAGGGAGACCCACGCCTCCACCATGGCCGCGGCCGCGGGGCGCGTCGCCCTGGAGCGCGCCGGGCTGGAGGCGACGGACGTGGACCTGATCCTCCTCTCCACCGCCACCCCGGACCGGCTCCTCCCCTCCACCGCGTGCGACGTGCAGGCGCTGCTGGGGGCGCGCAACGCCGGGTCGTACGACTTCGCCACGGCGTGCTCCGGCTTCCTGTACGGGCTCTCCATGGCGGACGCGCACATCACCGCCGGGCAGGCGGAGACGGTGCTGGTGCTGGCCACGGAGAAGATGTCGTCCATCATCGACTGGACCGACCGCACCACCTGCGTCCTCTTTGGCGACGGCGCCGGGGCGGCGGTGGTGCAGCGGGCCAGCGATGACGGACGCGGCATCCTCAGCGGCTACATGAAGAGCGACGGCACGCTGGCCGAGCTCCTCTGGCGCCCGGGCGGCGGCTCGCGCGTGCCGCTGGACGTGATGGTGCTGGACGAGCGCTCGCACTACGTGAAGATGGCGGGGCCGGAGGTGTTCAAGTCCGCCGTGCGCGCCATGTGCGAAGCCGCCGAGACGGCGCTGAAGCGCGCGGGCGTGACGGCCGAGGAGATCGACCTCATGGTTCCCCACCAGGCGAACATGAGGATCATCGAGGCGACGGCCAAGTACGCCGGCATCCCGATGGACAAGGTGTTCGTGAACGTGGACCGCTACGGCAACATGAGCTCCGCGTCGATCCCCGTGGCGCTGGACGAGGCGGTGGAGCAGGGGCGCGCGGGTCCCGGGTCGCTGGTGCTGATGGTGGCGTTCGGCGCCGGCTTCACCTGGGCCGCCAACGTGGTGCGCCTGTGACGGGCGAGCGCATCGGCCTCCTCTTCCCCGGCCAGGGGTCGCAGGCGGTCGGGATGGGGCGCGACCTGGCGGAGCGCTTTCCCGAGGCGCGCGCCGTCTTCCAGGAAGCGGACGAGGCGCTGGGCTTCGCGCTGACGCGGGTAATGTGGGAAGGGCCGGACGAGGAGCTGACGCTCACCCGCAACACGCAGCCCGCCCTGCTCACGCACAGCGCGGCCGTCTGGGCCGTGCTCCGCGCGCAGGGCGTGGAGGCGGTGTGCGCTGCCGGCCACTCGCTGGGCGAGTTCAGCGCGTACCACGCCGCGGGCTCGCTCTCCTTTGCCGATGCGGTGCGCTCCGTGCGCAGGCGCGGCGAGCTGATGTACGAGGCCGGGCAGGCGCGGCCGGGGACGATGGCCGCCGTGCTGGGGCTGGACGACGACATCGTGGAAGGGGTCTGCCGCGAGGCGAGCAGCGAAGGCAGTGTGGTTGTCGCCGCCAACTTCAACGCGCCGGGGCAGGTGGTGGTCTCGGGCGACGTCTCGGCGGTGGAGCGCGTGTCGCCCATGCTGGTGGCCGCAGGGGCGAAGAAGGTGGCCGCGCTCAACGTGAGCGGCGCCTTCCACTCGCCGCTGATGGCACCGGCCGAGGCGGGGCTCACTGAGCAGCTGGAGGCCGCGGAGTTCGGCGCCCCGACCTTCCCGGTGGCGTCCAACGTCGACGCCACGCCGGTCACCGACCCGGTGGAAGCGCGGTCGCTGCTGGTGAGGCAGCTGACCTCTTCGGTGCGCTGGACGCAGTGCGTGCGCACCATGCTGGGGCTGGGCGTGACGCAGTTTCTGGAGGTGGGCACTGGCAAGGTGCTCACCGGAATGCTGAAGCGGATCGATCCGGCGGCGTCGGGGCGGGGGACCGCCCTGGGGACCGCCGAGCAGATTGAGGCTTACCTGGGTACGGGGGCGTGATGGCGGAGCTCAACGGGCAGGTTGCGCTGGTCACCGGCGGGTCGCGCGGGATCGGGCTGGCGATCGCGCGCTCGCTGGCGGATGCCGGCGCGCGTGTGGCGGTGGTGGCGCGCGACGGCGCCCGCGCCGAATCGGTGGCGGCCGAGCTGCCGGGCGAGGGGCACCGCGGCTACGGCTGCGACGTGGCCGATCCGGAGGCGACCGCCGCGCTGATCAAGCGCGTGGAAGAGGAGCTGGGGTCGCTGGACGTGCTGGTGAACAACGCCGGCGTCACGCGCGACAACCTCCTGATGCGCATCAAGGACGACGACTGGACCGCCGTGCTGGACACCAACCTGCGGGGCGCCTTCAACCTCATCCGCGCCGCGTCGCGCGGGATGATGAAGCGCCGCGCCGGGCGGATCATCAACATCACCAGCGTGGTGGGGATCACGGGGAACAAGGGGCAGGCGAACTACGCCGCCTCCAAGGCCGGGCTCATCGGGCTCACCAAGTCGGTGGCCAAGGAGCTCGGATCGCGCGGGGTTCTGGTCAACGCCGTCGCGCCGGGGTACATTGAGACGGACATGACCTCCGACCTCCCGGAAGCGGCGCGCACCGCGCTCTCGTCGCAGATCGCGCTGGAGCGGCTGGGCCGGCCGGAGGACATCGCGCCGGTGGTACGCTTCCTGGCGGGGCCGGGCGCATCGTACATCACCGGGCAGGTGGTGGTGGTGGACGGCGGGATGGTGATGTAGGACCGGCGGGGTGGCGCCGACGCGCGCGGCCCGCGCGCCCGCCGCCCCAGATCGTGGAAACCCAACCTGGAGAGCCGAGCAATGGCCGACGTCGAACAGAAGGTCAAGGACATCATCATCAACGAGCTGGGCGTGGAGGCCGAGAAGGTCACTCCCGAGGCCCGCTTCGTGGACGATCTGGGCGCGGACTCGCTGGACACCGTCGAGCTCGTCATGGCGTTCGAGGAAGAGTTCGGGATGGAGATCCCGGACGAGGACGCCGAGAAGCTGCAGACCGTCGGCGACGCGATCAGCTACATCCAGAACAACAATCC
>DASWNZ010000021.1:0-1756 GCA_036398975.1 Longimicrobium sp.
AGAGGAACCGGGAGAACGTCGAACGCAGTTCTCCCGGTTCCTCTGCGTCTCTGCGCGAAACGGCGGTTCGTCGGCTCGTCAGTCGAACGCCGGCGCCCCGTCGTCGGCCGTGGCGGCGAGGCCGCGGATGCCGAGGACGTCCTTCACCTTCGCCTCGATGGCGGCGGCCAGGTCGGGGTTCTCCTGCAGGAAGGCCTTGGCGTTCTCGCGCCCCTGCCCCAGCCGCACGTCGCCGTAGCTGAACCACGCGCCGGACTTGGCGATCACGTCGTTCTCCACCGCCATGTCCACCACGATCCCGTAGTGGTCGATGCCGACGTTGAACATGATGTCGAACTCGGCCTGCTTGAAGGGCGCCGCCACCTTGTTCTTGACGATCTTGGCGCGCGTCTTGTTCCCCACCAGCAGCTCCTTGTCCTTGATGCTGCCGATGCGCCGGATGTCGATGCGCAGCGACGCGTAGAACTTGAGCGCCCGCCCGCCGGTGGTGGTCTCGGGGCTGCCGAACATCACCCCGATCTTCTCGCGGATCTGGTTGGTGAAGATCACCGTGGTCTGCGAGCGGTTGATGGCGCCGGTGAGCTTGCGCAGCGCCTGGCTCATCAGCCGCGCCTGCAGCCCCACGTGGCTGTCGCCCATCTCCCCCTCGATCTCGGCGCGGGGGACCAGCGCGGCCACCGAGTCGATCACCACCACGTCGAGCGCGCTGGAGCGCACCAGCACCTCGGTGATCTCGAGCGCCTGCTCGCCGGTGTCGGGCTGCGACACCAGCAGGTTGTCCACGTCCACCCCCAGCTTGCGCGCGTACTCGATGTCGAGCGCGTGCTCGGCGTCGATGAAGGCGGCGATCCCCCCCGCCTTCTGCGCGTTGGCGATCACGTGCAGGCAGAGCGTGGTCTTGCCGGACGACTCGGGGCCGAAGATCTCGGTGATCCGCCCGCGCGGCACCCCGCCGATCCCGATGGCCGCGTCGAGGTTGATGGCCCCCGTGGGGATCACGCTCACCGGCACCATGGGGCCGTTCACGCCCATGCGCATGATGGACCCCTTCCCGTACGCCTTCTCGATCTGCCCGATGGCCACGTTCAGGGCCTTCTTGCGATCGTCGCCGGTGTCGACCTTGGTGCTGATCATCTCTGGCTGAGCTCTCTCTGGAGGATGGGGCGGCTGTGGGCGTTCAGTACCCGGGGGGAAGGGAGCGGTTCCCGAACAACACCCGAAAGTTTACATCCACGCGCGGCGCCGCACAAGGGTTTCGTGCGGGGCGCGGAAACTTTGCCGCGGGGCTCAGGCGGCCGGTGCGGCGGCCGCCTCGCGGAAGGCGGCCACGGCGCGCTGCACGCCCGCGTCGTCCACGTCCAGGTGGGTCACGGCGCGCAGCCGCCGCGGCCCGAACTGCGTCATCCACACCCCCCGCTCGCGCAGCCCGGCGAGGAGCGCCTCCGGCCGCAGCGCCTCGTCCTCCAGGTCGAGCATCACGATATTGGTCTGCGGCTTCGGCGCCACCACGCCGGGGACGGCGGCGCACCCGCGGGCCAGCGCGTCGGCGCGGCGGTGGTCCTCCTCCAGCCGGGCCAGGTTGTGGCGGAGCGCGAAGAGCCCCGCCGCCGCCACGATCCCCGCCTGGCGCATCCCGCCGCCGAGGCGCCGCCGGATCCGCCACGCCCGCTCCATCGCCTCGCCCGACCCGGCGAGGATGGAGCCCACCGGCGCGCCGAGCCCCTTGGAGAGCGCCACCATCACCGTGTCGGCGTGC
>DASWNZ010000022.1:0-6841 GCA_036398975.1 Longimicrobium sp.
AACCCGGTCCCCCACCCCCAGCGTCGCTCCGCGACGCATCCCCCTCCCCCAAAACTGCCTGGGGGAGGGGGAGCCTGGGCGACCGCCGCCTGATTGCAGGCCAGTCGTAGCGGCAGACCTGCGTGTCTGCCCGCCCTTTCCGTGCCTCGGCGCTGGCTTCCCTTCCCCGGTGCATGCGGGCACCGCGTGGCCCACGCCGCTCAGGATTACAAAGATAGACCTCGATGCCAGCTCCCCCTCCCCCGGGCGGTTTCGGGGGAGGGGGATGCGTCGCGGAGCGACGCTGGGGGAGAGGGGCCCCTACTTCTTCGCCGTATCCGCCCCCCCCGCCCCCGCCGCCGGTCTCGCGGCGCTTCGGCGCTGGGCCGGGTCCAGCCACCAGCGGTGCGCGTTGAGGAGGTCGCCGCGGGTGTCCATCTCGCCGTAGTGCAGGCGGCGGTTGACGCCGGCGATGCGCTGCGGGTAGTAGAGCACCGTGTACGGAGCCTCCTGCGTCATCAGGTGCTGGTACTCCTTCCAGAAGGGGCGCGCCGCCTCGCGGTCCGTCATCACGCCGGTGGTGTCGATCAGGAAGTCGGCGCGCGGGTTGGCGAACTGCACGTACTGGTACGGCCGGGTCAGGTTTGAGCTGTGCAGGATGTCGCGGTCGTCCTTGCGAAAGAAGTCCACCCACGAGTTCACCACCGCGTCGAAGTCGCGCTTCCGCTCGCCGCCGATGTCGTCCTGCAGCAGCGAGATCAGCGTCGTCCACTCCATCTGGCGCGGCTCCACGGCGATCCCCAGCGGCTTTAGCTGCGCCTGGATGATCTCGGTGATGTCCTTGCGCGTGTCGTTCCCCTGGTTCGTCACCAGGCGGAAGCGGAAGGGGCGGCCCTGCTCATCCTCCAGCACGCCGTCGCGGTTGCGGTCGATCCAGCCGGCCTCGGTCAGCAGGCGGCGCGCGCCGGCGGTGTCGTAGGGGAGCTGCGTCCGCGGATCGCGGGGATCGTACGACCAGTGCGCGGGGGTCACGGTGGAGCGCCCGACGTCCGCGAAGCCGTACAGCAGCGCGTCCACGATCTGCTGGCGGTTGATGGCCATGGTGAGCGCCCGCCGCACGCGCGCGTCGCGGAACTGCGGCAGGCGCGTGTTCCACGCGACGTACACCCACTGCCGGTACGACGTGTGGTTCACCTCCAGCGCCGGGTTCGCCTTGATCTGCGGGATCTGCGGCGGCCGGGGCCCCAGGTACAGGTCCACCCGCCCGGTGAGCAGCTCCGTGAGGAGCGTGGTCATCTCCGGGATGGGGCGGTAGACGATGCGGTCCACGTACGGGCGCCCGCCCAGCGCCTTCGGGAAGTCCGGGTTCGCCTCGAACACCCACTCCTGGTTGGCCAGGTGGCGCACGTAGCGGAACGGCCCGTTCCCCAGCGGAGTCTGGGTGCCGAAGGAGTGATTGAGGAGATCCTCGGGCCTCACCTTGCCCAGAACGTGCTCGGGCATGGGCGGCGTCTGGAACCAGGCGTCCAGGAAGTCCGAGTGCGGCCGCAGCCTGAAGCGGATGGTGTAGTCGTCAACGAGCTGCGGCTTTGGATTGTAGAACGGGGTGAAGCTGGAGGCGTTGGGGAACGCCGTCTTCGGGTCCATCGCCCGGTCGAAGGTGAAGAGGACGTCGCGGGCGGTGGTGGGCACGCCGTCGTGCCACTTGATGTCGCGCCGCAGGTGGAAGGTCAGGTCCAGCGAGTCGCCCGCCACGCGCACCGTGTCCCACCGCTCGGCCAGCCAGGGAACGGGGTTCAGCTTCGCGTCGTACTTCACCAGCGGCATGAACAGTAGATACTGCTGCACCTGCGAGCTGTAGTTGTCGCTGGAGACCAGGGCGTTCATCGACTGCAAGTCGCTGTACGAGCCGATGGTGACGGTGCCGCCGTACTTCAGCGAATCGGGCACGTCGCCGGCTTTTGCGCGGGTGCCGCCCCCGTCGTCGCGGCCGCAGGCGGCCAGCAGCACGATGCAGCTACACGCGAGTACGGTGCGAAGGATGGCACGGTGCATCAGGACCTTTCCTGGGCCAGTGTGAGGCGGAAACGGCTCGCGAACGGGTACATGCGAACGTCGTTCCTTGTTCCCGGAAAAGCAACTGCATGGCTCACGCGGAGACGCGGAGACGCAGAGGAGAGACGGGGAGGCATCTGCAGGTCCTCCGCGGCTTTCTGTTCCCTCCGCGGCTCCGCGTGAAATGCTGTTCCGCCGTTCAGCCCAGCGGGATGGTGACGCGGAAGGTGCTGCCACGACCGGGCTCGCTGGTGACGCGCACCTCGCCGCCGAGCATCCAGGTGTTGCGGCGCAGGAGGGAGAGGCCCAGGCCAATGCCCGGGCCGCGCTCGACGGCGCCCGGCTCGGCCTGCCAGAAGGCTTCGAAGATCCGCTCCAGGTTCTCGGGGGCGATCCCGATCCCCGTGTCGCTGACCTCGAGCACGGCGCGGTCGCCCTCGGCGCGCAGGGCGAGGCGGATCTCGCCGCGGTCGGTGAACTTGACGGCGTTGCCCAGGAGGCTGAAGAGGATCTGGCGCACCTTGTCCGCGTCCGTGCGCGCGGCAAAGGGCGCGTCGCCCGCATCCACCACGAAGCCGAGGCCTTTCTGTCGCGCGAGCGGCTCCACCAGCGCGGCGCTCTCGCGGGCGATGGCGGCCAGGTCGACGGTGGCGGGGCGCACGGTTTCCCACCCGGCCTCGGCGCGCTGGTAGCCGAGCGACTGCTCCACCAGGCGGTCCAGGTGCCCCGCGGCGGCCAGGATGCGCGCCACGTGCCCCCGCGCCTCGTCCGGAATGGGGACGGGGATCCCCTCCTGCAGGAGGTGGGCGAAGGCGACCACCGTCATCAGCGGGGTGCGGAACTCGTGCGAGATGGAGCTGACGAACTCGGTGCGGGCACGGCGCGCCCGCTCCGCCTCGTCGCGCACCCGCGCATCCTCCACCGCGAGCGCCGCGCGGCGCGCCAGCTCCTCGGCCAGCTCCACCTCCGCGGCGGCGTACGGGCCCACGGCGCTGGCGCGAGAGAAGACCAGCGCTCCGGTGACGCGCGCACGCACCGAGAGGGGGACGACGAGCACGGCGTGCGGCGCCACCGCCACCGCGCCGTCCCGCTCGCCGTCCGCCTCGCCGCGCAGGAAGTGCGGGGTGGCGACTTCGGGGAGGTGGAGCGTCTCGCCGGACCGGAGCGCCACGGCCACCGGGTGGTCGGGGTGGTCGATGGAGCCGATCTCCGTGAGCCGCGCCTGCCCCGCGGGGTGCCGGTGCACGGCCGCCACGCGCCGCACCCGCCCGCCGCTCTCCTGCAGGTACACCGCGCACACCTCCGCGAACCACCCCACCGAGAGGCGCGCAAGGCGGTCCAGCATCGCCTCGTACTCCAGCGAGCCGGCCAGCACGTCGCCCGCCTCCATCAGCAGGCGCAGCGCGCGGGCGGGGTCGTCGGAGTCGGAGAGGCCGGCGGGGGCGGTGGGGTGGTAGGCGCGGGCCAGCCCCACCAGGTCCTCCACCACGAAGTCCAGGAGGCGCTCGCGGTCCGGCGGGCTCAGCTCGGCGCGGTGCTCCTCGTATCGCTGCAGCTCGCGGCGGATGCGGTCGGAAAGGTCGCGCTCCTCGCGCACGGAGCGCGGGGCTTCGTCCAGGCTCTCGTTGAGCTGGTCGATCAGGCGCTGGATCCTCTCCCACAGCGGCTCGGGCATCGCTAGCGGCCGTTGGGGCTCAGGTGGCGGCGCACCAGATCGGGGAGGGCGCGGATGCTGAACGGCTTCTGGAGGAACCCGTCGGCCCCGGCGCCGCCCCAGTGCACGTCGCGCTCGTCCGCGGAGGAGAAGAGGATCACGGGCACATCGCGGAGCGACTGGTCCATCTTCAGCACCTTGCAGGCGTCGCGGCCGTCCAGGTCCGGCATCATGACGTCAAGCAGGACGAGGTCCGGGCGCTCCTTGCGGGCGAGCGACACCGCCTCCGCGCCGCCGTGCGCCTCCACCACCGTGAAGCCGGAGTAGCGCAGCATCTCGGCAATGAGCGCGGTGATGGCGGGCTCGTCGTCCGCCACCAGGATGCGGGGCTGCTGGCCGGCCGCTTCGCTGGTCATCCGTTGTGCGCCAGACCGAGGATCGCGGTATCGGCCTTGGAGAACGGCTTGCCCACCGACAGCCCCTTGTCCGTGATGATGAACTCGCGCAGCGAGTGGTCGTGCATGCGCGCGCGCAACTTGAGGACGGCGATCAGGCGCCTCATCTCTCCCTTCTCCTCCACGTAGCGGAGGTGCAGCGCGTTGTCCATCAGCGCGGAGAGCTCGGGCATCGGCATGTCGAAGCTCTCCCCCGCCACGCGCTGCAGGTCGTGCATCATGATGCTGGTGACCCCGCGCTCGCGGAGGAGGTTGGTGAGCGCCACGATGACGTACAGCTCGCGCTCGCGCGGGATGACGGCGTGGCGCACGTCCTCCAGCGCGTCGATCACCAGCCGCTGGATCTTGTGCCGTTCGATCAGCTCCAGGAGCCGCTCGATCTCCGCGTCCGCCAGCAGCTCGGTGGGAGCCTTCCAGTAGACGTGGAGCAGCCCATCCTCCATGGCGCGGCGCAGGGGGAACCCCACTCCCTCCCCCTTTTGCACGACGACCTCGGGGGTCTCGTGGTAGCCCACGAACAGCCCGGGCTCCCCCGCCTCCACTCCCGCGGCGAGGAACGCCAGCCCGGAGATCGTCTTTCCCGACCCGGGGGTGCCGACCACGACGGTGGTGGTGTAGCGGTCCAGCCCGCCGCCCAGCATCTTCTCCAGCCCTTCGATCCCCGTGCGCAGCGGCTCGGTGGAGAGCTTCGGGGGGGAGGCGTCCACCACGTGCGTCTCCATGTGCGCCGTGAGCGACTCCACGCGCGGAGAGATGTGGATGCCGTCCGGCGTGATCCCAAAGGTGTGCCACCCGCCGATGTGGGCCACGCCGCGCAGCTTGGCGACGGAGAAGAGCCGCACCTGCCGCCAGCGCACCTCCTTGCAGTCCATCTCCAGGATGGCGTCGGCGATGGTGAAGGTGGCGTCCATGGAGATGCCGCCCTCCGGCGGGTGCGCCAGGAGAAGGGTCGTCATCCCGGTCACCCCCGCCTGCGCCTCCATCTCGTGCATGAAGCGCTGGTACTCCAGCCGCTCCTCCGCCGCCTGCTTGAGCGCGTGCACTCCGTCCACGATCAGCAGCGTGGGCGCGTGGTGCGCCACCAGCCGGCCGATCTCCTCGCGCGCGCCCGAGAGCCCGCCGCGGGCGAGCGCCGGGTACAGGCTGGCGTAGTAGAACGAGCCCGGCACGAACGCCGGATCGAAGAAGGTGAAGGTGCGCGCCTGCGACATCAGCGTCTGATGCGTCTCCACCAGCGCGGTGAGGTAGAGGACCTTGCCCCCCGCGCGGATCAGGTTGGAGCCGATCTGGTGCGCGAGCACGCTCTTGCCGGCGCCGGGGCCGCCCAGCAGCACGTGCAGCCCGCCCTGGCGCAGCCCGCCGTTCAGCAGGCGGTCCAGCCCCGGCACCCCGGTGGGCACCTGCGCCGTCCCCCGCTGCGATCCCTCCCGCGTCCCGTCCATACCGTCTCCTTTCGGTGAGCCCTCCGCCGGCGCCTCAGCGCCCGCCGCTGTCCGTCTTCAGCTCCACCTCGAACACGCTTCCCCGCCCCGGCTCGCTGCGGGCGCGGATCTCGCCGCCCAGGATCGCCACCAGCCGCCGCGTGATCCCCAGCCCCAGCCCGGTGCCCCCCGCGCGCCGGGTGCCGGGGACGTCCGCCTGCCAGAACGGCTCCCAGATCCTCTCCATCTCCCCCGGCGTCATTCCGCAGCCGGTGTCGCGCACCTCGAAGGTGGCGGTGCCGTCGGCGGTTCGCAGCGCCAGCCGCACCGTGCCCGCGGTGGTGAACTTGACCGAGTTGCCCAGGAGGTTGAAGAGCACCTGGCGCAGCTTGTCGGGGTCGGTCACCACCGTCGCCCCGCCCTCCGGCACCTCCACCGCGAGCTCCAGCCCCTTCTGCCTGGCCAGCGGCTCGATGAGCGCCGCCGTGTCGCGGGCCAGCGCGGCCAGGTCGGTGGGCGCGGGGCGGAGTTGGTCGCGCTCCGCCTCGATGCGCGAGAGGTTGAGGACCTGCTCCACCAGCTGCGTGAGGTGGCGCGCGGCGTCCACGATGCGCACCGCGTGCCCCCGCGGCACCTCCGCGATGGGCTCCGGGATCCCGCTCACCAGCAGCTCCGCGTAGGCAACGATGGCGGTGAGCGGGGTGCGGAACTCGTGCGACATCGCCGCCAGGAACTCGGACTTCACCTCGCTGGCCCGCTGCGCCTCGCGGTGGAGGCGGGCGTTCTCCACGGCGAGCGCGGCGCGGTCCGCCAGCTTGCGGGCGAGCCAGAGGGCGTCGGGCGTGTACCTCCCAGGCTCGTCCCATCCCAGGCTGAGCGCCCCCAGGATGCGCTCGCGGATGCGCAGCGGCACCACCAGCAGCGACCGTGGCGCCACCTCTCCCTCCGGCCCGGCATCATCGATCTCGGGGAGGAGCTCGGCCTCGCCGGTGCGCAGCGCCCGCGCAATGGGGGCGCTGACCGCGTGCGGGTCGAAGGGACGGCTCGCCAGCACGGCGCGGAGGAGCTCTTCCTTGCGCGGGTCGGCGTGCGCGGCGCCCAGCCGCTGCACCTCGCCCCCTTCGTCCATCAGGTAGACGATGCACGAGTCCGCCACGCGCGGCACGCAGAGCCGGGCGACGCTGGCGAGCGTGGTCTCGTAGTCCAGCGACCCCGCCAGGATCTCCCCCGCCTGAGCCAGGAACGCTTCCCGCTGGCGCGCCGCCTCCGCGTGCCTG
>DASWNZ010000023.1:0-20559 GCA_036398975.1 Longimicrobium sp.
CACGTCGAAGCGCGGGTAGTCCCACAGACCGTGCACCGCGAGCAGGCGCCACACCGCCGCCTGGCTTCCCAGCCCACGCAGGACCGCGACGAGGAATCCAGCCCACAGGCCCAGGCTGGGCAGCACGGCCGGGCGCCCACGGCCCCTGCGCATTGGCTTTGGAACAATCCCCTCGACCATCGAACGCACGAACGCCTCAATCTCGTTCAGGCGCTCGTCCTTCGCCTCTTTCGTCAACTCTCGCTGCTGCACAAACCACCTACGCGTAGATCGTTTCTGGCCCTCCGTAACCTGTTGGTAAAACTACACCTTGGGCGAATTAGTTGGAACAGATGCCACGTGGGGCGGCCCCTACATGGTGACGGTTCGGGCGGCGGGGATTGGCGTGCGGGAGAGGGTGGGCAGACACGCACGTCTGCCCCTACCGGAAATTTGTGCCTCGCCCCAGAGGTCGAGGAAGGTAACTGCGTCAGCGGGGGCGGCCGAAGATTGCCTCCAGACCGTAGGAGCAGAGTTGCTGCAAGCGGTCCGGGCGGAGGTTCCGGTCGGCGGGGATGCGCGCGGCTGAGCGGATAACGTCGTCGACGGTGCCGAACTGCTTCGCGGCCAATTCGGGTACGCTTCGCCCGATTTTGGACGGCAGCGTGGGGACAAGCGTCGCTGTCCAGAGGTCGCGAAGGGTGTCGAGCTCGTTGCCGAAAAGCTCGAGCGTGTCGTGGATGTAGAGCGCGTCCTGCGCCTGTTTGTCGGCTGAGCGCTTGCCGCGGATCAGGAGCTTCTGTGCGATGAAGCTGACCGGGTTCGCGATGGAGAGATCGACAGGAGGATCGAGGGGGACCGGCGCGTCCGGGCCAAGGCGCACCGACCAGGGCTCGGCCAGGAGCAGATCGACGTGCCGGAGCTTCTGCGCCGTGATTCCGGCTTTCCGCAGGGTGGCGTTTGGGGTGCCGTCTCGGCGTACTCCGCCGCCGTACAAGGGGGTGAGGAACTCCGCGTAGAACCCCTGGCCTTCCTCATCACCGAGCTGGTAGTAGACTACCGGCGGTGTATGGTCGCCGCGGAACGCTTCGCGGAAGTTGGCGGCGCGCAGGGCTTCGCGGATGTCGCCCGTGAGAGGGGAACGCCCAGAGAACGCCAGGTCCGCGTCGAGCGTCATCAGCGGAGAGTACGGCGGGGTGCCCGCCAGCTCATGCAGCCGGTGCAGGCGGTGCGCCCAGCCGCCCACGATCACCAGGTGGCCGAGCCAGGGGCGCAGGGCATCCACGAGCCGCGCAAAGGAGTCCACCTCGCTCATCCCTCCTCCGGCCCTGAGATCAGCGGCTCCAGTACGCGGCGGCGAATCACCTCCGCCTGCTCGGAGCCGCGAGATGGGTGCAGAGAGACGTCGAGCCAGACCTGGATGGCGTCACTGACCCACGCGCCGTCCCTCTCGACCATTCCGCGGAATACCGAACTCCCCGCCGGCCGCTCGCGCAGGATCAACGTGGGCGCTTCGTGCCGCTCGGCGGGCACGACGTTCTGCCGAGCCGCTCCACCGCCGAACGGATCGCGCTGCAGGTAGACGTAGGGCGGGACGCCGTGGACGAACCCGAGGCTAAGCGCGTCCGCGGCCGCGAAGAGGCCGAGACACCCGTCGCCGCCCTGCGCTAGACGAGCGGCCGCCTTGCGCGGTTCGCCAGTCAGCACGCGAACCGGCATCTCACGTCCGGGCCGCGACGCGGAGTGGAGCCACCGCTCGAACAGCGGCTGCCGCCGTACCAGCTGCAGGTAGCGCCGCGACTCGCCCATGTGGCCCTCGCGGACCAGCTGCCGGGTGAACCGGTACGCCACCGAAGGCGACACACGTGCCGCCGTCGCCAGCTCTGATGCGTTCCGATAACGGCCGCGGGGTGCCGTCAGGAGATCCTCCGGCAGCTCGGGCGCGAGCAACACCTTCAGCAGCCACTGGTTGAGATCGGAGAAGAGATCCGCGTGCGAGGCAACGGCCACACGGGCGCTCGCACGTACTTCGTCAGGATCGGCGTTGAGCGTTTCGAGACCCTCGCCGCGGAAGCGCCGCAAGCCCGCGAAGTCGATCACGCCCGCGGCCGTGTCGGGGGCGTACCTGGCGGCGAACTCCAGGACCGCATCCGCCGCTTTCGGAGAGATCTTCGGGGCTGCCACCACCGCCAGTGGCCGCCCCGCGTCTCGCCGGTGCGACGCCTGAAGACACGCCTGTGCCCAGAGCGGTATGAGGCGGTCGCTGCGCCCCTCCGCCCCTGCTTTGAACTCGACTACGTACCAAGGTGACTCCGCGCTCTCGCGAAATCGGAAGTCCGCCTGTTCCGGCTTCCCCGCCGCGCGTTCCACCGCCCACCCGGCCGATGCGAGCGCCTGCTCGAGCAGAGCCTCGAACCGCTGTTCGCGTCCGCGCGCATCCGGCAACCGGACTTTCTTCGCATCCGTGACCATTCGCACCTCCACAAAAAGTGTCGCGGCCAAGATAATTTTCTTGGCCGCGACACGACAGTGTAATCTTCCTTCGTCGCAGCTACCGCTTCCCTTCGATCTCCGCGCGCAGACGCAGGAGGGCGTCCTCGGAGGTGACGAGCTCGTCGCGGGCTTCGTTGAGCTGGTCCTGCTGGACCTGAACGAAGCGGCGGTAGGGGGCGATGCTCTCGTTGACGCGCTCGGTGCTGTCGCTGATGGCGCCGTGCACCTGGCGAGTAAGGGCGTCGCGCAGGCGGGTGCGCAGGTCGGAGATCTTTTGCGTGAACTCGGCTTTGGCCTGGCGGCGGCGCGCGGGGATCACGTACAACCCCGTGGCCGCCAGCGTGGTGGCCAGCACCACGCCCGTCACATCCGCCACGGCGCCGGAGAGGAGCGCGGTCATCAGCACGCCAAGGCCCATCCCCGCGCCGGCGAACACGGTGGTGCCAGATGAGGAGCGCACCTCGTCGGCCAGCTTGCGGCCCTCCGCTTCACGGTTGTAAGTGCCAACCGCTTCGCGCGAGGCGCGGCCGATGGAGTCGAGCAGCGCCTGGCGGTTGTAAGAGAAGTTGCCGGTAACCTCGCCGATCATCCCCTCGCGGTGGCGGGCGATCTGGCGGCGGTCGATGTAGCCGCTGATGTCCTGCCACAGCTTCAGGTTGCGCTCCACGATCCAGTCGATCACGCGCCCCACCTCGTCGTCGATGTCGCGCGGGGTGTCGCCCACCACGTCGCGCTCGAAGTCGCGGCGGATGGCTTCGCTGTTCATCAGCTCGCGGATGCGGCCGAAGCGGATGCGCTCGTCGAAGAAGTTGAGGCCGCGCACCTCCATCTCGGAAAGAAGCGCGTCCATGCGCCCCAGCCGCGGCTCGAAGTCGCGCAGCATCTCCTGGTGGAAGGCGGCGAGCTGCGTGTCGATGTTCTGGAGCGTGGAGACGTCTTCGGCCAGCATCTTGAGCCGGTCGAAGGCGGTCTCCTTATACTTCCGCGCCAGGGTGAGCCCCACGTTGAGCGGGTTGAGGAGCTTCAGCCGGACGCGCTCCTCCTGGTCCAGCGTGTTGAGCAGGTAGTCGTCCACCGCCGCGAAGCCGCTCGTCTTCCAGAGCGCGTCGTCGTTCTGCTCGCGCGCCTCCTTGGCCTGCCGCGCGGAGACGGGGAGCACCAGTGGCGCCTCGCCCAGCAACCGCTCCGCGTTCTCGCTCACGAAGGTGGTCACCTGCCGCCGGTCCAGGGGGTCCTGCAGCAGGTCGATCTTGTTGAGGATGAAGACGATCTTCTTCCCCCAGGTGCGGATCTGCTCCAGGAAGCCGCGCTCGCTTTCCGTAAAGGGGCGGTCCGCGGAGGTCACGAAGAGCACGAGGTCCGAGCGGGGCACGAAGTCGCGCGTGAGCTCCTCGTGCTCGCGGATGACGGCGTTGGTCCCCGGCGTGTCGACGATGTTGAGGTCGCGCAGGATCTCGGCGGGGTGGCGCCGCTCCAGGAGGTACGCCTCCACCATCTCCTCGCTCGGCTCGTCGCCGTGGCGCAGGAGGTTGATGCGGTCGGTGGTGGGGGTGACGCCTTCGGGGAGGATCTTCTCGCCGAGGAGGGCGTTGATGAAGGAGCTCTTTCCCGAGTTGAACTCGCCCGCGATCACCAGGAGAAAGAAGGAGGAGAGCGCCTCGCGCGCCTGGTTGAAGTGGCGCAGGTCGTCGGCATCGACGTCGGTGCCGAAGCGCCCGAGCGCAGTCGAGAGGCGGTCCAGCAGCTCGCGCTCGCGTGCGCGCAGCTCCAGCTCGCGCTCTCCCAGCAGCCGGTTTCGCCGCCGCAGCAGTCCCAGCGCCATGCCATCCTCCGCGTGTCCGTGGCCTCTCACTCCCTAATCCCACGGAGAGTAGCAAACGCGGGGCCGCAGGCGGGAAAGGCGCGCTCCGGCGCGGACGAACGCGGCACTTGTATCCCCTCGCGCCCCGCCTTACGATTGCGGGCGGGCCGCGCTGGTGCGGTCTTGCTCTGCCCCGCCGCTTCCAACCACTCCCCGTCATGAACAGAAGAGGTTCCCTCGCGGGCGCCGTGCTCGCGGCGCTGCTCGCGGCCGCGCCCGCGCCCGCGCAGCGCACGCCCGCCTCCACCGTCCAGCACCTGCGCAACGCCGCCATGGCTGGGATCGAGGGGAACCGGTTCGCGGAGGCGGGGCGCTATGCCGACGCGCTGGACCGGTACACCGCCGGCATCAACCACACGGATCGGGGGCTGGACGACTACACGCGGAACGGGATCGGCTTCCATGCGCGCCCGCCGGTGGCGTACTGGCTGGCGGCGAGGTCGCACTTCGACGCGGCGCGCATGCAGGTGCACCTGCGCCGCTCGCCGACCGTCGTGGACCACCACCTGGTGCGCGGCAGGCAGGCGTCGGACGCGTTGCTGGCGCTGGACAGCGTGCAGGCGAGCCGCCTGCGGCAGCGGTTCACCGCGGACACGTGGAAGTACCTCTTTCTGCGCGGGCAGATCAACCTGGTGCGCGGCGACCTGTCGCGCGCGCGTGCGGACTACGAGCGGGTGGCGCGCCTCAACCCCGGCTTCGTGCCCGCGGTCGAGACGCTCTCCTTCATCACGTACGCGGAAGGGCGCGGGATGAGGGGCACCACGCCGCAGGGCCTCGAACTTCCCGCGAAGCCGGCGCCCCGCCTGAGCACCGGGCAGATCGTGGACATCAGCCTCCAGTTCCTCGGCCTGGTCTCAAAGAAGTACTCCGCGGAGATAGAGTTTGCGCGCTCGGTCTCCCAGGCGATGTTCCAGTAGCCGGCGCGCACCGTCCGCTCCACCTACCGCCGGCGCGCCGTCCACCTCCCGTTCGCCGTCACCTGCTGGCCATCGGGGAGGCGGACGGGGCAGGAGAAGGTGCCCTCCAGACGGTCGGGGGCGGTCAGAGTGGCGGTGGGGCGGCACCCGGACAGATTCATCGACACGGTGGTCCCCCGCACGGCTCCCGTCCCGCTCCCCCGCCCGGAGTTGTCGATGGTGCGGCCGTCCATCGTGCACTCGCCGGTCTGCTCGAAGGTGACGCCGAGCGTGGCGCCCTCCTGGGTAAAGCGGTACGTCCCCTGGCTGCGGCAGCGGTAGCGGTCCCCCTCGCGGCCCACGGTCTCGTCGTAGTCCCACAGGCCCGTCATCTGCGCGGGGCGCGGCGCGTAGCTCACGCGGCGGACTTCACGGATGCGCCCGCCGGCCTCCGCCCCCTCCACCAGCTCGTAGCCCAGCAGCGCGAAGATGCGCCCCCGCAGGAAGATGGGGCGCGCGTTGCCGTACCAGTCCACGCACGACGCGCGGCACCCGTCGTCCTCGTTGGAGGATCGGGCGGCCAGGTCGCCCAGCTCGGTGAAGCGGAACGCGCGGTTGCGCAGGAAGAGCACCGACGCGGAGCCGTGGCGAAGCTGGTCGTAGCGGGACGCACCGGGGCCGCGGATGGGGAGCCCCAGCACCCCCGACTCCTCCGCGTCCTGGCGGTAGAAGAAGCCGTGGCTCCGCGTCTCCCCCTGCGATGCGCTGGAGCGGGTGTAGCGGTCCGCGAGCGCCGCGGCCGTGCCCAGGCGCACCCCGCTGAAGTGCAGGTCGCCGCGGCTGTCGCTCCCCACCGCGACGGCGCCCGTCCCCATCGCCTCGATGCGGTCCACCCCGTGCGGCACGGGGAGGACGACCACGCTGTCCCTCGCGGCCCAGCGCACTGCGAAGACGGCCGCGCCGCCGGCGGAGCGCGGGCCCCCCACGCCGTTCCCCGTTCCATACAGGAGCCAGGAGCCGACGTACCGGTTCTCGAAGCTCCCGCGCCGCTCCGGCACCAGGAGCGGGCGGTACGCCGCGGCGGGCGCCGCCCGGCTCCCGTCGCCGAACGAGGCGAGCGGAATGCGGAGGAGCGACAGCGGCTGCGGCGCCGCGCTCGTTCCATGGAGCGCGGCGTCGTGCACCAGCACGTTCAGGTGGCCGTCGCCGCTCTCCAGGAAGGAGAACTGGTCATCGGGCGCGCCGGTCACCCGCACCCCCGAGGGCGCCTTGCCGTCCAGCGGCATCCGGTAGAGCACGGAGAGCGAGAGAGCGTCCTCCTTTGCGTCCCACCCCGGCTCCTGCGTCGCCCACACGTACACCGCGCGCGGCGAGACGTAGAACTCGCTCGCCTGCGGCCCGAGCAGGGCCGTGGATTCGCAGCGCATCTCGGTGCCCGCGGGGTCGCACACGGTCACGGCGTGCATCACCAGCTCGTCTTCGAAGCTCACCGGGCCCGCGGGGCGGTACACCCGCGTGGCCCGGGCGGTGCGCCGGAAGGTGCTGTCGGCGCCTCCCCAGCGGCGCACGGCGGGAAAGGAGGCGAACGGGTCTTCGTCGTCCACGTCCACGGGGATGGGGGCGTAGAAGACCAGCTTTCCGTTCACCAGCCGGCTGGCGTAGTTGCTGGGCGAGTAGTAGTCGAACGAGCGGAGCTGGTAGGTGCCGCGATGCGCCAGGCCGCCCGCCGCGTCGATACGAAAGAGCCCCACCTCGGTGCCGCCGCGCCGGTAGCTGTAGCCGATGACCGCCACCAGGGTGTCGGACACCAGGAGCTCGTCGTACCACGAGCTCTGCGGATCGATTCCCGGCCCGAACGCGTCCACGGCCGCCACGGGCTGCAGCGCGTCGCCGCCGAAGCGCACCGTGAAGATGCGACCCCGGCGGAGGATCACCAGGTGGTCGCCGTGCGTCTTCACGATGCCACCCTCGTCCACCCCGGCGTGCTGCACGTTGGTGATCGACTCGCCCGCCACTGGCGGGGCCCCGGCAGGTGCCGGTGCCGGTGCCCCGGGGACAGGCTCGGGCATCGGGACCGCTACGGGAGGAGGAGGAGGCGGTGCCGGAGGAGGAGGCGGGTGCCTCTCGATGCGCCGCCGGTACTCGCGCGCCATGCGGCGGTAGTACTCGGCGAACTCCTGGTCTGACCGAAAGGCGCGCAGCGTCTGGCCCGGCTGCTGTGCGGCCGCCGGACGCACCTGCGGGCCAAACACGCCCCAGAGCGCGCAGGCTGCTGCGAGGATGCGGAGCTTCATTCGAGGATGATGTGCGAGGAGACTTCGGATGGAGAGGGCAAGCTCGTATTGGCGCGGCGGTAGCGCAACGGTTTCGTTCAGGGGCGGCAGGGCCGCTCGCCGCCAGAGACACGGAGGCACGGAGAGCTGCTCCTCTCCGTGCCTCTGTGTCTCTGTGTGAGCCCCGCTGTTAGAACATCAGCGCTCGTTGTTGGCCTGGACGATCTCCACGGGGTACGGAAGCTCGCGCAGGCCGGTCTCCACCTTGGACCGGTCGCCCACGATGACGACGGCGAACTTGTCCGGCGTCAGGTACCGTTGCGCCACCCGCTGCACGTCCTCGCGGGTCACGGCCTGGATGCGCTGGTTGTACGACGAGTAGTAGTCCAGCGGTAGCCCGTACAGCACCAGCTCCTCCAGCCGCGCCGCGATCTGCGCGTTGGTCTCGGAGCGCAGCGGCTCCGAGCGCACCAGCGACGCCTTGGCGAACTCCAGCTCCTCGTTCGTCACCGGGCGCGGCCCGCGGATCTCCTCCAGCTCGCGCATGAACTCCACCAGCGACTCCTTGGTCACCGGCGTCTGCACGCCCGCCTGCGCGGTGAAGGCGCCGGGCTCGCGCCGCTGCGTCCATCCGCTTCGCGCGCCGTAGGTGTAGCCCTTGTTCTCGCGCAGGTTGAGGTTGATGCGGCTGGTGAACTGCCCGCCCAGCACCGCGTTCAGCACCAGGAGCGGGAAGTGGTCCGGGTGGTTGCGCGCGACGCCCACGTGCCCGATGCGCACCTCGCTCTGCGCGGCGCCGGGCTTGTCGATCAGGTAGACGCGCGTGGCCGCCTGCGGCTGCGGAGCCGCGGGGTAGCGCACCTGCTGCGCCGTGCCGCCCGTCCACCCCGCGAAGGCGGTGTTGAGCTGCGGGATCAGCTCCGCCGTGCGCACGTCGCCCACCACGATGAGGCGCGCGTTGGCGGGGCGGTAGTACTGCTGGTGGAAGCCGCGCAGGTCCTGCGGCGAGAACTGCCGCAGCGTGGCCGGCGTCCCCTCCACCGGCCGCCCGTACGGGTGCTCGCCGCCGAAGACGCGCATGGCGAACTCGCGGTTGGCCAGCGCCACCGGCTGGTCCTGCTGCTGCATGAGCGCCGTGAGCCGCTGCGTACGCACCCGCTCCAGCTCGGCAGTCGCGAAGGCGGGGCGCGCCACCACGTCCGCCAGGATCCCCAGCGCGGGGCGCACGTTGCGCGAGAGGGTGTTGAGCTGCACGGTGGCCACGTCGTAGCCGCCGCCGGTGGAGATGTCCGCGCCGAGCAGCTCCAGCTCGTCTGCCAGCTGCAGCGACGAGCGCGTCGTCGTCCCCTCGTCCAGCATCTCGGCGGTGAGGGCGGCCAGGCCGCCGCGCCCGGCCGGGTCGGCGGCGGAGCCCGCGTCCACCACCAGCCGCATCGTCACCAGAGGGACGTTGCGGCGCTCCACCACATACACGCGCAGGCCGTTGCTCAGCGTGCGCTGCTGCACGGCGGGAAACACGACCTCGGGCGCGGGCCCGGCGGGCGGCACCACCTTCCGGTCGAGCGTCTGGGCGCCGGCCGCCGGAGCGAGCGCGAGCAGTGCCGCGACAGCAATCCTCTTCGTCATCATCATCGGGTCGCCTCCGACGCCGGGGTTGGAGTCTGCGCCTGGGGAACCACGCTCAGCACCACGCGGCCCGGGCCGAGGTGCTGCCGGGCCGCCGTCTGCACCCCCTGGGGCGTGACGGCGCCGATGCGCCGCATCAGGTCGTCCACGCACCCCGGATTGCCGGCGAAGGTGTAGCACTGGTTCAGCGCATCGGCCCGGTTGAGCACCGACTCGTACTGCTGGATCAGGCCGCTCTCCAACGCCGTGCGCGCCCGCTCCAGCTCGCGGGCGGTGGGCGGCTCCGCCTTGATGCGGGCGATCTCCTCGTCCACCGCGCGCTCGATGCGGGCCAGGTCGACGCCCGGCTTGGGCTGCACCGTGAGCTGGAACTGCCCGTTCAGCGAGCGCGCGCCCTGTCCGCCGAAGACCGCCGTGGCGATCTGGTCCTGGTACACCAGGCGCTTGTAGAGGCGCGAGTTCCTGCCGCCCGCCAGCACGAAGCCCAGCATCGACATCTCCGCGTCGCCGGGGGCGTAGCGCGCGGGGGAGTGCCACGCCATGTACAGCCGCGGAATCTGCACGCGGTCAGGCAGCGTCAGCCGCTTCTCCGCCGTGAGCGCCGGGAGCGTGGGGCGCGGCCGGGTGACCGCCGGGCCGGAGGGGAGGTCGCCGAAGTACCTGGCGATCCACTGCTTCGCCTGCGCCGGGTTGAAGTCGCCCACCACGGCCAGCGACGCGTTGTTCGGGGTGTAGTAGCTGCGGAAGAAGCCCTGCACGTCCTCCATCGCGGCCGCGTTCAGGTCCTTGAGGCTGCCGATGGTCGTCCACGAGTACGGGTGCCCCTCCGGGTACAGCGCCGCGGCGATCGTCTCGGGCGCCAGGCCGTACGGCTGGTTCTCGTAGCTCTGCCGCCGCTCGTTCTGCACCACGCTGCGCTGGTTGTCCAGCTTCTGCTGCGTCATGGCGGGGAGCAGGAAGCCCATCCGGTCTGCCTCCAGCCAGAGCGCGCGCTCCAGGAAGTTGGATGGGACCGCTTCGTAGTAGTTGGTGCGGTCCGGGTTGGTGGAGCCGTTGAGTGTGCCGCCCGCCTCCTGCACCATCTTGAAGTGCGCGTCGTCGCCGATGTTCGCCGAGCCCTGGAACATCATGTGCTCGAAGAGGTGGGCGAAGCCGGTGCGCCCCGCGGCCTCGTTGGCGGAGCCGACGTGGTACCACACGTTCACCGCCACCACGGGCGCGGATGGATCGCGCGACAGGATGACGTTCAGCCCGTTTGGCAGCTTGTACTGCTCGTACGAGATGCGCACCGGGCCGGTGGTCTGCCGCACCTGCGCGGCGGACGGCTGGGCCAGCGCGCTGCCGGCCGCCATCACGGCGAGCAGGCCGGCGGCGCTTCTTGTGAGTCGATGCATTGCCACGCCTCGGTTGAAGGGGTTGCGGATCGCCGCCACGCCCGGTTCGGGCGGGGCGGTCACGAAGCTGTTCAGAGCGTTGCTCAGGTGCGCCGAACCGCAGCAAACCCGGTGCCATTACAGCGCTTTCGGGGCGAAAGATCGTCATTGGAGAACGGCGGTGATGCGACTATGATTCTTCGCGGCACCAGCCTCCCCGGATCCTTCCCATGCGACACCTTTCCCTCGCCATCCCCGCGGCCCTGCTGGCCGCGGCGCTCACCCTTTCCGCACAGGCACCCGCCGCGCCGGGGTGGCTGGCGGATGCGCAGCGCCTGGAGGACGCCGACCCTGACTCCGCGTACGCGCTGGTGCGGCGCGGCCTCCCGGACCTGCGCCCCGGGCCCGAGCGCATGACCGCGCTCGCGCTGCGCTGCTGGACCGCCGCCTCCGCCGCCCCCGACTCCGTACTCGCCCACGCCGCAGCGGGAATGGCCGAGGCCGAGCGCCATCGCGACGCCCTCGCGTTCGCGAAGCTGCGCGCCTGCCGCGGCTACGGGCTGGAGGATGCCGGCAAGCCGCTGGAGGCGATGGCGGACTACGACTTCGGCGTGGCGGAGGGGCGCCGCCTGGGGGCGCGCGACCTTGCCGCCGAAGCCCTGCTGCTGCGCGGCCAGCTCCGCTATTACCGCGGCGACTTCACCCCCGCGCTCGCCGACCTGGACGAAGCATATCGCACCTTTGCGTCGCTCGGCGACGAGCCGCAGCGGCGCAGCGCCCTCAACTCCATCGCCAACCTTTACGCGGACAGCCGGGTGGCGCAGTACGACCGCGCGCTCGAGTACTACCGCCAGGTCCTCGCCTCCAACCAGCGCGGCGGCTCGCGGCGGGGGATCGCGACGGCGCACTTCAACGTGGGGAGCACGCTGGAGCGCATGGGCCGGCTGGGCGAGGCGCTGGCCCAGTACCGCCGCGGCCTGGAGATGGACATCCGCCGCGGCGACTCGGCCGAGGTGGCGGTGGATCGGCGGGCGGTGGGCGTGGTGCTCTACAAGCTGGGCCGCCCCGCCGATGCGCTCGCGGAGCTCGAGCACGTTCGCGCCTACGCCGAGCGCGCCGCCGACGTGGAGCTCGCCGCCCAGACCCGCTTGTCGCGCGGGGTGGCGCTGCGCATGCTCGGCCGCACCCCCGAGGCGCTGGACGAGCTGGAGCGGGCGCGCGCCCACTTCCAGGCGACGGACAACCGCCGCTTCCTGGAAAAGGTGCACGAGGAGCGCGCCCTGGCCTACGCCGTCCGCGGCGCCTGGCGCGAGGCATTCCAGGCGCGAGGCGAGCAGATGGCGCTTCAGCGCGCCCTGGAGGCGGGCGCCAACCAGGAGCAGAGCACGCGCCTGCGCGTGCGCTTCGACGCGGACAAGAAGGAAGCCGAGAACCGCGCCCTCCTCCGCGAGAACGCGCTGCGCCGCCAGGCGATGGCCGCGGCGGGGCGGGTGCGGCGGCTGCAGGTGGCGGTGCTCGTGCTGAGCGCCTTCGTGATCGGCGCGCTGGTGCTGCTGGCCGTGCGCCAGGTGGCCAGCGCCCGCCGCCTGCGCGCCATGGCCCTCACCGACGAGCTGACCCGCCTCCCCAACCGCCGCCATCTCCACCTGCTGGCCGACGCCGCCGCGCGCACCGCCCGCTCGCGCGGCACCGCGTTCTCGGTGCTGGCGCTGGACGTGGACCACTTCAAGAGCATCAACGACCGCTTCGGCCACGACGCCGGCGACACCGTCCTTCGCCGCATCGCCGACGCCGCGCGCCGCGCCCTGCGCGAGGGCGACCACCTGGGCCGCACGGGCGGCGAGGAGTTCGTCGCGGTCCTCCCGGATGCCCCCGCATCGGCCGCGCACCCGGTGGCGGAGCGCCTCCGCGCCGCCGTGGAGCGCACCTCCTTCGCGGACATCGACCCCGCGCTGGTGGTCACGGTCAGCGTGGGCATCGCCGCCTGGACCCACACCGACCCCGACTTCCACGCCACCTTCCGCCGCGCCGACGACTCCCTCTACCGCGCCAAAGCCGCCGGCCGCAACCGCGTGGAGCTCGCGCCGGCGGCGGATTGACTGGGCACAAGGCGGAGCGGGTTTTCAGCGTAATCCAGACAAACGGGGGCTCGTGCGCCTGGTGCACGAGCCCCTGTGTCTGTGGGGGTCGTCGATAAGTGTCACCTGGCGTCGCTCACCAGATCCGGCCGACGGGATACCTTTCGAAGGCGGAATCCGTTCCGACAACAGGGAGATCCTCCGAAATCGCCTGCGCGATGAGGAGGCGATCGAAAGGATCGCGATGATGGAGTGGGAGCTCCGAGAGCGTAATGAGGTGATTGACCTCGATTGCCAGAATCTCGAAAGCAGTCCTGCTGAGTTCGTCTCGGACCAGATCCTCGAATGGCAGGCCTAAATCAAGCTTACCAAGTCCGTACTTGATCGCGATCTCCCACAAGCTCGCGACACTCACGACCATCGTGTTACCAGGATCATCAATGAGGTCACGGGCACGCGCGCTCAGATCCCGCTCACCCGCGAGATACCAGAGCAGCGCATGCGTATCAAGAAGAGCTCGCATACCGGAGCCTACATGTAATCTTTGAAGTCATCGAGTGGCGCGTCGAAATCCTCGGCCATGCGGATCAGCCCGCGCGCACTGCCAAACTGCCGCGGCTTCCTCACGCGCGAGATTGGGATGATCTTTGCCACGGGTTCCCCCTGGCGAGTGAGGATTACCTCGCCATCCTGCGCCGCCTGCTCGACCAGAGACGGGAGTTGATCCTGCGCGTGCTCCACGTCGATTGCGTGCGTATGCACGATCTGCCTCCGCAGTTAGAGAGACGTTCTGCTTTTAGATACCCCGCACCGGGGGATGCGATCACACTCACACCGGCGGGCATCTCGCGTCATTCCAGACGTTGATGGTGCAACTGCGCATTGTCAGCCGAGTTACACGTGCTCGTTGTGCCAGTGGATATACTCTGGTGCAGGTTGTTCCGCGATACCCGCTGGCACACGGAGCTTCGCGCCGTGCAGCGGATAGTAACTCCGCCCGTTGCTGTAATCCTCCCTCAATCGCTGACTCACTTCGAACCGTTGATCAGGCGTGATGGTGACGTAGCCTTGATCGAAAAGTCGGTGCAGATCCGCACGGAGGAGCACACCGTTCCGAACGTCGTGCGGACCCTCGTCGGAGTACGAGCGAATGTGCGCCGCATCCAGGGCGGGCAGTGAGTGCTCACCCGTAGCCGCACACGATCTGCCGTACGCTTCCGTGACCGCCACCCGGAAAGTGCCCTGTCCGAGCCGCGGGGCTATCGGCCGGGGAGCACCGTATCGAGCACGAGGCTCAGCCACCAGCCCGGTGAGCACCGGTGCGCGCAGGCTCGCCGCCCGCTCCTGACAAGCATCCCACACGCGCCTCCCCTCACCGACAGACAGATCGTATCCCTTGCCTGATACGGTGCGAGCAGGCCAGTCCGCCGGCTGCGGAATCCAATCGTCGGGTGCGAAAAAGGTGGGTTGTACGAGCAGGGTGCACCCGATGTTGCTCAGGGTTCCATTTTCGACGTAGTGGATGCGCCTGCGGATCTCACCGATCCGCTGCCGCATCTCGGCGAGGCTTCGGCAACCGTTCCCCTCGCCGAAGCAGTCCCATGCCAGCCAATCGGGAAGGCTCGACCAGCGCGCGAAGTAGCCGAACCCGCAGATCGCGTTGTGCGGCGCCTTTAGCTTGAACAGGTACGGAGAGAACTCCGGCGCGCGGAATACGCGTCGATCCGACGGTTGCCAGAAGTTCACCTCTGCCGGTGCCCGATCCAGAAGAAATCGATACCAGTCGAAGTCCGTGACGGAGATCGTCCCGTGCATACCGTTCAGGTTCAAGGTGCACTCACTTCATTGCCGGAATGCACTCGTTTCACGAACGGGGCACGCGTCCACCTCCCGCGCGTCGGGCTGGTTGGAGGCAGCCAGCCAGCACCGCTCGTAAATGGAGCAATAGCATATCTTCATTTTGAGCTGGTCCCAGCGGCGGATGGCTTGCTCGCCCACCACTCTGTCTGGGACCGTGACCGCCACGATTGTCTCGTCGGGCGGGAGGATGCGGTGATTGATGGTGGAGACGGTGAAGCCGTAGTTCTTTGCATCCGGAGCCAGGCTGCTCAATACCTCCCCCCAGGTGCGGTGCGTTTTTCCGCCCACCGCCACCTCCACGGAGCGGACGATCGCCGGCCCCAGCCACGGGTTCGAGATCTCCACGCTCAGCCCCCGATCGCTATAGCTCGGCAGGATCGTCAGGCGAGGCCATACGGATGCGTGCTGCTGCTCGTGCATCATGCGCACCTGCATGAGCGAAACCAGCAAGGCACATACGCCGATGACCACCGCCGAGGTCGCGACGATCATCTCGGGCTCGCGAAAGCTCGAGCGGGACGGAGCAGGGGACTGGGTGGATTCCCTCATCTTGTGGAAGAAGGCTGTCGAACACTGTGTTGGCGTGCCAGCGGCTCGGGGGACAACGACGTGCGCCGAGCATCGTCCGGTTCTAGACAGTTACCAGAGGATCCCGTCGGCCCCCTACGCGGCAGCCGATGGCGCGAAAGCGTGCGGCGCAGGAGCTCCGCGCAGCAAACCTTCCGTCGATAGATCCTCGTCGAGATCGGGCCAGTGTATGCCGAAGCCGCCGCCCGCGATCTGCCACTTGCCGCGCTGCTCCCCGCTGGCATGCAGCAGCCGCGGGTACCAGGCGAGCGGCACGGATATCGTGCGGCCATCGACCAGGTCCACGCTGAGCAGATCGTCGCTGACCCGCACGTCCTTGACGCGCTCTCCCGCCTAAGGTCCCGAAGTAGCCACGCCACGCCTCCCTGAGCTGTTTCCAGTTTTCCGCTACGATCTGTTCGATACGGCGGAGCTCCCGCGGACTGAATCCAAGGTTGTGCGCCAGTCCCACAGGCTCCAGCCAGAACTTGGCCGAGCACTCGTCGCGATCTACGTGGACATGCGGCGGCTCGTTTGGCTCATCGCTGTAGAAGTAGAACCGATACGGGCCGGAACGCAGCACCACGGTTGACAAGGCAACCTCCTTGGTAGATGCGGCAACTCACGCCACCGCAAGGATGATGCGGGTGATAGAGGGCCGATCACGCTCACAGCCGTCCCGCGCCCGTCCGCGGGTGGTTGTACACGCGCAGCAGCGCCGCTTCGGAGAGGCGGTCGGCGGCGGCGGCGGAGAGGGTGTGGTTGTTGACGAGGATGGAGAAGACCATGCGCTCGCCCGCCGCGGTGGTGAAGTAGCCGCTCAGGGAGCGCACGCCGGAGAGGGTGCCCGTCTTGGCGTGCACGTTGCCCGCGAGCGGCGTCCCCTTCATCCGGTTGCGCAGGGTGCCGTCTACCCCGGCGACGGGCATGGCGGCGTGGAAGACGGCGTAGTTCGGGCTGCGCGTCATCCGCTCCAGGAGCGCCACGAGGTGCTCGGGGGCGACCAGGTTATAGCGCGACAGGCCGCTGCCGTCCGCCGGGCGGAAGCCGCCGCGAGGGAGCTGCCAGGCGCGCGCCAGTGAGTCCTCCACCGCGAGGCCCGCCTGCGCGGTGCCGGCGTTGCGGATGCGGCGGCCCATCGTCTTCAGCAGGATCTCGCCGTACTGGTTCTGGCTCGGCTTCAGGAAGGCGGCCAGCACCTCCGGCATCGGCGGGGAAGTGTGGACGAAGAGGGGCGCTGCGGGGCGGCGCGCGGTGTCCGGGCGCGCGTCGTCGTCCAGCGCGGGGCCGTCCACGCGGATCCCGGCCTCGATCAGCGCCTCGCGCAGCACGTGGGCGAAGAATAGGGTGTTGTCGCGCACCGCCACTTCGATTTCCTCCGGCGCGGAGTCGGGCGGGGCGGTGCCGGTTACGATGATGCCGGGCCCGAGCGGGGCGCGCGTCGCTTCCACGCCGCGGGCGGAGCCGGGTGCGCCGGTCGTCGCGTTGACGGTGACGGGGAGGTACGCCGTGGCGGGATCGAGGGTGACGACGGCGGGAGCGCCGGGGCTCGGGCCGGGACCCACGCGCACGGTGACGTACCCCTCGTTGAGCTGCAGCCCGCCGACCTCGGCGGAGTACGATGCATCCAGGTCGTCCCACGCCCAGCCGCGGCCCAGCGGCACGTCGTCGAAGACGTCGTCGTTACCCACCACCGCGCCCGCGATGCGCGTGATGCCGCGAGCCCGCAGCGAGTCCGCCCAGGCGCGGAAGAGGGGGCGCGCCCCGCCGAAGCGCGCGGAGATCGTGGGATCGCCGCTCCCCCGCACCACCAGGTTCCCGGCCAGCACTCCATCGCGCACCGGGCCCTCCGCCTCCACCGGCGTGCGGTAGCGGAAGTCCGGCCCCAGCGTCTCCAGCGCGAATGCTCCGGTCACGATCTTTTGATTGGAGGCGGGGACGAAGAGCTTCTCCGCGTTGCGGCGGTAGAGCGTCTCGCCCGTTTCCAGCGAGCGGAACATCACCCCCCACTCGGCGCGGGCGAAGAGCGTGTCGCCGAAGATGGAGTCGAGCGCGGCGGCGATCGGCGCGCGGACGGGAGCCGGGGCGAGCGCGGGGCGTGCGGGTGCGCAGGCGCCGAGCGCGAGCGCCGCGGCGGCGATGGCGATTCGTTGCGGGGTCATGGGGCCGGGTAGGGGCGGGCGAGCATGCCAAGGAGGCGCGCCTGGACGGCGGGCCATTCGTCGTCCACGATGCTGTACCACGCGGTGTCGCGCACGCGGCCGCTCTCGGTGACGCCGTGCTTCCGAAAAATCCCTTCTTCGCGCGCGCCGATGCGGAGCATGGCGTTTCGGGAGCGCTCGTTCAGCGCATCCGTCTTGAGCTCCACGCGCAGGCAGCCGAGCGTCTCGAAGGCGTGGCGGAGCATGAGGAGCTTGGCTTCGGTGTTCGCGGCGGTGCGCTGCCACGGCCGCCCGATCCACGTCCACCCGATCTCCACGCGCGGGTGCGGCGGCTCGATGCTGGCGAAGCGCGTGCTCCCGATCACTTGGCCGCTGGCCGCCTCGGTGGTGGCGAAGGGGAGCGCGGTGCCCGCGTCGTGCATGCGGAGGGCGGCGTCTACGTAGCGCTCCAGGTCGCCCTCGGTGCGCACGGCGTTCCACGTCCAGCGCCACAGCTCCTCGTCGCGCGCGACCTCCCAGAGGGCGGGGAGGTGCTCGCGGGTGAGCGGCACCAGGCGGACGTGCGTGCCGTCGAGGGTGACGGGCTCGAGCTTCACGGGCGGCTCCGAGATGGGGTGCCCGGTGAAAGTAGGGGTGGGCGGGGGGGATGGCGAGGGCGGGGGTTTGTTACTGCGCGGCCGGGGGCGTCGCCGGGGGCTGAAGCCCCCGGCTGGAACGACGCGAAGACCGCTGAAGCGGTCTGGGGGTCCGCGAGATTGGAGCGGGGGGTGGGGGCGCGGGGGCCGGTCTAGTTGCCGCGGCCTTCGACGCGGTGCGGGCGCGTCGAGGGCACCGGGGCGGGCTGCACGATGCGAACGGATCGTACGAATACCGCCTGGTTCTCCGTCGCGCGGTCGTCGCGCCGAGCCGTTGGGATGACTGGCGCGCCCGCATCGGCGGCGATGGTTTCGAGCGGGCGCGGGGCACAGCCCGCCACGGCGGCAAACAGCAGCAGGACGAGCGAGCGCATCTTGGGTACCGGTGAGTCGAAGCGTTGGGAAGGAAGCACCTCTCGATAGCTTCGATGCACCAGGACCGCGTTTGGTTGGCGCGGACGCTACCGCACTTCGCTCATGATCCCAAGGTGGTTGCCCTCAGGGTCGCGGACGAAGAACATCCACAGCTCGTGGTCCGGCATGCGCGCGATCAGGTGCGGCGCATCCACGGTGTCCGCGCCGGCGGCCTGGAGCGATGCGTAGGCGGCATGGATGTCGTCGACCTTGTAGTAGAGGATCGACGCGGGGTGGTCGAATTCCGGCTTCTCGGCCGTGCCCAGCATGAGGCGCAGTCCGCCGCAGTCGAAGAATGCGCTGTTGGGGATCTGGAAGAGGAAGCGCAGCCCGAGCACGTCGCGGTAGAACTCCACCGCCCGCTGCACGTCGCGCACGTTGATGGCTACCTGGCCCACTCCGGTGATTCCCAGCGGTGCGGCGGTGCTCATGGGGGGACCTCGCATTGGAAGTGGATGCTTCGGGATCGTCTTCCTTGAATATTTAGCCTAGCTAACTAAATTGGCAAGGATGATGAATCGACTCCCCACCACCGAGCACGTCGCCGACCGGCTGCACTCGGCCAGCATCCGCCTCCTGCGCCAGCTCCGCCGGGAGGACGACGTCCTCGGAGTGTCGGCGCCGCTCCTCTCCGCCCTGTCGGTGCTCGTGTTCGGCGGCGCGAAGACGCTGGGGGAGCTGGCGGCGGCCGAACAGGTTCAGCCGCCCTCCATGACCCGCACCGTCCGCAAGCTGGAGGAGGCCGGCCTCGCCACCCGCGAGCTCGACCCCCTGGACCGCCGCATCACCTGGGTCTACCCCACTCCCGAGGGCGAGCGAGTGCTGCGCGAGGGCCGGGCGCGCCGCGTGGCCTCCCTCGCCGCGCGGCTGGGCGTGCTGGATGCGGAGGAGCTGGAAACGCTGGGGGGCGCGGCGGAGCTGCTCGAGCGGGTGCTGCGCAGCGGCTAGCGAACAGCGCCCGAATCAGTCGTCCTCTCGCTCGAAGTCCGTGTTCATATCCTGAAGCATGCCGCGGAACTCCGAGGCAGGCCTCTTGATCTCTACCCGGTCCACCCGCGCGGCGAGGCGGCCCTTGCTGTGCTCGATCGCCTCTTCCAACGCACCGATTAGCATCTCTCCTATGTTGCGCTTCTCCTCCATCGCACCCTCCTGTCGGTTTCCCACGCACACTCAGAAACGCACGCTCTAAGTATCGCATCCCAGAGGCCTCAGAGGGAACTGCAAGCCACGGAGGAAACCTATCGTGCTTTTCTCTCTGTTCCTCTGTGCCTCTGTGTGAGCCCGCTGTTGCAGTTCCCCGCGCCTCCGCGTCTCCGCGTGAGGCGCTTTTTGTCCACGGCGAAAATATTCGCGCAAGCGTCCACATTGCCGCTCAACAGCGGACGCATTGAGCCAGCGCGTTGCAGCGCAAGTGATTGCACTGGCCGTAGATGTGTTCACTCTGTGCCCATTGCGCGCTGAGCCTTGATGCGGCTTTTCTTCGGTTTTAGTCTTGCAATACCCGGTCGCGTCCGGACGGTCCACCCTCGCTCCCGGATGAGCCATGTCGGCACAGGTCGCCGCGCTGCGGCGCACACTGGAGGAACGCTTTCCCGGCGCCATGCCGGTGGCGTTCCGCACTGCCCGGGCGGTGGCGACGGGGTGGACGGCGCTGGACGCGGCGCTCCCCGGAGGCGGCCTCCCGCGCGGAAGGCTCTCCGTGTGGAACGGGCCGGGCGCCACGGCCGTGCTGCGCGGGGTGTGCGCCGCCGCGCTGGAGCGGGGGGAGCGCGCCGCGTGGGTCGACGCCGCGCGCACCACCTCCGGCGAGGCGGAGTGGGGCGGGATCTCGCTGGTGAGGACGGAGAAGCCCGCCGACGCCCTTCTCTGCGCCGAGGAGCTCCTGCGCTGCGGGGGCTTCGGGGTGGTGGTGCTGGCCGGCGCCGCCACCGCCGGCACCGACCGCGTGCGGCTGGTGCACGTGGCGCGCGAGGGCGGCGCCGCCTTCGTCGAAGCAGGGTCGGGCGACGGGTGGATGGCGGCGGTCAAGGTGTCGTCGTGGGTCCCCCCCGGCGGCGTGCGCTGGCGGCGCGACGCGCTGGGGGAGGCGGTGGAGGTGGATGCGGTGGGAGTGCGCTTGCGCGCGACCGCGCTCGGCTGGAGCCGGGACGCGGAGGTGGAGCTGCCCGTGGCTGCGCGTGACGTTCGTCTGTCTCTGGAGCCCGGCCTGGGAGACCGCCGGGGCGCCGCTCGCTGAAGTGGGGGCTTCGCTGATGGAGGCCGCCCCGCGCGTGGCGGTGGGGGCCGGTGTGGTGTGGGCCGACGGCCGCGGGCTGGATGCCGCCGCGCTGGCGGCGTCGCTC
>DASWNZ010000024.1:0-39711 GCA_036398975.1 Longimicrobium sp.
GCCCTCGCCGTCATCGAGAGAGGGGGCGGAACCATTGTTGTCGCACGGATGCTCGCGCCTGCAACCGCGTCGGACCTTCTGAATCACACCGACGATCCGTAGGGGCAGACCTGCGTGTCTGCCCACCCTCGCCACCGCACCAACGCCCGCACCACGCGCCCCCACCTCGTAGGGGCTGCCCCACGTGGCTGCCCGTGCCCGCCCGCGCGCCGACCTGCGCACCGCGCACCACCGCACGCCACCGCCCCTCCCCCAGGTTGTTTGGGGGGAGGGGCCGCGAGGTGACGAGCGGGGGAGGGGGCCCGCCCGCTCATCTACTCCTCCCGCAGCGCCTCCAGCGGCGTGTGGCGGAACACCTCGCGGCTCGCCCACACGCCCACTCCCGCCGCCAGAGCCGTGACGGCCGCGGCGATGACGAAGAGCGAGAGGACGGGGACGGAGTACTCCACCTCGAACAGCAGCCGCGCGAGCGCCCAGCCGCCGCCCACCGCCAGCGCGATCCCCACCAGGCTCGCGAGCGCGCCGAGCACGGCGTACTCGGAGAACAGGATCGTGGCGATCTGGCGGCGGGTGGCGCCGAGGGTGCGGAGCAGCACGCTCTCGCGGATGCGCTGGAGCCGGCTGGTGAGCACGGCGCCCAGCAGCACGATGAACCCGGTCGCGACGCTGAACCCCGCCAGGAACTGGATTACCGCCGCCACGCGCCCCAGCACGTCGTCCAGCGCCGCCTGCACCTCCGTGAGGTCGAGCACGGCGACGTTGGAGTAGCGGCGCACGACGTCGCGCTGCGCGCGGGAGCGGGCGGCCTCGTCAGGGGCGCGTGCGAGGAGGACCCACGTCTGCGGGGCGGCGCGCAGGACGCGCGTGGGGAAGACGGCAAAGAAGTTGGGCTCCAGCCGCTGCCAGTCCACGTCGCGGATGGAGGTGATGCGCGTGGGGATGCGCACCCCCTGCACGTCCCACACGAGCGTGTCGCCGAGCTCGATCGCCAGGTCCTCGACGATGGTCTTGTCGATGGACACCTCCGCGATCCCGCCGGGCACGCCGCCCCCGCCCGGCGCCCAGAACTTCCCCTCGATCACCTTCTCGGATGCCATCAGCCGGTCGCGATACGTGGAGCGGTACTCCCGCCGCAGCGCCCAGCCCTCCGGCCGCCCATCCTCCCGCTCCCCTTCCGCGGGCGGCGGCCGGTCCTCCTCGGACTCGCCGGGCGCTCCGGGGGCGAGCTGGGCCACCGTCGTCCCATTGATCGAGTACAGCCGCATGGGAACGATGGGCGCCTGCTGCACGACGCGCGTGCCGCCGGCGTCGAGGATCTGGCGCACGCCGGCCTGCTGCTCCGCCTGCACGTCGAAGAGGAGAAGGTTGCCGCGCGACCCCGCATCCACCCGCAGCGGGCGCAGGAGGTTGTGCTGCGTGAGGTAGAGCGTGGCGAGGAGGAAGACACCGAAGCCGAGCGCCAGCACCACCACGCGCGTCTGGTTGCCGGGGCGGTACAGGTTCGCGATCCCCTGGCGAACCGGGTAGCGCAGGCCCGCGACGCGCGCCGTCCGCGTGGCGCGGGTGGCGAGCCAGGCGGTGGCCCACAGCGCGGCCAGCGCGCCCGCGATTCCCCCGGCGAACCCGCCGCCCACGCGGACGTCGCCCGCCTGCAGCATCACCAGCGCGACGACGCTCGCCGCCAGCAGGATCCACGCGGCCCACGTCCACGGATCGCGGCGGCGCGGAGCATCGTCCTCCTCCTCCACCCGCCGGCGGATCGCCTGGAGCGGCGAGATGCGGCGCGTGGCGAGCAGCGGGAGGAGCGCGAACACCGATGCGACCCACACGCCGATCCCAACGCCCGTCGCGAGCGCCGCCGGATCGACCGCCGTCTGCACGGTGACCGGGAGGAGGCCGGCGAGGAGCTTCGGCAGGACCCACTGCACCGCGAGCCCGACGGCGGCGCCGATCGAAGCTCCCGCCATCCCCATCGCCGCAGCCTGCAGCAGGTAGATGGCGATCACCTGCCGCGCCGTCGCGCCCAGGCAGCGCAGCGTGGCGACCGTCTCGCGCTTCTGGGCCATGTAAGCGCCCATCGAGCTCGCCACGCCGATGCCGCCCAGCAGGAGCGCAAAAGTGCCGACGAGACCCAGGAAGTTCCCCAGCCGCCCCAGAGCCTCGTCCAGCGAGCGCTGCTGCTCCTGCGCGGTCCGCGCACGCACCCGCTCCGTGCGCAGCGCCGAGCGGTGCCCCGCCACCAGCCGCTCTGCCGCGCCGGCGGCGGGGAGGCGCACGTAGGCGTCGTACTCCGCGCGGCTTCCGAAGCGGAGGAGCTTCGTCTCGGCCACGTAGCGCGCGGGGATGTACACGCGTGGGGCGAAAGCGGAGGAGATCCCCACGTCGCCCGGGATCTTGCGGATGATCCCCGCCAGCCGGAAGCGCGTCTCGCCCAGCGAGATCGAGTCGCCGATGCGTGCGTCGAGCGAGGAGAGGAGCGCCGGGTCCGCCACGACCTCGCGGCCGCGCGCGAGCCGCGCCCACGCGTCCGCCGGCTCGGTGACGATCTGCCCGTAGAACGGATACCCGGCCTCCACCGCGCGCACTTGCGACAGCCGCGCCCCGCCCGTCCTCTCCAGCAGCGCGACCGACGCAAAGGAGACCACCTGCGCCACGGGGGTCCTGGCGCTGCGCAGCGAGTCGAGGAGCGCCGTCGTGCGCTTCCCGAAAGCGCGATTGCTGGAGAACGCCACGTCCGCTCCCAGCAGCGAGCGGCTCTCCTGGCGCACCCCGGCGGCGAGGTTCGCGGCAAAGCTCTGGGTGGCAACCAGCGCCGCCACGCCCAGCGAGATGGACGAGAGGAAGAGCAGGAGCCGCCGCCTGGCGAAGCGGCTCTCCCTCCACGCCAGCACGGCCAGCGGCGAGATGCGGCTCACGCGGCGCTCCGCTCGTCGCCGACGACGGCGCCGTCTTCCAGGCGGATGACGCGGCCCGCGCGCGTGGCGAGGTCCGGGTCGTGCGTGACGAGCACCAGCGTCGTCCCCTGCTCGCGGTTCAGCTCAAAGAGGAGGTCGATGATGCGGGTGCCGGTGGTGCGGTCCAGGTTCCCCGTCGGCTCGTCGGCAAAGAGCACGGTGGGAGCGTGGATGAAGGCGCGCGCGATCGCCACCCGCTGCTGCTCGCCGCCGGAGAGCTGGGCGGGGTAGTGGTGACCACGGTCGCCCAGCCCCACGCGCGCCAGCAGCTCCTGTGCGCGGTCGGGGTCCGGGGTGCCGCGCAGCTCCAGGGGGACCTCTACGTTCTCCCGCGCGGTAAGAGTGGGGATCAGCTGGAACGCCTGGAAGACGAAGCCGATCCGCTCCCTGCGCAGCCGCGCGCGGCCGTCCTCGGAGAGGGTGCCCAGGTCGGTCCCTTCCAGCTCCACGGAGCCGCGGGAGGGGCTGTCGAGCCCGGCCAGCAGGCCCAGGAGCGTCGTCTTTCCGCTCCCGGAGTGGCCCACGATGGCGACCGTTTCGCCCGCATCCACGCGGAAATTCACATTGCGGAGCACGGCGAGCTGCTGCCCGCCGCTCCGATAGCTCTTTTCAAGATCACGAACGATGAGCATTCCTCGATTCCGCCTTTTCCGTGCGCTGCCGGTGCTGCTGGTGGCGCTGAACTTCGGGTGCACGGGAGCGGAAAGCAAACCGGCGGCGGCCACGTCGTCCGCCGCCGAAGCCGCGCAGGACCCTTCCGCGCGGAAGACGGTCCTCTTCCTGGGGACCTCGCTGACGGCCGCGCAGGGGCTGGACCCGGAGCAGGGCTTCCCCGCGCACATCCAGGAGAAGATTGACTCCGCGGGCCTCCCCTACGAGGTGGTGAACGCCGGCCAGAGCGGCGAGACCTCGGCGGGCGCGCGGAGCCGCATCCGCTGGATCCTGGAGCAGCCCTTCGACGTGCTGGTGCTGGAGACGGGCGCCAACGACATGCTGCGCGGCTCGGACGTGGACTCGCTGGCCGCCAACCTCCAGGCCGTCATCGACACGGTCCGTTCCCGCCGTCCCGACGCCGCCATCGTCCTGGCCGGCATGTTCGCGACGCCGAACCTCGGCCCGTCGTACGTGCGCCGCTTCGACGCGCTCTACCCGGAGGTCGCCCGCCGTAACCGCCTCCCGCTGATCCCGTTCCTCCTGGAGGGCGTCGCCGGCGAGTCCGAGCTCAACCTCGAGGACGGCGTGCACCCCAACTCGCGCGGTCACGAAGTCATCGCCGCGACCGCCTGGAAGACGCTCGAGCCCATCCTGCGCAAACGCGCGCAGGCATCGGCGCGCTGACAGATATCCTATTTGCCTCACGCGGAGGCGCGGAGACGCAGAGAGAACAACAGAGAAAAAGCCTCACACAGAGGGCACAGAGAGACCTGCAAGCCACAGAGAACCCCTTTTCTGCTGTTCTCTCTGTGCCTCTGTGTCTCTGTGTGAGCCCTTGTTTTTCTCTCTCTCTGCGCCTCTGCGTCTCCGCGTGAGACCCGCTGTTTGGGAATGTGCATACGACCGGGTGCGTGGTCGCCGGGCGGGATCGGCGGTATCTTGAGTGCCCCGCCGCCCGGGCGGGCTCGTCCACGCACCGCGACCTTCGATGACCCGATCCATCCACGCCATCGCCAGCCCGGCCCTGGGAGGGGCGGAGCGCTTCTTCGCCCGCCTGGTAAGCGCCCTGCACGAGAGCGGCTACCCCTCGATGGCCGTGCTGCGCCGCGGGAGTCTGCTCGACGGGACCATCGACGCCGCGGTGCCGCGCGTGCTCACCGGGATGGCGAACTCGCTCGACGTGCGCACGATGTGGACGATCCGCCGCCTCGTCGCCCGCCACCACCCCGAGGTCGTGCAGACGTACCTGGGTCGCGCGACACGGCTTACGCGGGTGCCGCGAAGCAGCGACACGATCCACCTGGCGCGGTTGGGCGGCTACTACCGGCCGCGCAGCTACCGCCACGCCGACGCATGGGTGGGGAACACGCGCGGCATCCGCGATTACCTGGTGGAGCAGGGCTTCCCCGCCGATCGCGTCTTCCACATCAGCAACTTCGCCGAAGCGCCGGAGCCCGCCACCGACGCCGGCCCGGCACGCGAAGCCCGCGAGCGCCTCGGAATCCCCGACGACGCGGTGATGCTCTTTGCCCTGGGCCGCTTCCGCCCGAGCAAGGGCTTCGTGGACCTCCTCGACGCCTTCGCCCTCCTCCCGCGCGAGGTCGGCGGCCGCCCGCTGCGCCTGGTGGTCGCCGGCGAGGGCGAGCTGCGCGACGACCTCCTGACGCAGGCACAGCGCCTCGGCATCGCGGACCGCGTGAGCTGGACGGGATGGCTCCCCGAGCCAGCGCCGTACTACGCGGCGGCGGACCTCTTCATCTGCCCCTCGCGCATCGAGCACCTGGGCAACGTGATCCTGGAGGCGTGGGGCCGCAACGTACCCGTGCTCTCCACCCGCACCCGCGGCGCCGAAGAGCTGATGGTAGACGGCGAAACGGGCCTCCTCGTCGCGGCCTCCAACGCGCAGGCGATGCGCGACGGCATCCTGCGCGCCCTGGAGTCCGGGCATCCGGAGCTGCGGCGCCTAGCCGACGCCGGCCTGCACACCGTCCGCACGCGCCACAGCAAGGAGGCCATCGTCGCCGCCTACCGCGAGCTGTACGCGCACCTGGTAAGCATCGGACGGCGGCGCTGAGCCGGCGCCCGCGTCCCCCGAACCGCTGAACACGCACCCCGTGGACTTCACCGCTCCCCTGAGCGCGCTCGCACTGGCGGGCGCCACCCCGGAGTTCTTTACGCAGATCGCCACGCTGCTGCTGGCGGGCGCGCTGATCGCCTACCTGGGGAGCCGCGTCAAGCTGCTCCCCATCGTCGGCTTCCTGCTGGCGGGGGTGCTGATCGGGCCCAACGCGCTGGGGCTGGTGCGCGACCTGGAGCTCGTCAACGCCGCCGCGGAGGTGGGCGTCGTCCTCCTCCTCTTCACCATCGGGATCGAGTTCTCTTTCGAGAAGCTTGCCCGCATCCGCCGCCTGATCTTCGGCGCGGGAGGACTCCAGGTGGTGCTCGCCACGGGGGTTACGGCGGGCGTGCTGGCGCTCTTCGGGGCGGATTGGCGGGTGGGGGTGTTCACCGGCTTCCTGGTGGCGCTCTCCTCCACCGCCATCGTCCTCAAGCTCCTGGGCGACCGCGGCGAGGCGGGCGCCGAGCACGGGCAGGTGGCGCTGGGGCTGCTGATCTTCCAGGACCTGGCCATCATCCCCATGGTGCTGCTGGTGCCCACGCTGGGCGGGGAGGGCGGGCCGCCGCAGGAGATCGCCTGGGCGCTGGCGCGGGCGGCGGCCATCATCGCCCTGGTGCTGCTGGTGGCGCGCCGGGTGATGCCGCCGCTGCTGGACGTGGTGGCCCGCACCTGCTCGCCGGAGATCTTTCTGCTCACCGTGGTGGCGGTGTGCTTCGGCACGGCGTACCTCACCAGCCTGGCGGGGGTGAGCCTGTCGCTGGGCGCCTTCCTGGCGGGGCTGCTGGTGAGCGAGAGCCGCTTCAGCGAGCACGCCCTGGGCGAGATCCTCCCCCTGCAGATCCTCTTCAGCGCCACCTTTTTCGTGTCGGTGGGGATGCTGACGGACCCCGCGTTCCTGCTGCGCCACCCGCTGCTGGTGCTGGGAGCGGCGGCGGGGGTGCTGGCGGTGAAGTTCGCGACCACCACGGCGGCGGTGCGCGCGTTGGGCTACCGGCTGCCGGCAGCCGCGGCCAGCGGGCTGGTGCTGGCCCAGGTGGGGGAGTTCTCGTTCGTGCTGGAGCGCGCCGGACGGGCCGCGGGGCTCACCCCGGCGGGGATGGGCGAGACGGGCTCGCAGGCCTTCATCGCCACCACCGTGCTGCTGATGATCCTCACCCCGGCGCTCGCCTCGCTGGGGACGCGGCTGGAGGGGCGGATGGAGGCGCACCGCGGGTCCATGGAGCAGGCGCGGATGGGGGAGGACGAGGACTCGTCGCACCTGCCGCCGCTGGACGGGCACGTGTTGGTGGCCGGCTACGGCGAGGCGGCGCGGGAGCTGGTGCGCGTGCTGCACCGGGGCGGCGTCCCGTACGTCATCACCACGCTCAATCCTGGCGGGGCGAGCGAGGCGGACGAGGCGGGCTTCCCCGTGCTGCGCGGCGACGCCACCCGCGCCCGCACCCTGCAGATGGCCGGCGCCGAGCGTGCGCGCGCCCTGGTGATCGCGGACGACGACCCCGGCACCGCTCTTCGCATCACGACGGTGGCGCGATCGCTCAACCCCACCCTCCAGATCCTGGTGCGCACCCGCTACGCGGCCGACACGGAATCCCTCCTGCACTCCGGCGCGGACGTGGTGGTGGCCGAGGAGACCGAGGCCATCGCCCGGCTCACCTCCGGCGTGCTTGGCGCCATGGGAGTGTCCGTGGGCGAGATGGACGCGCCGGAGGTGGCGGTGCGAACCTCCGGCGCTGCGCTCACCGAGCCAGCGGACGTCGTGCTCGACCCGGAGCGCACGGTAACGTTTGCGCCCGTCACCGGGTGCGGGCACGTGGCCCGGGTGCGTCCGGTGCATCCCAGCGCCCGGGGCTGCGAGGAATGCCTGCGCACCGGCGACCGCTGGGTGCACCTGCGCATCTGCATGACGTGCGGCCACGTGGGATGCTGCGATTCATCGCCCAACCGCCACGCGTCGGCGCACTTCCAGTCCACCCTGCACCCCATCATGCGCTCCGCCGAGCCCGGGGACCGCTGGGGATGGTGCTACGTGGACGAGCGCACGCTGTAACCGTGTCTCACGACCCTGTGTGCATCGCAGGGAAAATGGCCTCACGCGAAGGCGCGAAGACGCAAAGAAAGTGTTTCCGTGTCTTTCCTTGGCGTCTTTGCGCCTATGCGTGACATCAGCGGGGCGGCGCCGGGTCAAGACGACGGCGCGGGGGCGATGTCTACCGAGATGGCGCGCCAGCGGCCCTGCTTGAAGCGCAGCACGCTCAGGGTGCACCGTGCCACGTGCCCGGCCAGGATGGCGAGCCACACGTCGATGGGGTCCAGCGTCGCCGTCCGACGGATCACGAAGCAGATCCCCAGCGGCAGCACCACCTGCGAGGCCACGGAGATGTAGAGGGGCCCGCGGGTGTCGCCCGTGCCCTGCAGTCCGCCCGTGTACGTGAGCGCCACCGCCACGAACATCCCCGACACACCCAGCACGCGCAGCAGCTGGACGCCGAGCTCCACCGCGGCGGGCTCGTCCATCCCAAAGAGCGCCAGCAGCACGCGCGGCGCGGCGAGGAAGAGCGCCCCCACGACGGCCGCCCCACCCAGCCCGATCCCCGCCGTCGCCCGGACGGCGTCGGCGGCGCGATCCGGCTGGCCCGCGCCCAGGTTCTGCCCGGCGACGGCGGCGGCGGCGCCCATCAGCCCCACCGACGTCCAGGTGATCAGCGAGAAGAGCTGCCCGTACGACACGGCGTACGCCGCCTGCGCCGCGGCGCTCTGCGCCAGCGACCCGATGTAGGCCAGCATCAGCACCCCGCCCACGTTCATGGCGATCCCCTGGATCCCGGTGGGGAGTCCGAAGCTGAAGAGGGCGCGGATCACCCCCCAGTCCGGTCCCCACCCGCCACCCTGCGGGAACGACACCACCCACCCGCCGCGCACCAGCCGAAAAAGCGCGTACGCCGCCACCAGCCCCGACGCGATCGTGGTCCCCATCGCGGCGCCCACCGTGCCGAAGGCGGGGATCAGGAGGAGGTTGAGCCCCAGGTTGAGCGCCGTCATGACGAACCCCAGCACCATAGGGGTGCGGGCGTCGCCGGCCGCGCGCAGCGCCCCGCCCAGCATGAAGAACACCAGCATCCCGCCGCTGAACAGGAACATCACGCGCAGAAAGGGGAGCGCCTCCGCTTGCACCGCGGGGGCGGCGTTCACCCGATCCAGCAGCCAGGGCGCCACGAAGTATCCCAGCGGCGCCATGATCCCCACCGAGATCCCCAGTGCCGTCAGGAAGGCCTGGTACACCACGCGGTCCACCCGGGCGGAGTCGCGCGCGCCGGCGGCGCGGGCCACCAGCACCCCCATCCCGGTGAAGAGCGACGAGATGAAGGCGATCACCACCAGGAAGATCTGCCACGCCACCCCGATGGCCGCGTTCCCCGCGTACCCCACCATGTGCCCCACCATCACGTGGTCCACCATCCCCTGCAGCCCCCCGACGACGTTGGCCAGCATCCCGGGCCACGCCAGCTTCCAGACCGCCGGGCGCAGCGGCCCCTCCACGATCGACCGGTCGTAGCGGGCAGCGGGGGCAGGTGCGCTCAACGGGCTCCGGGTGGCGCGGGAGAAGGATGGTCGCTTCAAAGGAAAACCCTCCACGGCAACATAGCCGCGGAGGGTCCCTTCGTCACTCTGGCGTCAGGCATTCCCGTCGTCGTGCGGAGGGACTCCGGTCAAGCGTGCGGGCTGGTGTCCGCGCCCAAGAGACGTAAATTGCGGCGCCCTCGTTTCACCCCGCCTCCATCCAACCCGAACCATGACGCTGGTATCCTGCCCTGACTGCGGAGCGCAGGTGTCTCGCTCGCGGCGCTTGCGTGCATTCGGACGACCGCAGCACTCCAACACCTTTACGTCTCCAGTCCTAAAATCTTACCGTCGTGAGTCGAGACCGGCGCACAGTCAATGTTGTCTAAACAGTTTGTTAAGCGGCTGCAAAACGGCCATCAACTCCTCTCGGATGCACCTGCTCCGCGCGGCGATTAAAACCGGGGACCCCAACGTCCATGGGTGACCGGCCAGATCAGTTACCTCGCCCCCAAGCGACCGTATGAGGAACACTCCTGCGGCAGCGTCAAAAGGCCGAACCGCAAAAGAGAAGCGTGCATCAAGTTCCCCCAACGCGATTGCGGCCAAGTCGAATCCGAGCGCACCCGTTGCCCGTGCTTCGCCTACATTCGGTAGAAGTTCGATCCCGATGAAACGCCCCAAGTTGATGTGTGCGTACTTTTGATAGTCACCGGGAATACCTACAAACGCATCCTTGAGCGACCCGTTCTGTGGCAGCGAGGGAAGCGGACTACCGTTGGCGCGCGTCCTTGTCTGTGCGTCTACACCAAGCGTAATTGATCGACATGGTAGGGCAACTACACCCATCTGCGCTGTGTCACCTTTATATCGTGCAAGCGAGATCGCAATTTCAGCCCGCTGGCGTAACAGGTTAGTCGTGCCGTCGATTGGATCCAAGTACCATACGGATCCGGACGTTCCAGCTAGGGTGCCGCTCTCTTCCGAAACTATACCATCCTGGGGAGCTCGCGCCCGAAGGGCGAGGGTGATGGTGTGATCCACTTCTCCGTCCAACGCCGTATGCGGCCCATCATCTTCGGCCAGTTGGATGGTAGTTACGCGCGGTCGCGAAGGCAACGCACCCAATAGTCGCCGCCCCACTTCACTAACGAGTTGCTCAGCGCTTTTAAGGTCAAGCATGTTCGCCTCGTATCTGGGTTAGATGCACACTACGCTCCAGAATACTCGGCCAGGTCCAAGCAATTTCCGACAGATCCGCGACTCTCGGGGCTAAGGCACGGTCTTCCTCGAGATTCAATACTAAGACGGCTTTGTCATATAGTCCGCCAATCCCCTTCGCCGGTAGTCCACGTTCTAACATTTGAGCGACAAACAACCGCACGTTCCGTGAGTAGATGCCTAGGTCGTACAACTCTGAACAGTAATCGAACATCGCGGCAAAGAAAAGCTGGCGGTTACTCAACACGGATGATATTTCCTGTGCGAGGCGATGCAGCCTTGGACGCTTCGCTAGGAGCAGGGAACGAATTGAGATGAGGTCACGCTCAGATTCTTGTTGAAAGCCGACCAAAGCATAACTCGGAGGTATCCAATCCACATCTCTCCATCCCGCTGCGGAATAAAAGCCTGGTCTTTGGCGGGCTATGCTTTCCACATCCACACCGCTTGGCACGAACCCATGCGTTCGATGATCCAATATGTGAAGCATTCGGCGGCGCTCTGATGCGGCGGTACTCGCAAGGTGGAGCATAGCGAGGGCAGTACTACCCGCCAACCCAAACGAGAGTGGTAGCGTGCCGCGGACGCAATCCGCAGCGGAGTATCCTTCTCGCTCCACCACTAACCGGATCGAATCGCGAGCGGGCGAGTACCAAGGATGGAGGGGATCGTTCGGCTCGTCAGAGACGTACAGAAGGGAGGGAGATACCAGGCCCTCAGTTGACTCGTGCATGAGATATTCGCCAAACCAAGTAATTCTGCCGTAGACCCGCGTCATAGAGTTACCTGCAGCTGAGTGTCGCCAATGGCAACGTTCAGGTTTCCGTTACACATTGAGAATACGACTGTTGACGGAGCGTAATGGCCGGATGGATACCATGGCATCTGTCCGGCGCCCGAGTCAGAGAATAACCAGAGTCCTCCATGGGCAAGTGGCTCCTCAACCTTGTCGGGCATTTTGGCAACTCCCGGGCGGCCGCCAAATTTTAGAAACCAAAATGCTCCCAATCCTACAGGTCCAAAGTAAGTTTCCGGTGCAACAATCAGTAGGGTGCCGTGACGCGACGGATTGTCGGATGACATGAGTGTCAACCCATCAGGTGAAAATATGATGTCCCATACAAAACGATGCGCGTGCCCCTTGTACTCGCCTGCGCGACCCACACCGCTTTCAAACCCATGCGATTGCAGGGAGGTGACATAGAGCTTCGGAGTTTCAGCGGGCACGCCGCGCAGTGCGTTAAGGATGCTCAGCTGCATCACGAATCGCCTTCCAGTCGACTTCATGCAAGTCAATGTATCGCCATTCGGCTAACCGACCGCAAAGTGCGACTCCCAACGCTCTCAGGGCCGATCGAGTTCCTTCAACAATAGAAGAGTCGGGTCCGAGCGGATACGCCATCGGGACGTGTAGGTGCGTAAGGAACGTTGGCGATCCGACGCCAAGCTTTCGCCAAAGGCTTATGTAGTCCGCAAGGCACGGTTTCATGTCAGCAGCAGTCTGCACACAGAGATAACCATCCTTGATCGCAAACACTCTGTAAAAAGGTGAATCCGGACGATCATCGTAGATCAACTGATTGGCCGTAGTGCCGGTTGCGCCGGAGAATAGGGAGAATCGCGCTTCGCCAGTCTCGAACATGAGTTGCGGTGATATTGCCGACAAACGGATCAAAGCCGGCAAAGGGATACAGGCGATCAAGAGTTCGTAGGTAATAGCGCCGCAGGCTGTATGTAGGACCCGTCGGGACAAATCCAACCGTCTTACAACAGCTTGTAGATCCGGACGGGCACTAGTGCGCAGCAACCAGTGTGTATAGACGGACAACCCCTCAACATACCCCACCCGTGTCCATCTCGGCCGTTCAGAACCATAATGCGTGATAAACTTAGATTGTACGAGCGGCAACGGCCGTTCAGCCGCCTTTGAACCAAAAAGTTTGAGGGACCTGGTGATTCCTCGCCCGGCACCTTGGAGTGCCTGATAACCGAGAAGGGACTCTGATCCCCAAGAAGTCTCTCGCAGATCGCCACCAGTGTCACCACCCCACTCACTCACTTCGAGATTCGAGGCAAGCGCCCCATACCGATGCAGATCCAGCTGACAATAAAGTAGCGATTCCCGAACCGGAAAGACGGGAAACGGATTCAATCTTGTATGCCCGTGCTGGAAAGGTTGTAAGAGGCCGCCGTGCCCGCTCCCCACCCAAAACACGGATGACGTAACCTGCCGCGCTACCGAAGCGGCGATTGCAGCCGCGGGTCCGCCGCCCAAGACGCACACCTTAACCCGAATATCAGATTGTCGCATCAGTCAAGCTAGCTCCTCGTAGATTCCCACTGCTTCACAACCTTTGTCTTGTGAGCCGATTAAGTTGTCGGCGATGAAGTGGATCTCGCGCGTCCACGTACATCGCAACCCTACTCGTGAAAGGGTGAACATGTCATTCGTGTGCCGCTGGGCTTTCTCGCCATGTCAGCACAGGGTGCTGGCGTCCGGAGCCGCGGTTCACTGCTTGAGTCAACCCCATTTGGTAACGGCGCCAGAGGGGGAAGTCCTGAGTAAATCGCCTGCGGACCAGGGGGTAGGCTACGAGCCAACTGACCGAGAATCCCCGCTCGCGCTGTCACCGTCATACTGGATTCGAGCGTAAGGATTTGGGCTAGGTGTTCCTCGCTGAGAGGATCATTGGTCAGAGCGTGCCAATTCAGCAGTGTCTTGACGAAACCCTTGGGTGAGTCTGGGTACTCCTCTTTCAAGGCTTTTTCAACAAGGTCTTTTCTCCCAAAGTACTTGCCTGTTCGCCGGCAAACAATGAGTTCCAAGGACAGTGCTTTTGTCCACAGCTTCTCCCCGGTAGAGAATGTAAATGCATCGTCTTCAAGAAACCGCTCTGCGTTGACGAGAGAGAATCTCTCCAGCTTTTCTTGGCAGACGGCCGCGTTGAGTTGAGCCGCTACGATCAGTTCACTTGATGGAGGAGCGTTCATGAGTACATAAGTGATATCTTCGAGCGCTTCTTTGCATCTATCCAGTTTGTCTAGTGCAAGAGCTCTCAGCAGGCGACGGGAACATTCCTGGATCCCGGTGAACTTCACCGTGTCGAGTGTCTCTAGGACCTGCTCTATACTACCGATGCTTTCCAAGTAGATGGCTTTTCCCATGCAGGCCGAAAACGAATCTTGGAAATTGGCGATCACACGCAAAGCGTCCGCGCGCTGTTCAGCGCTTGGACGCTCAGTCAATAAATTCTTACACAGCTGCCGCAATTCTTCTGATGCTGACGGCAATGCGCGGCAGCGCCGTCGGAGAAATCGGGGAGACCTCGGAGACGAGGTCAAGTAACTTGTCGCGCTTAGGTTCCCTTTCAGTGGCGAACCAAAGTACGATGGTATCATCACGGCTGTGTAGGTTTCATTGAAATGTTTTCCGGGGACCTGTCGCACATCACCAGTGGCGATTTCAGCCATCGGCCAGTAAGACTTCGCCGTTTGGTGAAGAGCCAGGGCGCCTGGATCCGTCTGGGCAATCAAACGGGACACTGCAATCGCGGGTCTACCCTCAAAATTCCGTCCGCCGAATATCTGGACCTCTTGCAATATGCCTTCTGCAACGGCTCCTATTAGCGACATCCCGCTTTCGATGAAGCGCTTATCCCGTAAGCTATGTGCCGCTACTGCGGCGAGAAAACGTTGAATGCGTGTTGTGTCGTCGTCGGGGAATGCGACTATAGGGCCGTATGGACTTATCGAGACAAGGAAATTGCGATCCGTCGGAACCAGAGTGTCAAGAGCCTTGTGCGTAACTCTCAGAAGTACATCGAGAGTGTCAGCCAATACAGCATCATCGTCCGTTTCGAGCTCAGACGCCACTCCGAGACCTACGACAAAGTGATGACTCGGCATCAATGCACCCCGAACATGTTGACAACCTCAGATCCGATTGGGATTGGATGCCATCTGCGCAAACCGCGCGGTAGCACCTGAAAGCTAAAGGTCTCGTCAGCCGCTATATAGCCCGGCTTGAGCTTACCTTTCAACTCTTTGTTGTCCAGCCAACGCTGCGCCTTCGAAGCCGTTATTCCTTTCAAGATGATGCACCCGAGCCAAGCACTTGGAGTTAGTGGACCAACAAGAATCACGATTCGAACTGATGTGCCGCTCGGCCCGAGGTGCTCCACTGCTTGATCTACGAAGTCGACTATTTCGTCAGCGGAAGCGATGGAACAGGCGAATCCGAGGCGCAACTCATCGCCGAGAAACTGAATGTGAACAGCTCGTGCATCCATTGCGCGTGGAACGAGAGCCGTGTGCGTCACGGCTAGTTCGAGTTCGGCTCGCATAGAGAGGTACCTAGCGTGGTCGTCCTCACCGCTCGTGAACCCGATGATATCTAAACACACAAGGTATGCTGCGCGGGTAAGTTCAATCGACCATGAGTCCATGTGAAATCCTCAAAAGTGGACCTGCAGGTAGGTAGCGGTCTCTGGAAGCTTGCACCACACACTCGCTCCAGCAAAGTATATATATGCTAGAAAGGGCAGTTCGCCAATCTCTATGTAATGGAGGTCTCTCCATCTGTCCGCAGATGTGGGTAGGCGTTAGCAAGGGGGGTTAGTCACCGAACCTAGGGGTTCGAGCTTTCCGCGTATTGAAGGTTTGTACTTAAATGTTTGCGACAGCGGTTACTTACCGGGAAGATCATCATACGTGTAATTCATCGACAGCAAGGCTGATGCCGCGCTTGAGTTATTCACGGTTTCGACCGAGTAGCGCGCGCTGGGGCGCTCTGCTGCCAATAACCGAGGCGCAGCGAACGCACTCATGCAACGAGGCGCTACCGGTGCCAGCCTAAGTGAGTGAGAGTGGCGTTGGAGACCCACCCAACATCTCCGGTAAAGACTGTGAAACCTGCGTAGTGATAAAAACTGCCGTGGTTTTATTAGGATAGTCGGCCCGTGCCTATTTTGCGGCCGCCCCGAAACTTGTGGACGTTGGACGATCCAGCCTCAATCGAAAAGGCTCCATGGCCGCTTGGGCCGTGGAGCCTCATTTCGTGCTGTGCGGGCGGGCGGGCGTCAGCGCTGCGCGGCGGCCTTGGTGGTGATGCGGATGACGCCGTGGGCGGCGCGGGGGTTGTTGGGGTAGAGGCGCGCGGCGGCGGGGCCCTTGATCACTTCGACGTTGTCGATGGCGCTAGGGGCGATGGTGCGCATCGCGCTCGGGTCGGCGATGCGGCCGTCGACGACCATCAGGCCCTCGAAGGTCTCGCCGGCGCGGATGCGGACGGGGCCAAAGGACTCGCCCTGCCGGGTTTTGCCCTCGACGTGGAGCTCCGTGGCGCCCGCCGCTTCGCCGCGGAGGACGGTGATGTCCCGGGCGTGCGCGGTCCCGCTCACACGGGTGGGATCGGTGGTGACGGTGAAGGTGCCGGTGCTGTCGTCGTTGCGGCGAGTGATCGAGATCTGGGCGATGCGGCCGGCGGCGACTGCGCGCGCCTCCTCGGCGGTCACCACCTTGCCGTCGACGATGTAGATCATCTTCCCCTCGCCCTCGAACACGCGGAGGCGGGTCGCCTGCGTCTCGGCGGCGCGGACGTCCATGCGGTCGACTTCGGCGGTGGTGGGGAGCGCGGTCTCGCAGGCGGCGACGAGGGCGCCGGTCGCCAGCACGCCCAGCAGCCCGGCGCGCGCAGAGGCGAAGCGCGGAATTCGTACGTTCATGGCTCGTATTCTCCGTTCCAGGGATGAGGGCGTGCCGGCCAGCGCAGGCGCGCCCAGGGTGAGGCCGGGTCCACGCCCGGCCATGTCGATCAGCAGCGTTCCGTACGCGGCGGGCCGCACGTCGTGGCGCAGCACGCGCGCGTCGCAGTCCAGCTCCACGGCCGTCCGCAGGCGGCGCAGCATCCACCAGGCGGCCGGGTTCCAGGGGACCAGCGCCGCGCCCAGGCACCCCGCCGCCAGCAGGAGCGGGTCGCGGGCGCGGATGTGCTCGCGCTCGTGCAGCACCACCAGCCGCTGCTCTTCGGGGGTGGCTTCCAGGAGCCAGCGGGGGACGACCACTTCCGGGGTGCGCACGCCGAGCACCGCCGGTCCGACCCGCGGCGCCACCCGCACGGGCGTGCCGGCGACGTCGTGCAGCGGCCAGCGGCGGCGCTCGCGGCGGGCGCGGTGGAGGGTGGTTGCGGCGATCGCCAGGAGCGCGGCGGTGAGGACGAGCCAGCCCGTCGCCAGCGCCTCGCCCGGGATGCGGGCGCCGAGGGTGGCGGCATCGCGCAGGGTGTCGCCGGCCAAGTCGCGGACGGCGGTGGCGGCATCGGCGAGGGCGGCGAGGAGGCCGGCATCCGCGTTCTCCGCCGCGATGGGGGCGTTGCGGCGAACCACGGCGGCATCGAAGGCCACCGAGGTGGGCGCGGTGGTACGGAGCGGGGCCAGCGCGACGAGGGCGAGGGTGGCTCCCATCGCGCCGATCCACACCCAGCGCACGGGGCGGCCCAGCAGGCGGCAGACTTCCTCCAGCACCCACGCCGCCGCGGCGACCAGCGCGCTCACCAGGAGCGAGTACAGCATCCACGACACGATCATGGCTCTTCCTCCATCCGTTCGGCGAGTAGCCGGCGCATCTGCTCCAGCTCCTCGCGCTTGAGGCCGCGGTCGGAGACGAGCTGGGCGAACATCAGCTCCGCGGAGCCCTGGAAAACCGCTTCGCGGATGCGGCTGATGGCGCTGCGGCCCGCGCGGTCCGGGGCGACCGTGGGGTGGTAGCGGTAGGCGCGGCCCTCGGGCTCGTGGCGCACGTACCCCTTTTCTTCCAGCGTCTGCAGCACGGAGAGCACGGACGTGTAGGCCAGCTCCTCGCCGAGCGCCTCGCGCACCTCGTTGACGGTGCCGGAGCCGCTCCGCCAGAGGATGCTCATCACGTCCAGCTCGCGGGGTGTGAAGATGATCTCGGTCATGGTCTCGTCTACGGGTTCTTCCGTAGGGTAACCGGGCGGCGGGTGATTGTCAACGGGTTTTCCCGTAGATGCGATTACAGCAGGTCTCGCGCGGAGGCGCGGAGGCGCAGGGGGAAGTGCAACTGCTTGGCTCACCCAGAGACACGGAGACACAGAGAGGGCTTCCGTGGCGGGCCTTCGGGTTGGATGCCGGGGTGGTCAGGAGGGTTGCGGGGGATGGTAACTTCTCGATCCCGGGGGAGGCACTTCATCGCAACGGACGGCGGATCTTCATGGGACGGCTCGTGGCGTTCGCGGGAGGGATCGCAGTGCTGCTCGGGTTTTGGGCGGCGGGGGAGGCGCTGGTGGTCGTGGCGCGGCTGCCGATGCCGGGGAGCGTGGCGGGGATGCTCCTGTTGGCTGGGGCGCTGCGGGTGGGGTGGATTCCGCTGGTTTGGGTGCGAGGGGCGGCGGAGCTCCTCGTGCGCTACATGGGGCTGCTGTTCGTGCCGCCGGGGGTAGGGCTGATGCTGTACTTCGGCCTGATCGGGCGCGAGTGGCTTCCGATTACGGCGGCGGCAGTGGGAAGTACGATGCTCGTGCTGCTGACCGTGGGGGTCATCATGCAGCGGATGGAGCAGCGTGGCTGAGGTGCTCTCCATCGCGGCGACGGTGGCGGTGTACGCGGCGGCTTCGTGGCTCTACCGGCGCTGGCGGATGCCGTTCCTCAACCCGGTGCTCGTGTCGGTGGTGGTGCTGATCTGCGCGCTGCGGTGGCTGGGGATCGATCACGCGCAGTACGACCGCGGGGGGCGGATTCTCAGCTTCTTCCTGGGGCCGGCGGTGGTCGCGCTCGGCGTGCCACTCTTCCTGCAGAGCGAGGAGATCGCGCGGCGAGGGAGGGCGATCCTGACGTCTATATTCGCGGGGAGCGTGGTGGGGATCGTGTCCGGGGTGTGCATCGCGGCGTGGCTCGGCGCGTCGGCGGAGGTGGTGAGGTCGCTGGCGCCGCGCTCGGTGACGACGCCCATCGCCATCGGCATCGCGGAGCGGATCGGGGGGATTCCATCGCTGAGCGCGGCGCTGGTGATCGGGACGGGTGTGCTGGGGGCGGTGCTGGGGCCGGCGGTGCTGCGGGCGGCCGGCGTGCGGAGCCCCACCGCGTTCGGACTGGCGATGGGGGCCGCGGCGCACGGCATCGGCACCGCGCGCGCGGCGGAGGACGGGACCGCGGAGGCGGCCGGCGGCGGGCTCGCCATCGGACTGATGGGGGTGGCGACGGCGATTCTCGCTCCGCTGGTGGTCGCGCTGCTGGCGAGGGCGGGGGTGCTGGGGTAAGGTGGCAGGCATCGACCGGGGCACGAACGCCGGGGCGGGTCGCCGGCGCGGGCGCCGGGGCGGGTCGCCGGGGGCTGAAGCCCCCGGCAGGAACTACGGGAAGGCGGCTGAAGCCGGCTCGCACCGCAGCGAGGAACGAGCGGGGGTGAGCGCCCTCACTCCAGCTCGTCCAGCTCCCGCAGCGCCGGCACCTTGTACGCGGTGACGCCCACCACGCCGAGCGTCACCAGGCCGCCCAGGAGCACGGAGTTGACGGCGCCCAGCAGCCGCGCGGCGACGCCGGACTCGAAGGAGCCGATCTCGTTGGAGGAGCCGATGAAGATCTGGTTCACGGCCGAGACACGGCCCAGCAGGTGCTCGGGGGTGCGCAGCGTCAGCAGGGTGGAGCGGATCACGACGCTCACGTTGTCCAGCATCCCGCTCAGCGCCAGCAGGCCCAGCGAGAGCCAGAAGGAGCGCGACAGGGCGAAGAGGATCCAGCACACCCCGAATCCCGCCACGCACAGCAGGAGCGTGGGGCCGGCGCGGCGCAGCTTGCGGTGCGCCAGCACGAGCGACATCGCCACGGCGCCGGCGGCGGGGGCGGCGCGAAGGACGCCCAGCCCCTGCGGCCCCACGCGCAGGATCTCCGCCGCGAAGATGGGGAGGAGCGCCGGGGCGCCACCAAAGAGCACCGAGAAGAGGTCCAGCACCTGCGCGCCGAGGAGCTGCGGCTGCTTCATGAGGAAGCGGATGCCGATGGTGAGGTTCTGGCCGATGGTGCCCTCGCGCGCGGCTGCGGGGCGGCGCGTGTACGCGATGCGCGCGAAGAGGAGGAGCGCCAGCGCGCAGAGCGCCGCCTCCGCCGCGTAGGCGGCGCGGGCGCTGGCGAAGCCGTACAGCACGCCGCCCAGCGCGGGCCCCATCACCGCCCCGAATTGCCAGAGCGAGGAGCGCCACGCCACCGCGTTCGCGTACGTCTCACGCGGCACGATCTCCGCGCCAAGCGCGGTGCGGGCGGGCTGCAGAAAGGAGCGCGCGATGCCACTGGCGAACACCACGGCGAAGATCGGCCAGGTGCCGCCGGCCAGGATCTGCGGCCGCATCGCCAGGGCGAGCAGGGCGCCGCCGCACGCCGTCTGCACCAGGAGGGCGGCCAGGCAGAGGCGCTTGCGGTCGTGCAGGTCCGCCACGTGCCCCGCATACAGCGCCGCGCCGATGAAGGGGATCGCCTCCGCCAGACCCACCAGCCCCAGCGAGAGCGGGTCGCGCGTGATCTCGTACACCTGCCACGCCACCACCGTCGCCTGGATCTGCGTGCCCAGCGTGAGCGCCACCAGGCTCGCGACGTACCAGAGGAAGTTGGGGTTGCGCAGCGATACGTACGGGTCGTGCCGCTCGGCCATCGACGTTCATCCGGGCTGGGGGAGCGGGACGATAATCCGCCGCTCCCGCTCAGCGCAATCGGGGCCGCGGGACGGTGGCGGCATGGCTCGCGCGTACATGCGGGGAGCCGCGGTCCCGAGCCCGGCCGGTCACGACGGTTTGTGCAAAGCGATGGGGCTGAGACGTTTGCTTCCGCAGACCGGCTTCCCCTCGATTTCCAACGATGCAGATGCTCATCCGCGACTCCCTTCCGGCGGCGCTCCTGGCGTGCGCGCTCCTGGCCGGGTGCAACACCGACTCCACCCTGGGCACCCCCTCCACCGCGCCGGTCGCGCTGGCGGCGGGGGGCGGTCACACCTGCGCGCTGCTGAGGTCGGGGGAGGTGTACTGCTGGGGTAGCAACGACTTCGGCCAGATCGGCGCCGGGGCCGCGCCCGCCAGCGTCCCCGAGCCGGCGCGCGTACTGAGCGGTGAGCGGTTCGCGGCCGTCAGCGCGGGGGGCGAGACGACGTGCGCGCTGAACGGGGCGGGGAAGCTCTTCTGCTGGGGGCGCAACCCGGCGCAGGCGTTCGGCGTCTCGGAGCCGTTCGTGAGCTCGCCGGTGGCCGTCGCGCCGGCGATGACGTGGCGCTCCGTGAGCGTGGGCTACTCACACCTCTGCGGGATGGCGGTGGACGGCGTGGCGTACTGCTGGGGGAGGAACGCGCAGGGCCAGCTCGGCATCGGCCGCGCCGACACGGACGCGCACCCCGCGCCGGAGCCGGTCGGCGGCGCGGTGCGGCTCACCTCCGTCGTCGCGGCCACCATCCACAGCTGCGGGCTGGACGCGGCGGGGAAGGCGTACTGCTGGGGGCTGAACTGGCAGAACGTCCTCACCACCGACGCCGCGCCCATGCAGCCGCTCCCCGCTCGCGCCGGGGGCGAGCTGGCGTACGTGGAGCTAATGACGGGGACCACCTTCGCCTGTGGAAGGACGACCGACGCGCGTGTGTCGTGCTGGGGCGACAACAGCTCCGGGGCGTTCGGCACGGGCGACTTCATCGGCGGGCGCGATCCGCGGCCTGCGTTCGGCGGGGCGCCGCTCCGCGTGCTGGCGCTCAACTCCGAGAACACCTTCACGGTGCACGCCTGCGTCACCGGCAGCGACGACGCGGCGCTCTGCTGGGGAAGCACGTCGAGCGGGCGGCTCGGCGGAACGCCTCCGGCCGCCACGCCCTGCTTCTCCGCCGCCACGGCCCTCACCTGCGACCCGGTGGGCACCCGTGTCGCCACGCACCGCTTCGCCGCGCTGGAGCTGGGGAGCACGCACTCCTGCGGCCTCACCCGCGACCGTGCCGTGCTGTGCTGGGGCGGCGGCGAGCGGGGGCAGCTCGGCAACGGTAGCCTGACCAGCTCCCCCACGCCCGTGACGGTGCACCTCCCCTCCTGATCAAGTGAAGACGCGGATATATCGACGGATACTCCTATGCGTGAGGCCATGTTGCAGTGATAGACACGAACCGGCCGCACCTGTTTTTCGCATCATCCCCGGTCCGGTCGAGTGCGACGCCTGAAAAGGAGCGTTGCGCAAGAAAATCCCGGCCAAGTCACGCTGGGCGCATTATACTGGGCACACGCGGCGCCGGAGAGGCCGCGTGATCCCTCACTTCACCCCGGAGGAACAGGATGCACCTCACCCGCATCAAATCCGTCTTCGCCATCGCCGCGGCCCTCGTGGGGCTCGCGGCACTCCCGGGCGGCGCCAGCGCCCAGACGTACTACGGCTTCGAGAGCATCGCCTGGCCGGCCAAGTGCATGGACAACTACCGCGGCTACCTCACGGGCGGCAACAACCTCCAGATCTACAACTGCCAGTCCTCCGTGAACCAGTACTTCTGGCGGGCGAGCGACGGGCACGTGATCGTGCAGAAGGGGCAGAAGGATGCCAACGGCTACCAGTACTGCATGGACTACTATCCGTCCAACGGATCGATCGGCTCGCAGGTGAAGATCTGGCCGTGCCGCCCGCTCAGCGGCACGAGCGACAGCCAGCACTGGTACTGGCTCAGCAGCGGCCAGTGGATGGGCGGCAGCGGCAACTGCGTCTCCGCGCAGTCCGGCACCAACGAGACCAAGCTGGTGATGGCCGCCTGCAACCCGAGCAGCCCGCCGAGCAATACGCGGTGGAAGACCAGGCCGTAGGAACGGCAGTGCGTTAGTGCGTTAGTGCGGGGCCCCCTCCCCGCTCGTTCCTCGCTGCCCCTCCCCCAAAACAACCTGGGGGAGGGGCTTTGGCGTGCGTTCGTGCTCACTCCATTCTGTCATCCTGAGCGACGCGCGTGACGGTACTCGCCCGTGCTCCGTACCGGGGCGCGGAGCGAAGGATCTACTGCGCGTTTCGAGGGGCTCGCGGTCACCCACGGGCCTCTTGCCGCTCCGGCTAGATCCTTCGCTCGCCGCAGAAAGATCGGTGTACGACGCGGGGGTCGTGCGCGGCGGCTCACTCAGGATGACAGGATGGGGGGGAGGAAGGCTGGCTGGGCACTAGGCACTCGGCACTAGGCACTAGGCACTAGGCCCAGCGCACTAACGCACTAACGCACTCACGCACTTTCGTTTTTCGTCCTTGCCGCGGGTTGCGTGCGGCGGTATCGTCCGCGGGTCCCCCCGATCGACCTTCCCGCCCGCCGCGCACTTCCGTGACCGAAGCCACCGTAGCATCCACCGAGTCCCGCCTCGTACGCGCCCTGGGGACGTGGGCGCTGGCCGCCAGCATCGTCAACGTGACGGTGGGCGGCGGGATCTTTCGCCTCCCCGGCGAGATGTCGAAGCTGCTGGGGCCCTCCGCGCTCTGGGCGTACGCCGTCTGCGCGCTCGCCATGGGGCTGATCGTCCTCTGCTTCGCCGATGCGGGGAGCCGGGTCGCGCTCACCGGCGGGCCTTACGCGTACGTGGAGACGGCGTTCGGGCCGTTCGTGGGCTTCCTCTCGGGGGTGCTGCTGTGGGCGGTGGGGACCTTTGCGCTCGCGGCCGTCTCCACCGTGCTGGCCGACTCGGTGGCGGCGCTCGTGCCGGCGCTGAACGGGCGCGTGGCCAAGGCCGGCGTGCTGGTGGTGGTGTACGCGCTGCTGGCCGGGGTCAACGTCGGCGGGGTGAAGCAGGGGGCGCGGCTCAACGACGTCGCCACCGTCGCCAAGCTCCTGCCGCTGCTGCTGCTGGTGGGGGCTGGGGCGCTGGCCGTGAGCCCGGCCAACCTGGCCTCCACACCGCCCGAGACGGGGAGCCTGGCCCGCGCCTGCATCGTGCTGATCTTCGCCTTCGCGGGGGTGGAGAGCGCGCTGGTGCCGAGCGGCGAGGTCCGCAACCCGGCGCGCACCGTGCCGCGCGCCATCCTCATGGCGATGCTGGGGATCACGGTGCTGTACCTGGCGCTGCACGCGGTTGCGCAGGGGGTGCTCGGCACCGACGTGCTCGCGCAGAGCGCCACGCCGCTCGCCGATGCGGCCGGCAAGGCGATGGGCTCCGGCGGGCGCACGCTGATCCTGGTGGGGACCGCCGTCTCCACCTTTGGATACGTGAGCGGGATGATCCTGGCCGTCCCCCGCGGGCCCTTCGCCATGGCGCGCGACGGATTCCTGCCGCGCGCGCTGGCCTCCGTGCACCCGCGCTTCCACACGCCGCACATCGCCATCATGGTGCAGGCGGTCATCACCTGCGCGCTCGCGATCTCCAGCAAGTTCATCCTCCTGGCCGTGCTCGCCAACCTCAGCACGCTGCTGCTCTACGCGGCGTGCTGCCTGGCCGCGTGGCAGCTGCGCCGGCGCGGCGTGACGACCGACGGCGCGATGCCCTTCCGCGTGCCGGCCGCGCCGGTGATCCCGTGGCTGGCACTCGCGGTGATCGGGTTCATGCTCTACTCGGTGACGCTGAACGAGTGGGCCTGGGTGCTCGGGGTGCTGGCGGTGGCGGCGATCATCTTCTACATCACGCGCCCCAGCCGCGCCGCGCGATGACGACGTACTGTGAGGCGGCGGAAGGGCACCCCTTCCACGGACCTTACCACGACGAGGAGTACGGCTTTCCGCTCCGCGGCGACGACGAGCTGTTCGAGCGGCTGGTGCTGGAGATCAACCAGGCCGGGCTGTCGTGGCTCACGATTCTCAAGAAGCGCGAGGCCTTCCGCCGCGCCTACGACGGCTTCCGCGTGGAGCTCGTGGCGGCGTATGGCGAGGTCGAGCGCGCCCGCCTGCTGGCCGATGCCGGGATCGTGCGCAACCGCCTCAAGGTGGACGCGGCCATCGACAACGCGCGCACCATCCTGCGCCTGCGCGAGTCGCACGGCTCGTTCGCGGGATGGCTGGACGCGCACCACCCGCGGTCGAAGGAGGAGTGGGTGAAGCTGTTCAAAAGGACCTTTCGCTTCACCGGCGGCGAGATCGTGGGCGAGTTCCTGATGAGCACGGGCTACCTGCCGGGCGCGCACCACCCCGGCTGCCCCGTGTACGCCCGGGTCGCCGCGCTCCGCCCGCCGTGGATGACCTCAACGCCGGTGCCGCTATGAAGATCCCCAGGGAGTGGCTGTCGCAGAAGGCGGGGAACGCGCCCATTTCGGAGCACCGCAACCTCTCCGAGATGACGGCGATGCGCATCCGCATGGCGTGGCAGAAGCTCAAGGCCAAGGCCGAGGAGGGCGACGAGGTGTGGGCCTTCGCGAACCCGTCCAACACCTGGAAGAAGCTGGGGAAGCAGACCGGCTACGCGCTCGTCCGCAACGGCAAGATCGTCGAGAGCATCGTGGTCACGAACAGCTTCGACTGAACTGCAACCGCGGCCTCACACAGAGCCACAGAGGGGTACGGAAAGAGATCCCTCACTCGCGCGGAATCTCGTCCGCCTTCGCAAGCTGGGGCAGGGAGGGCGGCCGCTGATCGGGTTGAACATCTACCGCCGCCGGCATCGCCTCAGCCTCTAGAAAGAGCGCGTAGGACTCCCAATCCCACAGGACCGTCGACTGGATCTCGGAGATGGGGAGTACGATCTGGAAATCTTCCGGCTCCACCGGCGGAGGGCGATCTACCGCGCTCGGACGGGAGCTTCCAGCTGCCGCCTCGGCTTCGTCCAGCCGGCGCAAGACATCTTGAAGGACGGGGCTGTAGTGGGTGGTGAGGTTGAGCTCGTGCGTGGCGGGGTCGCGATACCCGCTGTCCGAGGGGAGGAGCCGGAGGTATTTGCGCTCGTACGCAGGGTCGAAGTTCTGGAGCACCCATCCGATGTAGACCTTGCCGTTCTTGAGCGTCACCGCGACGGGGAGCGAGCGCTGGATGGAGTCCTCCATCAGGATCTCCAGGTAATCGCCCCACGTCTCCATCGCCGCCCGCGCGTAGTGATTACGGGTCCGTCCGAAGAGCCGCAGGAGCAGGTTCAGCGGCCACCATCCGAGCGCGCCGCCGAGGAACGCAAGCAGCGACGTCCCTGCGTAGGGAAACGGTACGAGCTTCTTCCATTCAGCTCCGACCGACAGGTGGAGCGAATCGAGGAGTGTCACGCCGGCGAACGCGATCGCCAGCCACGCGAGGCCCGCGGCGGCGGCGTGGAAGAGCAGCCGCTCTCCCGTGTACCGCTTCGTCGCGAAGCGCGTCGGGAGCCAGCGGGTAATAAAAAAATACCCCCCAGCAGAGGCAGGAGGAGTACGTTGAACGGCATGGGCGGGACCTCCCGGCAGGCCGGTTAGCGCCCGTTCGCCTTGCTGTCGGTGTTGCTGTTGGCCTTTCCGGAGCGCCCGGCATTCTTGATGGAGTGTTCGATCGCCCGGCGGCCGTTCTCGCTCCGGAGCACGTCGTCGGCCTTCACGTAGCTCACACCCGAAGGACTGGTGTGGACCTTCGCGTTCTGAGGTCGCGAGTCGTTTGGCGTCATGCGTCTCCAGGGGCTCGGGGGCGTCTCACCCCAAGCATACGGCGGGCCGCGGGGTGCGTCAATGTACGTCTACGCATGCGGGGAGTTCCCGTCCTCTTCGGGCAACGAGCGAACGGGGGTACACCTATGATCAAGGTTGCGAGATCGTGAATCGACCCGAAGTTCCGGCGCTGGAGTGGCTCGCGCGCGCGGCGCGGGTGGCGCGGCGGGTGTTCAGGCGCCGGGGGCGCAGCATGGAGGAGATCTTTTCGGAGATCCACCGAACCAACGCGTGGGCGAGCCCCGAGTCGGTGTCGGGGAGGGGGTCTATCCTGGCGCGGACGGTCGTCGTACGGAGGGAGCTTCCGGGGCTGCTCGCCGGCGTCGGCGCGCGGTCGCTGCTCGATGCGCCGTGCGGCGACTTCAACTGGATGCGGCACGTCGATCTGGGCGGGGTGGAGTACGTGGGGGCGGACGTGGTGCCGGAGCTGATCGAGCGGAACCGCCAGGCCTACGAAGGGGAGGGGCGGCGTTTCGTGACGCTGGACGTCGTGCGCGACGAGCTGCCGCGGGCGGACGTGGTGCTGTGCAGGGACTGCCTGATCCACCTCTCGTTCCGCGACGCACGCGCCGCCATCGCGAACTTCAGGGCGAGCGGCTCCACCTTTCTGCTCGCGACCACGCACCCCGGGGTGGCGAAGAACAGGGACATCGAGTCCGGGAGCTGGCGGTCGGTCAACCTGCAGATCGCCCCGTTCTCCTTTCCCGAGCCGCTCCGGCTGATCGAGGAGGACGCCGAGACGGGGAAGTGCCTGGGGATGTGGCGGCTGGAAGAGCTCTAGCCCCTCAGGCGGCGACCGAGGCGCGGTACACGGCGAGCGTCTCCGCGGCGGTGCGGTCCCAGCTGAAGTGGGCGGCGCGGGCCAGCGACCGGGCGCGGAGATCCTCGCGCAGCGCCCCGTCGGTGTACAGGCGGTGCATCGCGTGGCAGAGGGCGTCCGCATCCCGCGGATCGACGACGAGCGCGGCGTCGCCCACGACCTCCGGGATCGAGGAGCGGTTGGAGGCGATCACGGGGGTTCCGCACTGCATCGCCTCCAGCGGCGGGATCCCGAACCCCTCGTGCAGCGACGGGAAGACGAAGCCGAGCGCCCCGCTGTAGAGCGCCGCCAGCTCCTCGTCCGGGACGAAGCCGGCCATCACCACGCGGGCACCCCGCGCCCGCGCCTCAGCCACCGCGCGCTCCACCCCCGCGGTTCCGCTCCCCGGCGGCCCCACCACCACCAGCGACAGGTCGCGGCACCCCTCCTGGACGACGAGGCGGGTGAACGCTTCCACGGCCGCTTCCACGTTCTTGCGTACGTCCAGCAGCCCGAGCGAGAGCAGGTACGGCCCCGGCGGAATGCCGAGCCGCACCCGCACCGCCTCCTGCCGCGCCGCGTCGGTGCAGGGGAAGAAGAGCTCCGGGTCCGCGGCCAGGGGGACCACCGAGATGCGGTCCGCCGCGGCGATCCCCATCTCCACCATGTCGTCGCGGGTGGCGAGCGAGGTGGTGATCAGCCGGTCGTCCGGTGCCAGGCTGCCGAGGCTCACGCCGATGGACTGGGCGCGGTGCCCGTCGTACAGCGCGGCGTAGCGCGGGTGCACCACGTCGTAGACGGTCAGCAGGCGCGGCGGCGAGCCGGGACGCAGGGGCGGAAGCGGGGCGCCCGTGGAGTGGAAGACGTCCGCGCCCGGCGCCGCGTCCGTGACGGGGGGGTGGATGCGCTGGTCCAGCACGCGGGCCCCCGACCGCAGCACCCCCGGCATCGCCTGGTTGGGGAACCACGCGCGGAGGGTGCGGTGGACCCGGCGGGCCGCGCGGCCGATGCCGGAGGCGGCGGGGGTCGCCGGCCCGATCAGCGGCACCCCCGCCAGCGCGGGATCGGTGCGCAGGTACTCCGCGGAGCCGGAGAAGGCGACGCTGGAGAGGTTGGCGCAGAAGAGCAGGTCGCACTCGCCGGTCCGCTGCAGCCCGGCGGCCAGCTCGCGGAGCGCGCGGAAGCTCCCGCTGCGGCTCTCGCGGTACAGGTATCCGAGGCCCAGCCAGGAGATGTCGAGCAGGACGCGCATGCGGTGGAGATCGGTGAGGAGGGGCGCGCATTTCCGTGGCGCGGCGGCGCAATCTACCCGGTGCCGCGGGCGCGCGACAGGCGCCCGGCCGATTGCCAAGCGACGGCGCGGCGGGCATATTCAGCGCACCTCGTACCCTCTTCCCGACTCCAGAATCCATGCCGACACCGTCCCACCACGAAAACGTGCAACCGGCCGATCCCGGCCGGGCCCGCAACCCCCTCCTCGTCATCGCCCACCCGGGGCACGAGCTCCGCATCCTGGGGTGGATGCGGCGCATGCGCCCGCTGGTGTGCGTTCTCACAGACGGCTCCGGCAGCCGCGACGAGGGCCGCCTGGAGTCCACCACGCGCGTGCTGGAGCACACCGGCGCCACCGCGGGCCCGGTGTACGGCGTCATGTCCGACAAGGAGGTGTACGCCGCCATACTGGGGCACGACCACGACCGCTTCACGCGCCTGGCCGACGACCTGGCGGGGGTGATCGCCTCCAGCGGCGCCGACTGCGTGGTGGGCGACGCCATCGAAGGGTACAACCCGTCGCACGACGTCTGCCGCCTGGTGATCAACGCCGCCGTGCGCATGGCCTCGCGGGGGGGCGCGGCGCCATCCAACTACGACTACCTGCTGGTGGGCCCGCCGGGCGAGTGCGCCGTGGAGCTGCGCGACCGCGCGTACTTCCTGCAGCTGGACGACGCCGCCCTGGACGACAAGCTGCAGGCCGCGCGCTGCTACCCCGAGCTCACCGCCGAGGTGGACCACGCGCTGGACAAGTTCGGTCTCGCCCCGTTTCGCATCGAGTGCCTGCGCCCCTCCGACCACACGTCGCGCTACGGATGGGACCCCGCGGTGACTCCGGCGTACGAAAGCTTCGGCGAGCAGCGCGTGGCCGCGGGCGTGTACAGGGACGTGCTGCGCTTTCGCGAGCACGTGATGCCGCTGGCGGACGCCCTGTGGACGCACAGCGAGCGCGGCGCATGACATGGCGCCGCTGCGCGTACTGATCACCAACCGCACGCTGGCGAGCCGCACCGGCACGGAGCTGTACGTCCGCGACCTGGCGGTGGGGCTGGCCGCGCGCGGGCACCGGCCGGTGGTCTACAGCCCGCAGCTGGGGGCGATCGCGCGCGAGATCCGGGCGGCCACCATCCCCGTGACCGACGACCTGCGGAGCATCGCCGAGGCGCCGGACGTGATCCACGGCCACCACTCGATGGAGACGCTGGCGGCGCTGCTGGCGTTTCCCCGGGTGCCGGCCGTCGCCTTCTGCCACAGCTGGGTGGGATGGGCGGATGCCCCGCTCCGCTTTCCCCGCGTGCTGCGCCACGTGGCGGTGGACCATACCTGCCGCGACCGCCTCTGCCTGGAGCACGGCATCGACCCCGCGCGGGTGCACGTGGAGCTGAACTCGGTGGAGCTGGCCCGCTTCCGTCCGCGCGGCCCCCTCCCCGCGCGGCCGCGGCGGGCGCTGGTGTTCAGCAACGCCGCCGGGGCGCGGGGCGGGTCGCAGCTGGAGGCGATCCGCGAGGCCTGCGCGGCGGAGTCGATCGAGGTGGAGGTGCTGGGCGCCAATGCCGGCCGCGAGCACGCCCGCCCGGAAGAGGTGCTGGGCGAGTTCGACCTGGTCTTCGCCAAGGGGAAGGCCGCGCTGGAAGCGCTCGCCGCGGGTACGGCCGTCATCCTGTGCGACACGATGGGGCTGGGCCCGCTGGTCACTTCGGCCAACATGGCCGGGCTTCGGCCGCTCAACTTCGGAATGCGCACCCTGCGCGACCCGGTCACGGCGGAGGGGCTGCGGCGCGAGATCGCGCGCTACGACGCGGCCGACGCCATGGCGGTGAGCCGGGCGATCCGCGCGCAGGCGGGCGCGGACTCGATGGTGGACCGGCTCTGCGCCCTGTACGAAGAGGTGGTGGCGGAGCACGGCGCGGCGCCCGCCACGGATGCGCGGGACGAGATGGCGGCGGTCGCGGCGTACCTGCAGGGGCTGTCGGCGCGGATGCGCGAGCGCGACACGATGCATCGCGTGTTCATGCGGCTCCTGCGCACCCCGGTGATCGGCCGCTCGATCAGGGCGCTGGGTTCCCGCGCCGGGGAGCGCCACTGGCTCCCCGAGCTGCTGCGCATGGAGACGCTCGGCTGAGCGAGGAGAGCCCGGGCGCCGGGGTGCCCGCGGGGCCCGCCTCCGGCTGGATGCGGGGAGGCGCGTGGGCCCTCGCCTCGCTGGGGCTGGCGCTGGGGATGGCCGCCGTGCGCATGGTGCTGGTGGCGCGCCTGATCGGCGCCGCGCAGATGGGGACCGCCGGGGTCGCGCTGCTGGTGCTGACGACGCTGGAGGCACTCACCAGCCTGGGGACGGAGGTCGCGCTCGTCACCCGCCGGGGAAGGGTGGAGGACGACCTGGACCCGGCTTTCACGCTGGAGCTGCTGCGTGGCGCCGCCCTCAGCGCCGTGGCGCTGGCGGTGGCGCCCCTGGCGGCCCAACTCCTCTCCACCCCCGGCGCCACCCCGCTCATCCGCGTGCTCGCCCTGCTCCCGCTGCTGCGGGGGCTGGCCAACCCCGCCGCCGCGCTGCTGGTGCGGGGCGCGGAGTTCCGGCGGCTCTTCTGGTGGGGGGTGCCGGAAGCGGTCGTCGGGCTGGTGGTTGCCGTCGCGGTGGCGGTGCTCCGCCGCGATGCGTGGGCGCTGGTCGCCTCCGCGCTGGCCATGCAGACGGTGGGCACCGGCCTGTCGTACGCAATGGTGCGGTACCGGCCGCGCCTGCGGCTTGGCGGCCGGGGCGCGCGGCGCCTGCTCCACTACGGCGGGGCCCTCAACCGCACGCGGATACTGACGTTTCTGAGCCTCAACCTGGACAACATGCTGGTGGGGCGCTTTCTGGGCCCCACCGCGCTGGGCCTCTACCAGGTGGCGTTCCGCGTCGCGGAGATCCCGGCGGTCACCATCACGCGCGCGGCGGCGCGTGTGGCCCTCCCGATGTTCGGGCCGCTGCGCGGCTCCCCCCGGGCGCTCGCCGGCCGGTACCTCACGACCGTGGCCGCGGTCTGCACGGCGGGGTGCGTGTTCGCGGCGCTCGCCTTGCTGCTGGGCGAGCCGGGGGTGCGGTGGATGCTGGGCCCGGAATGGACGCGAATGGTTCCCGCGCTCCAGCTCCTGGCGCTGGCGATGGTCTTCCGCGGAATCATGCAGATCAGCGACCAGCTGTTCAACGCCCTCTCCCGGCCCGGTCTGTCGCTGCCGGCGCAGGGCGTCCGCCTCGCCGTGCTGTCGGTGGCGCTCTACCCGCTCCTGCGGTGGGACGGGCTGCGCGGGGTGGCCACCGCGGTGCTCCTGGCACATGCCGGGGGTGCGCTGGTGGCGGCGGGCGGCGCTTTCGTGCTGCTCAGGGGCCCGGCGCGGCTCCGGCTTCCGGGCGGGGGCGCGGCCGCGGAATGAGGGCGAGCCCGGCGAACACCGAGAGGGGGGAACGATGGCCGACCGGTTGATGACGACGCCGCCGAAGTTCACGCTCAGCCGGCTCTCTCGCGACCTTTATCAGGGCTTCCTCCAGAAGGCGAAAGCGCGCGGCTTCTCGTTCGTGCGATTCCAGGATCTTGCCCCCGGCGCCCCGGCGCTGCCCGAGCGCTACATCGCGCTTCGCCATGACATCGACTTCGCGCCGGCGCATTCGCTGGAGATGGCCGAGCTGGAGCACGCCGCCGGTGTCGCATCCACGTACTTCGTGCTCGCCGACGGACAGTTCTACGACCCTCTCCATGCCGAGGTCGTCCGCCAGCTGCGCCGCATCCACTCGCTGGGCCACGAGATCGGCCTGCACTTCGCCGTGAGCTCCGCCGTTTGCGATGACGTCGGCGAGGAGGTCGCCTTCCGGATGCGTGTGCTGGAGGCCATCGTGGGGGCCAGGGTGCACTCTTATTCCCAGCACGATCCGGTCAACGCCGGCTTCGTGGCCGTGACGCTTCCCCCCGGCCACCACCCGTGCGTGGACGCCAGCGAGGCCATTCGCGCGCACGATCTTACCTACGTGAGCGACAGCGCGATGATGTGGAGGCGCCAGACCTTCGACACCGCGCTGGACGAGGAGCGGAACCTCTGCCTGCTCGCTCACCCGCACTCATGGCTGCATCCGCAGGACGACTACGTCGCCATGATCCGGGAGTTCGAGGCGCAGCAGCTGCGCGGCGTGACGGAGCGATTCGACCGCTTCGTACACGCCCTCACCGGCTATTACACACGCCGCCTGGACGAGGGGGTCTGAGTGATCCACGCGAGCCTGCAGGAGAGCGACATCCGCCGGCTGGTCGGCGCGCCGGGCGGCGGCGGCCGGCTCGTGCGGGGGATCTCGACGCTGGACGAAGCCGCCGACTTCTGCCTGCACTTCATCAACAGAGAGGTGACCGCCCCCCTCCGCGAACGGTTCGCCGCACTTCGCGGCTGCATCGTGATCGCGCCCAGGGGTGCGGCAGGGGCGGGTGACTGGGGCGATTGCGTCGTGCTGGAGGACGGCGCCCCGCGCGCGGCGATGGGCCGGGTACTGCGCTTCGTCCGTGCGGAGGGACTCCATGAGCCGCTCGTGCGGGAGCGCGTCGTGGCGCCGAGTGCCGTCATCTCTCCGCTGGCGGTGCTCGACGGGTGCGTGGAGATCGGCGAAGGCGTCCTCATCGAGCCGTTCTGTTTCATCGGCCCTGACGTCAGGATCGGAAGCGGCGCGATCGTGCGCTCGGGGGTGCGGCTCTTTCCGCGCGTGGACGTCGGTGCGCACTCCATCATCGGCACCAACAGCGTGCTGGGCCACGACGGGTATGGCTTCGTGCGCGACGAGGCGGGGAACAAGACGCGGCTGCCCCATCTCGGCGGGGTGGTGATCGGGTCCAGCGCCGAGGTCGGCGTCCTGAGTGTCGTCCAGGCCGGGCTCATCAATCCCACGGTGGTCGAGGACCATGCAAAGGTGGGCGATCACATCTTCATAGGCCACAACGCCCGCATCGGGCGCGGGGCGAGCGTGGTCGCGGGGGTGGCGATCGGGGGGCGGGGAGTGGTGGAGGCCGAGGCGTGGGTGGGGCTCAACTCCAGCATACGCGACGGAGCGCGGGTCGGCGCACGGGCGCTCATCGGCATGGACGTTTCCGTGCAGGAAGACGTACCGGCCGACGCCTGCGCGCGCGCCCCGCGGCCGGACGTGCGGCCGCGGGGTGAGACCGACCCCGGCGGGATCGGCTTCGGGAGCCGGTAGCGCGGAACCCGCCGCACGCGGGCGGTCCCGCCGCCTATGCGTCCGGGTAGCCGAGCTCGCGCAGGAGCTTCCCCGCTACTCGCTGGAACGCGGCGCGCTCCTCCGGTAGCATCGCCGTCCGCCACCCGCCGATGCGCTCGGGGTCGGGCGCGCGGAGAGTGCTCTCCTGCTGCCGGAGCCGGCGTTCGCGAGTCACGAGCTGGGTGCCGTCCGGCGCGATGCGGCCGGTGTGCTCGTCCAGGCGGGCCGCGGCGCGGGTGTGGTGCGCGAGCATGGCGGGGTCCCAGTCCAGCTCCAGGAACCGGCATGTGCGGGCCAGCACCGGCCCGGGCTCGCGCACCAGATCTTCGTAGCGGATCTCCAGGTAGTCGGCGCGCCCCAGCCCGGCCCCGCGCGCGCGGACGACGAACCGGGCCCAGTACTTCGCCAGCGTCGCCATGTCGCGCCCCGGCGAGAACCACTGCTCGCGAAGGGAGAGCGCCACGTCGCGCCCGTCGCGGATGATGTGGATGAAGCGCGCCTCCGGCAGCACGCGCCGGATCAGGTCGACGTGCAGGCAGTAGATGGGCGTCTTGTCGCCCCAGCGCGGCTTTCCGTGCCGCGCCGCGTAGAGCCGGTAGAACGCGCGGAAGCCCGCCGAGGCGGTGAACGGCTCGATCCCCTCCAGCGCCTCCCTGAAGTCGTCCGCGGGGATGCCGAAGTCGGGCCACGCGGGCGCCTCTGGCGGGAACGCGGTGACGGCGCGGAAGAAGCGCTCCCGCAGGCCGTCACCCGTGCCGCGCAGGCGGCCGGCGGCGCTCAGGAAGCCCGTCTCGGGCGGGATGGCGAGCTCGGGATGCGAGTCCAGCATCAGCCGCAGCAGCGTGGTTCCCGAGCGCGGCGCGCCCACCACCACGGGCATGGGGCGGGCGTGCGGGTCCGCCGGACCGTATGGCCGCAGCCATGCGCTCAGCACCGGACCGGGCCGGGGGCGCGGGACGTGTGCGGCGGCCGCACCGTCGTGCTCCGTCTCACGTCGCCGCAGCCGGCGTGCAAAAGGTCGTCCCCAGGATCTCCTCTCCGCTTGCGGGTGGGCCGCGCGCCGGTACCGCGGGCGCGCCCGGCGGGGCTGCAACTTCCGTGAAATGGCTTCGGCATCGTGAACATAATCGGCTATCAGCCCGGGCGGGACCCGTCCGCGTGCCTTTTGCATGGCGGCCTGCGCACCTTCTGGTCGACCGGGCTGGACGCGCTCGCCATCGGATCGTTCCTGGTGGCGAAGCCCGGCGTCGGCGTGCCGCCAGGCGCCGCCCCGGAGCCCGCATGAGCCGGCGGCGGCGCACCGTTGCCGGGGTATGGACGATCCGCTACGTTCGTCTTTTTCTGCCCGGTCGCCGCGAATCCAGCGATACACGATGAAGTCTGCGCTCGACGGCGCGGAGGTCCTGATCCTGGGCGGCACGGGGTCGCTGGGCCAGCGCCTCTTTCACCGCATACTGGCCGACGAGATGGGCTCGCCCGCCTCCGTCACCGTCGTCTCGCGCGACGAGGCCAAGCAGCACGCCATGCGGCTGGAGCTGATGCACCAGGCCACGGCCACCGACGACGTCATCTACAACGAGAGCGCCAAGCGCGCGCGCTTCGCCATCGGCGACGTGCGCAACTACCCGGACATGCGCCGCTACGTGGAGCGCTCGGACGTGATCTTTCACGCCGCCGCGCTCAAGCAGGTGCCCACCTGCGAGTACCACGGCGCCGCGGCGGTGGACACCAACGTCATCGGCGCCATCAACCTGGCGCGCGCCGTCTTCGAGAGCCGCGGCGGGGGGAAGCACGTGGTGGGGATCTCCACCGACAAGGCGTGCAAGCCGGTGAACATGATGGGGATGACCAAGGCGATCCAGGAGCGCATCCTGGTGCAGGCCAACCTGGACACCCCCGGCTGCCGCTTCGTGAACGTGCGCTACGGCAACGTGATGGCCTCGCGCGGCTCCGTCATCCCCTTCTTCATCGACCTGGTGCGCCGCGGGCGGCCGGTGCCCATCACGGACCGGCGCATGACGCGCTTCCTGATGACGCTGGACGAGTCGGTGGACCTGATCTTCCGCGCCCTCCGCCACGCCAACGCGGGCGAGACGTACGTCCCCCTCCTCGCCTCGGCCCGGATCACGGATATCGCGCTGGCCGTGGCCGAGGCGGAGACGTACCCCATGACCGACACCGGCATACGCCCCGGCGAAAAGATCCAGGAGATCCTGGTGAGCGAGGAGGAGGTGGCGCACACCGTCTTCCGCGGCGACGACCTGGTGATCCTCCCCATCCTCCCCGAGCTGCGCGTGGACGAGGTGGGGACGCGCGAGCTTCCCTTCGCCGGCGAGTACACCTCCGGCGCCGCGCCGCTGCCGCTGCCGGAGGTGCGCGCGCTGCTGCAGCGGCACCGCCTCACCCGCGGCACCGCGCCCGAGACCGGCGAGATCTTCCGGTGAGCGGGTCCGCCGGCGGCGAGCGCAGGATGCGCGTGATGACGATCGTCGGCACGCGGCCGGAGATCATCAAGCTGTGCCGGGTGATCCACGAGCTGGACCGGTTCACGGACCACGTGCTGGTGCACACCGGTCAGAACTACGACTGGGAGCTGAGCGGCATCTTCTTCAGCGAGCTGGGCGTGCGGCAGCCGGACCACTTCCTGGAGGCGGCCGGCGCCACCCCGGCGGAGACCGTGGGCAACGTCATCGCGCGGGCGGACGCGCTGATCGCGCAGTTGAAGCCGGACGCGCTGCTCCTGCTGGGCGACACCAACTCCGCGCTCGCGGCCTACCCGGCCAAGCGGCGCAGGGTGCCCGTCTTCCACATGGAGGCGGGCAACCGTGGATTCGACGACCGCGTGCCGGAGGAGATCAACCGCCGCGTGGTGGACCACCTGAGCGACATCAACCTCACCTACACGGAGCACGCGCGCCGCTACCTGCTGCGCGAGGGCCTGGCGCCGGAGACGGTCATCAAGACGGGCTCGCCGATGAAGGAGGTGCTCTCGCACTACGCCGCGCAGATCGCCGCGTCGGACGTGCTACAGCGGCTGGATCTGGCGGAGGGCGGCTACACGGTGGCGAGCGCGCACCGCGAGGAGAACGTCGACTCCGAGCGCAACCTCGCGGGCCTGGTGGCGACGCTGAACGCGATGGCGGAGGGGCTGGAGCGCCCCGTCGTCTTCTCCGCGCACCCGCGCACCCGGGCGCGCATCGAGGCGGCGGGCGTGCCCCTGGACCCGCGCGTGCGGATGCTGAAGCCACTCGGCTTCTTCGACTACGTGCGGCTCCAGCAGGGCGCGTTCTGCGTCGTCTCGGACAGCGGCACGGTGACCGAGGAGGCGTCGGTGCTCGGCTTCCCCGCCGTCACCATCCGCGAGGCGCACGAGCGGCCGGAGGGGATGGACGAGGGGACGCTGGTGATGTGCGGCCTGGCGCCCGGCGAAGTGCTGAACGCCATCCGCGTCGTCACGGAGCAGCACGCCGAGCGCCGCCCCGCGCTGGTGCCGGACTACGACACCGAGACCGTGTCGCTCAAGGTGGTGCGCATCATCCTGAGCTACACGCGCTACGTGCGACGCACCGTGTGGCACGATGGCTGAGCGGCTCCCGCTCCCCGGCACCGTGCTGGTGACGGGCGCGACGGGCTTCCTGGGCGCGTACGTGGTGGACGGGCTCCTGAAGCTCGGCGTCGGCGTGCGCGCGCTGGTGCGTTCCGAGCACGCGAGCCTCCCCGCGTCCGTCCAGCAGGTGCGCGCGGCGGACCTCACGGACCGCGCCGCGCTGCGTGCGGCATGCGCGGGCGTGGACGCGGTGGTCCACCTGGCCGCGCGCACGCACATCCTGCGCGACTCCGCCCGCGACCCGCTGGAACGCTTCCGCGCCGTCAACGTCGAGGGCACGCGCGTCCTGCTGCGCGAGGCGCTGGATGCGGGGGCCACGCGCTTCGTCTACGCCAGCTCCGTGAAGGCGGTGGGGGAGGGGAGCGCGGAGTGCTGGACCGGCGACGTCACCGCGCGCCCGGCGGACGCGTACGGCATCAGCAAGATGGAGGCGGAGGAGGTGGTGCGGGACGAGGCGGCCGGCATCCACGCGCCCATCCTGCGGCTCCCGCTTCTGTACGGCGCGGGCGTGCGCGCCAACATGCTGCGCCTCTTCCGCACCATCGACCGCGGCGTGCCGATGCCGGTGGGCGGCATCCACAACCGGCGCAGCCTGGGGTACGCCGGCAACGTGGTGGCCGCCATCGAGACGGTGCTCACGGCCCCCGCCGCCCGCCGCGCCACGCTCTTCGTGAGCGACGACGACGACGTCTCCACGCCGGAGCTGGTGCGCCGCATCGCCGCGGCGCTGGGGGTCTCCGCGCGCATCGTTCCCTGCCCACGCGCCATAGCCCGGCTCGCCGCGCGCGCGGGGGACGTGGTCTCGCGCGCCGTGCCGGTGCCGTTCACCACCGGCGCGCTCGAGCGCCTGACCGGCTCGCTCTGCGTGGACGTCGGCGCGCTGCGCGGGCTGGGATGGGCGCCGCGCTACACGATGGCCGAGGGGATGGCGGACACCGCACGGTGGTACCGCGGCCTCCATCCGCGCACATGACGGCCGGCGAGCGCCCGCTGCGCATCCTCGTCCTCTCGCAGTACTTCTGGCCGGAGGACTTCCGCATCAACGACCTGGCGCTGGCGCTGAAGGAGCGCGGGCACCACGTCGAGGTCCTCACCGGCATCCCCAACTACCCCGAGGGGCGCTCGTACCCGGGGTACTCTCCGTTCCGTCCGCGCCAGGAAGAGTACCACGGCATCCCCGTGCGCCGCGTGCCGCTGCTCCCCCGCGGGCGCGCGGGCGGGGTGCGGCTGGCGCTCAACTACGCCTCGTTCGCGCTCACGGCCAGCCTGCTCGCCCCGCTGGTCGCGCGCCGCCGCTACGACGTGATCCTGGTGTACGAGGTGTCTCCGATTACCGTCGGCATCCCCGCGCTCGTGCTGAAGCGGCTCACCGGCGCCGCGCTGCTCTTCTGGGTGCTCGACCTGTGGCCGGAGGTCCTCCAGGGCACCGGCGCCGTCTCGTCCGAGTCGGTGCTGAGCGCGGTGCGGCGGCTGGCGCGGCGCATCTACCGCGGCAGCGACCGCATCCTCGTGTCGTCCGAGGGCTTCCTCCGCCCCGTCTCCGAGCTGGCGGACGGCGATGCCCGCGTGCGCTACTTTCCCCAATCCGCCGAGCCGTTCTACCGCCCCCTCGCGCCCGAAGAAACGGAGGACGTTCCGTCGCTTCCGGCGGGCTTCCGCGTGATGGTGGCCGGCAACATCGGCGCATCGCAGGACTTCCCCACGCTGTTGGCCGCCGCGGAGCTGCTGCGTGACCAGGGTGACGTCCACTGGATCGTGGTGGGGGACGGGCGGATGCGGGAGTGGGTGGAGCGGGAGGTTCACGAGCGGGGGTTGGGCGCCACGGTCCATCTGTTGGGCCGCCATCCGGCGGAGCGCATGCCGCACTTCTTTGCGCACGCGGACGTGCTGCTGGCCTCGCTGAAGCGCGCCCCGGTCTACGCGTACACGCTGCCGGCCAAGGTGCCGTCGTACCTGGCCAGCGCCCGCCCCCTGATCGCCGCCATGGACGGCGAGGGCGCGCGCGTGGTGAACGACGCCCGCGCCGGCCTCTCCTGCCCCGCCGAAGACCCCCGCGCCCTCGCCGACGCCGTCCTAGCCCTCCGCGCCCTCTCCCCCGAGGGGCGCGCTGCGATGGGCGCCCGCGGCCGCGACTACTTCCTGGAGCACTTCGAGCGCGAGCGCCTTACGACGCGCCTGGAGGGCTGGATGCGGGAGGTGGCGCCGGCGGGCATCCGGCCGTAGCCGCTCGACCATGGTTCCCGGCCTGGAACACTCGTCGCCGGACGCCCCCCTTTTTGTCATCCTGCGGAAGCCGCAAGATCGATCTCGCCGTCACTCCGTACTCCTGCGGCGCCCGAAGGATCTAGCCGGCGAAACTGGAGGACAGCCGCTGACCACGAGCTCCTCGCCCCGCCCAGTAGATCCTTCGCTCCGCGCCAAAGGATGGAGCGATGGCCAGGTCGGTGCGGCGCGTCGCTCAGGATGACAGACGGGGCGCGCAGGCGGACTTTGCGTGTGCCGGGCGGCGGGTTGGTTGGCGCTGCAACCCGGGCGGCGGCGCGGGCGCGGGGCACGGGCAGCCACGTGGGGCGGCCCATACGGGTTTTCCGGTGCCCGTTCGGCCGTGGTCGAGGCGGGGCGAGGGTGGGCGGACACGCAGGTCCGCCCCTACCAAGGGGTGGTGCGCGGAAGACGACGGGAAACACGCGCGGGTCGCATGTGGAGAACGGTGAACGGGGGG
>DASWNZ010000025.1:0-58726 GCA_036398975.1 Longimicrobium sp.
GCTGATCAACGTGCTGCGCGGGGAGATGAGCCTGGTGGGGCCGCGGCCGCTGCCGCTCTCCGACATGGAGCGCTTCGAGGCGCGGCACTTCGAGCGGCTGGCGGTGACGCCGGGGATCACGGGGCCGTGGCAGGTGAGCGGTCGCAACCTGGTGACGGACTTCGACGAGGTGCTGCGCATGGAGCGCAGCTACATCGCGGAGTGGTCGCTCTGGCTGGACGTGCGCATCATGCTGCGCACCATGATCGTGGTGCTGCGCGGGGAAGGGGCGTACTGAGATGAAGGTGGCGCTCGTCACCGACTGGATGGACACCTACGGTGGTGGCGAGCGCGTGCTGTACGAGCTGCACCGCATGTTCCCAGACGCGCCCATCTACACGGCGGTGTACGACGCGCGCAAGACGCTGCCGGCGCTGCGCGCTGCAAAGGTGGTGACCTCGTTCATCCAGCGCATCCCGCTGGTGCGCCGCAGCCACATGGCGTTCCTGCCGCTGATGCCGATGGCGTTCGAGGAGTTCGACTTCTCCGCCTTCGACGTCGTGATCTCGGTGAGCACCGCCTGCGCCAAGGGGATCGTCACCCGGCCGGGCACCCTGCACGTCTGCTACTGCAACACCCCCTGCCGCTACATCTGGGACCTCTACCCCGAGTACACGCGCGGCAAGCTGTTCCGCCCCTTCTTCGCGCCCATCGCGCACTGGCTGCGCATCTGGGACCGCGTGTCGAGCGACCGGGTGGACCACTTCATCTCCAACTCGCGCGAGATCGCCGGGCGCGTCCGCCGCCACTACCGCCGCGACTCGGAGGTGGTCTACCCGCCCGTGGACACCGGCGCCATCCGCCCCAACGGCCTGCCGCCCGAGGACTTCTACCTGGTGGTGTCGCGCCTGGTGGGGTACAAGCGCGTGGACCTGGCGGTGCAGGCGGCCAACCGGCTGGGACGGCGGCTGGTGGTGGTGGGGCGCGGGCCGGAGATGAAGCGCCTGCGCGCCCTCGCCGGGCCGACGGTGGAGCTGCGCGGCTGGGCGGAGGACGAGGAGGTGGCGTCGCTCTACGCGCGGTGCAGGGGCTTCCTCTTCCCCGGGCTGGAGGACTTCGGCATCGCGCCGGTGGAGGCGCAGGCGGCCGGGCGCCCCGTGGTTGCCTACGCGCGCGGCGGCGCCCTGGAGACGGTGGTGGACGGGGTGACCGGCGTGTTCTTCGAGGAGCAGACCGTGGACTCGCTGGTGGACGGCATCCTGCGCCTGGAGGCGATGGAGACCGATCCCGCGCTCTGCCGCCGCAACGCGGAGCGCTTCCGCCCGGAGGAGTTCCACCGCCGCATCCACGCCGCCGTGGAGCGCGAGCGGAGCCGCGCCCTCGCCGCCCCCGCCGACCGCCCGCTGCTGCTGGAGTCGGTGGGTGCCGGCTGACGCGGAGCGCGGGGCCGCCCCGCCCCCCGCCGCCGACGCACGCCCCGTGGAACCCCGCTCGCTCCTTGTGGATGCGCGCGGGCTTCACCTTTCGGGGATCGGACGCTACACCCGCGAGGTGCTGGCGCGCGTGCTGCGCGATCCGCGCTTCGGCCGCGTGTCGCTGCTGGGGCGGCCGGACGAGCTGCACGGCTTCCTGGAGGGGCTGGGCGAGGCGGGGCGGGCGGAGGTGGTGCCGTTCGCGCACCACTACTACAGCCCGGCCGCGCAGCTCCAGTGGATGGCCCTGGGCGCGCGCGGCGCGCTGGCCGCCGACGCGGGCTTCTTTCCCCACTACGACGTGCCGCTGGGCGGGCCGCTGCCGCCCTCGCTGGTGACGGTGCACGACCTGGCGCAGTTCCGCCTCACCACCCTCTTCCCGGCGTGGAAGCGGGCGCTGGGGGGCGTCGTGCTGCGCGCCGCCGTCCGCCGTGCGCGCCGCGTGGTGGCCGACTCCCGCTTCACGCGCGACGACCTGGCCGCGCGCTTCCCCGGCGCCGCCGCCAAGCTGGAGGTGGTGCCGCTCGGCGTGGGCGGCGACGTCACCGCGCGCGCGCCGTCGGAGGACGCGGTGCGGCGCGTGGCGGCGCTCGCGCCCTTTCTGCTCGTGGTCGGCAACCAGAAGCCGCACAAGAACCTGCGGGCGGCGCTCCAGGTGCTGGCGCGGCTGCGGGCGGAGCAGCCGGGGTTGCGCCTGGTGGTGGCGGGGCGGCACTATCCCGGCGTCGAGCCGCTCGACGCCCGCGCCCGCGAGCTGGGCCTGGGCGACGCGGTGACCGACCTGGGCGCGGTGGACGACGACCTGCTGCGCGCGCTGTACGCCCGCGCCGAGTGCCTCCTCTTCCCCTCGTACTTCGAGGGGTTCGGCCTGCCGGTGCTTGAGGCGATGGCGTGGGGGCTCCCGGTGGTGGCCTCCAACCGCGCCTCCATCCCCGAGGCCGTGGGCGACGCGGGGCTGATGGCCGATCCGGACGACTGGGACGCGCTGGCCGAAGCCGTGCGCAGCCTGCGCCCCGGCCCGCTGCGCGACGAGATGGTGGCGCGCGGGCGGCGCCGCGCCGCCCTCCTCACCTGGGACGCCACGGCGGCGCGCACCGCGGAGCTCATCCTGTCCGTGGGTCTCACATGGAGCCACAGAGGAAACTGAGAGGGGAACGGAGAAGCCTCGTTCCGTTCTTGCCGTCCAGCTCCGTGTCTCCGTGTGAGGCCCTTCTTCCCGATGCCATGACGACTCCGGCCATACCCGAATGACGCAGCCCGGCGGTGAAGGCGCCGCGCCCGCGAGAGGCGCGCGGTTCCGGCTGACGCTGAGCCAGGCGGCGCTGGTGTCGGCGGAAACGTTCGTGCTGAGCGCCATCGCCTCCATCGCCACCACGCCGTACCTGGTGCGCGAGCTGGGGGTGGCGGCGTTCGGGATCATGCTGGCGACCGTGGTGCTCGCCGGGCAGCTCGGCCCGCTGCAGCTGGGCGTGCCCTCCGCGGCCATCCGGCTCCTTTCGGACGCGCGGGGGCGCGGGGACGCCGGGGCACAGGCGGCATACCTCTACGCGCTCGCCGGGCTCGGCCTGGGCGCGGCGGCGCTGATGTCGCTGGGCTTCCTGGCCATCGCGCCGTGGGCGTGGGGCCACGGCTTCGGCGACGGCGGCGGCGCCCTGCTGCGCGAGGCGCTGGGCGCGATCCCGGCCGCCACCGCGGTGGTGGCCACGCAGGGCGCCGTCGCCGTCTCGCTGGCGGGGCTGGTGGGCGAGGAGCGGTTCGGCCTGGTATCCGGCATCCGCGCGGTGCACGGGGTGGGGCGCAGCGTGGTGGCGGTTGTGGCGGTGGCGCTGGGCGGAGGCGTGGCGGCCGCGCTCTGGGCCCAGGCCGCCGCCGACGTGCTCGCGGCGCTGTGGGCCGCGGCGAAGCTGGCCAACGGCGTGCGCCCGCGCGTCACCGGCGGCATGGTGTACCGGGCCGCGCGCCAGCTGGTGATGCTGGGGATCCCCTTCGCCCTCATGGACGGGCTGTCGGCGCTGCTGGTGGACGGCGAGAAGCTGGTGATCGGCGCGGTGGAGTCCGCCGCGGACTTCACCTACTACACCGTGACCGCCACCGCCGCCGTGCGCCTGACGGTGCTGGCGACCGCCTTCTCGTTCGTGCTGGTGCCCCGCCTCTCCTCGCTCGCCGCCGCGGGGAAGTCCGAGGATGCGGGGGGGCTGGCCACGCGGGTGACGCGGCTGACGGTGGCGATGATGATCCTGATGCTGGGGCCCCTCATCGCCCTCACGCCGGAGCTGCTGACGCTCTGGGTGGGGCCCGACTTCGCCGAGCGCGCGGGGCTCTCCACCCGCATCGTGCTGGTGGCCCTCTTCGCCAACGTGGCCGTGCACCCCGCCCACTCGGCGCTGCGCGCGCTGGGGCGCCCCATGGTGCTCTCCGCGCTCTACGCGGCCGAGCTGGTGCTGCACGTGGCGGTGGTGTACCTGGCCGTGCGGGCGTGGGGGCTCCCCGGCGCGGCGCTCGCGTGGGGGCTGCGCGCCGTGCTGGACGCGGTGGCGCAGCGCGTGCTGGCGGTGCGCGCACTGGGAACGACGCTCGGCCCGTGGAGCCAGTTCTGGGGTCCGCTGGCGGCGCTGGCGGCGCTGGCGGCCGCGTGCCACCTGCTGGGCGGCGCGGCTCCCTGGCAGCTGCGGCCCCTGGCGGCCCTCGTGTTCGGCGCCGTCTCCGCGCTCTGGCTCCTTTCTCGCGAAGACTGGCGGGTGGTCGCGCGCACCTTTCGCCTGCACCCCGTGCCGGGCGAAGCGCGCGGGCAAACGCCCTGACGCGCCGCCACGGCCCGCCCGCGATGACGATCGACATCCTGCTGACGGTCTACAACGGCGCGGAGTTCCTGCCGGAGCAGCTGCGCAGCCTGCAGGCGCAGACGCACGAGGAGTGGCGGCTGTGGGTGCGCGACGACGGCTCCAGCGACGCGAGCGCGGAGCTGGTGGTGGCCGCCGCCGCGGGAGACGCGCGCATCCGCCCCGTGCACGCCGGGAGCGGGCGGATGGGGGCGCTGGGCGGGTTCTCGTGGCTGCTGGAGCACGCGGGCGACGGCGGGGCGCCGTACACCATGTTCTGCGACCAGGACGACGTGTGGCTCCCCCGCAAGATCGAGGTCACCCTGGGGGCGATGCTGCGCGCCGAGGCCGAGCACGGCGCCGGCGTCCCCCTGCTGGTGCACACCGACCTCCAGGTGGTGGACCGCGGGCTGGAGGTGATCGATCCCTCCTTCTGGCACTACCAGGGGATAGACCCGGAGCTCAACGGGCCGCGGCGCATCCTGGTGCAGAACACGGTGACCGGCTGCACCGCGATGATCAACCGCGCCCTGCGCGAGCGCGCGACGCCGGTTCCGCCCGACGCTGCGATGCACGACTGGTGGCTGGCGCTGGTGGCGAGCAGCTTCGGGCGCCTGGTGCCCGTGCGCGAGGCGACGATCCTGTACCGCCAGCACGGGCGCAACGACACGGGCGCCAACCGCAGCCCGCGGGGGATGCGGGCGGTGCCGGAAACCCTGGCGGCGCCGGGGAAGGCCGGCCGCCTCCGCGCGCAGCTCTTCCGCTCCGCCGTGCAGGCGGGGGTGTTCGCGCGGCGCTTCGCGGGGGAGCTGGACGACGGGGAGCGCCGGCTGCTGGAGCGCTTCGCGGAGCTCCCCCAGTGCGGCCCGCTGCGGCGGCGCTGGCGGCTGGTGCGCCTCGGCACCCTCACGCGCCGCCGGCTGCTGCGCAACATCGCCTTCGTCCTGCGCGCATGACGCCGCGATCCGCTATCGCATGCGGGGCTTCAACTTGCGCGATCCAGGCGAGCCGTTATTCTTCCCGGGCTCCGGCCTTCACGGCGGGGCCCGTGGTGCATTCCTGCGGAGAGACGCGATGACGGCATGGCTGGAGACGGACCGCGGCCGGGGCGCGCCCGCGCGATGAGCGTGTGCGTGGTGCTGGTGAACTGGCGGGGATGGCGCGACACGCTGGAGTGCCTGGAAAGCCTCTTCCGCAGCACCGGGGTGGAGTTCCAGGTGCTGGTGTGCGACAACGACTCGGGAGACGGGTCGCTGGACCACGTGCGCGCCTGGGCCGAGGGGCGGCTGGACGTGGCCGTGGACCCGTCGCACCCGCTGCGCCCGCTCTCCTTTCCCCCCATCCCCAAGCCGGTGCGCTACGCCTGCATGGGCAGGGAAGAGGCGGAGCGGGGCGGGGGCGACGGGGCGGACGCGCCGCTGGTGCTGGTGCAGACGGGCGCCAACCTGGGCTTCGCGGGCGGGTGCAACGTGGGGATCCGCTTCGCGCTGAGCCGCGGCGCGCACCGCTACGTCTGGCTCCTGAACAACGACACCGTGGTCGATCCCCAAGCCATGCGCGCCCTGGTGGACGCCGCCGAGGCCGACGCGCACGCGGGGATGATCGGCTCCACCCTCCTCTTCTACGACGACCCGCAGACGGTGCAGGCGCTGGGGCTGGCCGCGTACAACGAATGGCTGGCGCTGCCGCGGCACGTGCGCACGCCGGAGGACGTCGCCGCGCTACGCGGGGGCGAGGCGCGCGCACCGCACGGGTACGTGGTGGGCGCCTCCATGCTCGTTCCGCGCCCCTTCCTGGACGACGTGGGGCTGCTTAACGAGGACCACTTCCTCTTCTTCGAAGAGCTGGACTGGGCCGTGCGGGCGCGGGGGCGCTGGGGGCTGGCGCACGCCGCGGCGAGCCGCGTCTTCCACAAGGAAGGGGCCAGCAACGGTGGAAACAGCGCGGGCAGCGGCAAGAGCCTGCTGGCGGACTACCACTTCATGAAGAACCGCATCGTCGTCACCCGCAGGCACTTTCCCCGCCGCCTTCCCAGCGTGTACCTGGCGCTGGGGGTGGCGGTGGCGCGCCGGGCGCTGCGCGGCGAGTGGGCGAGGGCCTGGATGATCCTCAAGCTCTGCAGGACGACGTGACCGGCGCCCTCTTCGCCCTCTGGTTCGCCACCCTCGGCGCGGACCGGCTGGACCTGCTGGCGGGGCAGGGCCCGGTGATGCTGAGCGCGCCGCTGATCCTCACCCCCATCCTGGTGGGGCTGGAGATCTTTCGGCTCACGCGGCAGGGCGGCAGGTTCACCGTGCCGCGCAACGCGGTGGCGTACGCGCTGGTGGCGAGCGCGTTCCTGGCCGTGGTGCTGCTCTCGGTGCTGTACAGCTTCGACATCGAGATGTCCGCCAAGCGGTACGCGCTGCTCGCCTTCCAGGTGTACACCACGCTCCTGGTGGGGGTGGCGCTCGCCCAGCGGCCGGACGCACGCGCCCTACTGGTGCGCGGCGCGTACTGGGGACTCTGGCTGGGGACGTTCCTCAACGTGGTGCAGCTGGTGGCCTTCGTGATGAACGGCGACGCCGAGCTCCTGCTGCTGGGCGGCGTCGTGGACCTGACGCCGAACACCTACGGCAAGATGGTCCCCCGCCTCTCCGCGCAGGCGCTCGACATGAACCGCGGGGGTATCCTGCTGCTGGTGTACAGCTACCTGCTGGTGCGGCTCGCGCCGCCTTCCAAGGCGCGCACGCTGGCGGTGACGGCCGGGGTGCTGGGGATCGTGCTGACGCTCTCCAGGTCGGCGATGCTCGGGCTGGCGGGAACGGCGTTCGCGCTGCTGCTGAGCGGCGGGCGCCTGCGGCTCACCCGCCGCGGCGCGGTGGCCACGGCACTCGTGATCGCGGCGATCTGCGCGGGGCTCCTGGCCAGCCCGCGCACCGCGGCGGCGGTGGGCGGCGCGCTGGAGCCCCTGGGCCAGCGCTTCTCCACGCGCGAAGGCTCCGCCAGCGTGCACCTGAAGCTGATCTTGCGCGGCGTGGAGATCGCCACCGACAACCCCAAGAACGCGCTGATCGGGGTGGGGTACGGCAACTCCTTCGCCTACCTGCAGGACTACTTTCCGGGGGACAAGTACGGCAACTTCCACTCGCTGTACCTGACACTGCTCACGGAGTGCGGGGGGCTGGCGCTGCTGCTGGGGGTCGCGCTGATCGCGTACGCGGCGTTCAAGGGGGGGATCTACGTTCCGCTGGTGGCCGGCTTCGCCTTCTTCAACATCTTCTACCAGACCAGCGCCGAGGCGATCTTCTGGTTCTCCCTCGTCCTCGGCTGGACGCGCCTGGGCGACCCCACCCTGGCCGCCCGCGCCGCCCCCGCGCCGGGCCGCTGAGGCCGCAACAGAAGTCTCACGCGGAGGCGCGGAGACGCGGGAGAGCAACTGCAACTGCATGGCTCACACAGAGACACAGAGGCACAGAGAGAACCGCAAGAGGCTTTCTCTGTGGCTTGTAGTTCCCTCTGTGCCCTCTGTGTGAGGCTTTTTCTGTTGTTCTCTCCCCGCGTCTCTGCGTCTCCGCGTGAGCCCATTCTGTTTTTCGCCTGTTCACACCACCGATCGAACGGAAGAGGGCGGGTGCCGGATGCGGCACCCGCCCTCTTTCGATCGCCTCGCCAGCCCGGAGGGTCAGGCCCGCTCGGGGCCGCCGCCGTAGGTGAGCGCGTAGCCGTGCGCGGCCGGCTCGAAGTGGTCGTTGAGCACCACGCCGCCCACGGGCACCCGCAGGTTGCGGAGCTGCGTGGTGGCATGCTCCAGCGAGGCACGCTCGGTGATCCCGTTGCGCGCCACCATCACGGTGGAGTCCGCCAGCAGCCCCAGGAGCGCCGCGTCGGTCACCAGGTTCATGGGCGGCGCGTCCATGATCACCATCTCGAAGCGCGACCGCAGGTCGGCCACCACCTCGCGCATGCGGGCGCTGGAGATCAGCTCCGCCGGGTTGGTGGGGTACAGCCCGGAGCCCAGGAAGTGGAGCGGAGCCCCGGACCCGCCGGCGTCCACCTTTTGCACCGCTTCGTCCAGGTGGGTGGTGCCCACCAGCAGGTGGGCCAGCCCCGGCGCCTGCCGCGCCCCCAGCAGCTCGTGCAGCCGGCCGCGGCGCAGGTCGCCGTCCACCAGCAGCACGCGCGTGCCCTGCTGCGCCAGCGTGATCGCCAGGTTCGCCGCGTTGGTCGACTTCCCCTCGCCGGCCAGGGCGCTCGTCATCACCAGCACGCGCGGCACCGCGTCCGGCGAGCCGAAGGTGATGCTGGTGCGCAGTGCGCGGTACGCCTCCGAAGCGGCGCCGTACGGGTCCGAGCGGGTGACCAGCGGCTCGTCCGCGGCGGGTGCGGGAACGCCCACCACCCTGCGCCCGGGGAGGGCGATCCAGCGGCGCGACCCGTTTTCCTGCCGCGGGATGCGGGGGATCGTCCCCAGCACCACCAGCCCGCGCGACGCCTGCTCCGCGTCCGCCGTGGAGCGGATGGTGGTGTCGAACATGTCGCGCCCGAACGCGGCGGTGAAGCCCAGCATCAGCCCCAGCACCGTACCCAGGATCAGGTTGACCCAAGGCTTGGGCCAGTCCGGCTCCTCCGCCACCAGCCCGCTGTCCACCAGGCGCACGATCCCCTTGTCCACCGCGTCCTTGACTTCGGCCTCGCGCAGGCGGGTCTGCAGCAGCATGTACACCTCGGAGAGCAGCTTCTGCTCGCGCGCGAGGGCGGCGTACCGAATTTCCGCCGCCGGCACGCGCGACAGCTCGCCGCCGAACTGCGTGAGCGCGGAGCCGGCGGAGGCCAGCTGGTTGTCCAGGCTCGCCAGGTAGCCGGTGGCCAGGCGGTGGAGCTGCTGCTCGATGTCGTTGATGCGGCCGGTGAGCTGCCGCACGTCCGGGTCGGCCTCGGTGCGCCGCACCAGCAGGGCGGCGCGCTGGCCGTCCAGCTGGTTGAGGGTGGCCAGCAGGTCCTGGATGGCCCGGTTGCCCAGGAACGACGGGAAGGTGGCGAGGTTGCGGTACGGCGACTCGTCGCCCGCGGTGCGCGGACCGGTCGTGACCTGCTGCAGCACGGCGGCAAGCGACGCCCGCTCCACCTGGAGCTGGTCGTAGCGCGCCTGCATCGACGCCACGCGCCCCACCTGGGCCCGCGCCTGGTCGTCGGGGGCCACCACGCGGTTCCTCTCCTGGAAGTCCTGCAGCTTCCGCTCGGCTTCGCGAAGCTGGCCGGCGTACACTTCGATCTGCCCGCGCAGCACGTCCACGGTGCTGCGCGACTCGCTGCGCGTGGTGCTCAGCTTGTGGCGGATGAAGCTCTGCGCCACGTCGTTGACCACGGCCGAGGAGACGGCGGGGTCGGTGCTGCGGTAGCTGATCTCCAGCAGCTTGGAGCCGTCGCCCTCGCGCGCCACCAGCAGGTCGTCGCGGAAGTCGTCGGCCACCTTGCGGAAGGGGCGCACCCGGATGGTCACCGAGCCCGGCTTCTCGTCGCGCACGGAGGGCTGCAGGATCATGGTGATCTCGCCCAGGCTGAACGCCTCGCCGGGCCTCACCGACTCGCGGAAGCGCACCCGCTTCCCCTTCTGCTGGGTGATGCGGTAGCTCCCGTCTTCCTGCCGGCGCAGGGTGAACCTCCCCTTGGGCGCGGTGCGGGGCGCGCGCACCACGCGCAGCACCTCGCCGCGCGCCGTGCGCGGGCTCACCAGCTGCACGTGCAGGGCGGAGCGCTCCGCCACGTCGTCGGCGATGGTGCGGCTGCGCAGCACGCCGATCTCGGTGTCCACCTCGCTCTCGCCAAGGCTGGGAAGCCCAAGCCCCTCGATGGGCACGAGCTGCGACAGCATCTCGGTCTTGGGGTCCGAGCTCTCGATGCGCACGGATGCGACGCTGTCGTACTTGCGGCGCGCCACCAGCGTGTACAGGCCCACCAGGGCGACCGTGAGCAGCAGGGTGCCGAGCACCGTCCACCGCTGGCGGCTCACGGTGCTCCAGATCTCCCGCAGGCTGCTCTGGGAACCGGAGTCGACGTGGGAGGGGTCGGCGGAAGGCGTCATGTAGGCGCGGGTGCGGCGGCGTGTTGGCGCCCGGGCCGCGTGGGCGGCCGGGCAAGCGGGTGCGGGCGGCGCGCGGGCGAGGAGCGCCCGCGTGCCGCATGGAGGCGGAAAGATAATGGCGACAACGATCTACGGCAACCGGGCGGGCGCCGCGGGGGGCGCGCTCGCGGGCGCCGTGGGGGCGGCGGGCGCGGGGAGCGGAACGGGCGCGGGTGCCGGGGCCGGCGCCGGCCGCCGCGGCGCGGGGCTCACGGCGAGGGTGAAGGTGCGGTTGGCCACGTCCTCGCCGTCCACGTCGTCGATGCTGGTGGCGACGTTCTGGAAGAGGTAGTTGCGCCGCAGGGCGAAGAGCAGTTCGCCGCTCACGTCCATCCCACGCACCCGCCGCCCGCCGCGCGCGCCGATCACGGTGGACACGTCGTGCGAGTGGAAGTTGACGGTGGGGGCCAGCCGGTAGAGCGCGTCGTTTTCCCAGCGGATGCGCGACGCGACCGCGCCCGCTCGCCAGTCGGGGCGGATCAGGTCCGCCGCCACCCACTGGCTGGAGGCGCCGGGTCCGATGGCGGCGCCCAGCACCTGCCCGCGGTGCGTGTACCCCTGCGGCACCACGCGGCTGGAGTAGAACGAGACGACCCGCTTTCCGTAGCGGCGCGTCTGCTCCAGCGTGGTGGCCTCCGCCTGGAAGCGGAAGATGCCGTCGCGGCGGGTGGGGGTGGCCCACTGCAGCCCCACGGTGTACCCCTGGCTGCGCTGCGGCTCCTCCAGCAGGTCGCGCAGCGACGACGGCTCGTCGGTGCGGGCCACCTCGCCGTACGCCTCCAGCCCCGCGGCGGGGAACACCCAGCGCGCGAAGGCCCCCAGGATCTGGTCGCGCCCGTAGCCGGGGAGGGGCGCGCCCGGCTCCGGGGGCGGGGCCGACTCCTCGATGGCGTTGGGGTGCCCGATGCCGCCGCGGAGCACGTCGAACGCGCGCAGCGGCGAGCCCGAGGACCCGTACACCGTGCGCGCCAACCCCAGCGTGAGCCCGGGGTCGAAGGCGGGCTGGAGCGTCGCCACGATGCCGGCCAGCGTGCGCTGGTCGTTGGACAGGGTGTCGAAGTACTCGGACTCGGTGAGCCGCCCCACGATCCAGCGCCCCTCCACCTTGCCCAGCGGGGTGCGGATGGGGCGCGCGGTAGCGAGGAAGAGGTGCGGAAAGCCGCCCGCGTTGTTGCTCATCACCAGCGCGTTGCGCACACCGGGGCCCCACCACTGGCTCTCCGTGGACGCGCCCATGCGCACCGGGCCCGCCGCGGCGGCGACCGAGCTCTCGCCCAGGCCGAGGCGGGTGCGGCTCGAGCGCCCGAAGCGCGACGGCAGGTCCGCCGACTCGATCCCCCAGTGCCACGGCGAGGAGAGCTCGTGCCGCGACTGGTCCTCGGTATACCGGCGCAGCTGGAACGAGGAGTTCCCTTCCATGATCAGCACGGGCACCAGGCTCACCGAGAAGCGGCCGGCTTCGGCGCGCACGCCGCCCGTCAGCCGCATGCTGCTGCCACGCCCGGCGAACATCCCCCCCTGGTTGAGCGAGAAGGGGATCGTGGAGTTCCACACCACCCGCGCGTCGGGGAGCACCACCGACACCCCTCGCGGCGCGGGGGACGAGGTGAGGGTGCGCGCCATGAAGCCGCCGGTGGGCTCTTCGCCCAGCAGCTGGCCCAGCCGGAGCCGGTCCTCGGCCCAGCCGCCGACGTACGCCGTGGAGGGGCGGGCGGGCTCGCGAGCCGCCGAATCCCCCGCCTGGCCGAGCGCCGGCGAGGCGCACGAAAGGAGGACCGCCGACGCGCCGGCCGCGCGGCGGGCAAGGCTCAAAGTTCGCATTCCGTAAGGACCTGATCTCGCGAGAACGCCGCGCCCCGACTGGACGCCGACGAGCCATCAGGATAATATGTTCGCGCCGGAGCGTCCACTGACGGGCGCCCCGCGGCAGGGAATCGGCCGGGTCTGACGGCGCATCGCCGCAGGCCCCAAAGGAGTTTTTGATGGCACCGTGGGGCCCCCTCTTCCACCGCCTGGCGCGGGGTTCGCTCGCCGCCGCCGCCGCCTCGTGGCTCGTCGCCGCGCGCCCGCTCGCCGCCCAGGAGGGCGCGGTGGACGTGCGTGGCGAGGTGTTCGTGGGGAGCGAGATGGAGCGCTACCTGCGCGTGCTGCAGGTGGCCGGGGCGGCGCCGCTCTACCCGTGGACGGTGCGCGGGCTCTCGACCCGCGAGCTGGACCGCGTGCTCCCCGCGGATTCGCTGCACCCCTGGGCGCGGCGCTACCGCCTGGCGGCGGACACGGCGCGCGGCCTGCGCATCCGCCAGGTGCGGCCGCGCGCGCAGCTCTTCCTGAACTCCTCCTTCCCCCACGGCGGCGCGGACGGCCCGGTGTGGGTGGGGCGCGGGGCCACGATGGCGGTGGAAGGCGGCGTGCAGGTGGAGAGGGGCCCCCTTTCGCTGACGCTGGCGCCCATCGCGTTCGTGGCGCAGAACGCGGGCTTCGACCTGATGCCGAACGGACAGGACGGGCCCCGGCGGTACGCGGACGGGCTGTACCCCAGCGTGATCGACGTGCCGCAGCGCTTCGGCGACGGGGCGTACGCCCGCGTCGACCCGGGGCAGAGCACGCTGCGGCTGGACGCCCGGGGGGTCGCGCTGGGGATCTCCACCGCGAACCAGCAGTGGGGGCCCGCGTCGGACAACCCGATCCTGCTGGGGAACAACGCGCCCGGCTTCGCGCACGTGTTCGCGGGCACAGCGCGCCCGGCGAACGTGTGGGTGGGGACGCTGCACGGCCGGCTGGTGTGGGGATCGCTGCGGCAGACGGAGTGGTCGCCTCAGGTGGACGGCGGGCGGCGCTTCCTGGCCGGGGCCGCCGCCACCTTTTCGCCGCGCGGAGCTCCGGGGCTGGAGCTGGGGGGCGCCCGGATCTTCCACACGCCGTGGCCCGCGGGCGGGCTGGGGGCCGACGAGCTGCTGCAGCCCTTCCAGGGGCTGCTCAAGGGCGGGCTGAGCCGCGACATCCGCGAAGACACGGACAGCGTGGGCGTCAACCAGCTCGCCTCCGTCTTCTTCCGGTGGGTGCACCCGCGCGCGGGGGTGGAGCTCTGGGGCGAGCTCGCGCGCGACGACCACAGCTACGACCTGCGCGACTTCATCCTGGAGCCTGACCACGAGAGCGCGTACACGCTGGGCGGGCGAAAGGTGTGGCGCGACGGGGCGCGGGTCAGGTCGTTCCGCGCCGAGCTGCTGAACGCGCGGGTCACGCACCTGGCGCAGGTGCGCAACCAGTCTCCCTTCTACATCCACACCGGGGTACGCCAGGGCCACACCCAGCGGGGGCAGGTGCTGGGGTCGCCGGTCGCGTTCGCGGGGCTGGGAAGCGTGCTAGGGTTCGATTCGTACGGGCCCGGCGGGCGCTGGAGCGTGGCGTGGACGCAGACGGTGCGCGACGCCCCGCCCACCCCCCGCGGCGTCCCCAGCGCCGGCGACGGCGCCGAGGCCACCCACGCGCTGCAGGCGGAGCGGCTCTTTTCGCGGGGAAGCTTCGACGTGACCGCGGGGGGCGCCGCGGTGTACCAGCTGAACCGGAACTTCGCGGACGACGCCTTCAACCTGTCGCTGACCTTCAAGGTCTCCCGCGGATTCTGACGCGCGGCGTTCCCTCACCACCCGTGGCACGTATGATCGAACTGAACTCGTGGCGCTCCGTGCGCCGGCTCGCCGGGCTGGCGATGCTGCTGGCTGCGGCCGTCGGCACCCCAGCCGCCGCGCAGAACACCGCGCCCGCGGACACCTCCACCCGCCCGCCGCCGCAGGACACCACCATCGATGCCGCGGTGGGGCTCACCCCGGGCGACGTGCTGCGCGTGGTGATCTGGCGCGAGCCCGACCTGAGCGGCGAGTTCATCGTGGACTCGGACGGCGTGGTGACGCTGCCGATGATCGGCGTGCAGCGGGTGACGGGGATTCCGCTGGGAAGGCTGCGCACCCGGATCATGGAGCAGTACCGGGTGAACCTCCGCAACCCGTCGATCACGGTCACCACGCTGCGGCGCATCCAGGTGCTGGGCCAGGTGAACCGCCCCGGGCTCTACAATCTGGACCCCACCGTCACCCTTTCGGGCGCCATCGCCACCGCGTCGGGCGCCAGCCCGCTGGGCGACCTGAGGCGCATCCGGCTGGTGCGGGGCGGAAAGACGTACGCGGCGCGCGTGGGAGGCAACGAGACGCTGAACACGCTGGACGTGCGCTCCGGCGATCAGATCTACGTGGGGGAACGCTCCTGGATCGACAGGAACAGCGCCTTCCTGGTGGGCGCGCTGATCTCCACCGCCACCACCATCGTCGTCACGCTGATTGCGACCGCCGGATCAGGATGACCGGCCCGGGCCGACACCCACACCCTTCTCGATGACCCGCAGCATTCTCGTGACCGGCGGCGCCGGCTTCATCGGCTCGGCGCTCGTCCGCCACCTCCTGGCCCGGACGGAGCACCGGGTGGTGAACGTGGACAGCCTCACCTACGCCGGGAACCTGGATTCGCTCGCCCCCGTGCTCCCCCACCCGCGCCACGTGCTGGAGCGGGTGGACATCCGCGACGCGGACGAGGTGGCGCGGGTCTTCGCGGAGCACCGGCCGGACGCGGTGATGCACCTGGCGGCCGAATCGCACGTGGACCGCTCCATCGAGGGGGCGGCGCCCTTCATCTCCACCAACGTGGTGGGGACGTACGTGCTGCTGGAGGCGGCGCGGCGGCACCGCGACTCGCTGGCGGGGGACGAGCGCGAGCGCTTCCGCTTCCTGCACGTCTCCACCGACGAGGTGTTCGGCTCTCTGGGCGAGGAGGGGAAGTTCACCGAGACGACCCCGTACAGCCCCAACTCCCCCTACTCCGCCAGCAAGGCGTCGTCCGACCACCTGGCGCGCGCCTGGCACCACACGTACGGGCTTCCCGTGCTGGTGACCAACTGCTCCAACAACTACGGGCCGTACCAGTTTCCGGAGAAGCTGATCCCCGTGGTGGTTCTCAGCGCGCTGGCGGGGCGCCCCATTCCCGTGTACGGCACCGGCGGCAACGTGCGCGACTGGCTGTACGTGGAAGACCACGTGCGGGCGCTGCTGGCCGTACTGGAGCGCGGGCGTCCCGGGGAGACGTACAACGTCGGCGGCGGCAGCGAGCGCAGCAACCTGCAGGTGGTGCGCACCATCTGCGCCCTGCTGGACGAGCTTGCGCCCGGCGCTGCGCCGTACGAGTCGCTCATCACCTTCGTGCAGGACCGGCCGGGCCACGACTGGCGCTACGCGGTGGACACGAGGAAGATCTCGGCCGAGCTGGGGTGGGCCCCGGCGGAGACGTTCGAGAGCGGGCTGCGGCGGACGGTGGCGTGGTACCTGGAGAACGGCGAGTGGTGCCGGCGGGTGATGGACGGCTCGTACCAGCTGGAGCGGCTGGGCGTGGTGGGGGCGGCGGGATGAAGGGGATCATCCTGGCCGGCGGCTCGGGCACGCGGCTGTACCCGATCACGCGGGTGGTGAGCAAGCAGCTCCTGCCGGTGTTCGACAAGCCGATGATCTACTACCCGCTCTCCACCCTGATGCTGGCGGGGATCCGCGAGATCCTGGTGATCTCCACCCCCGCCGACCTCCCGCGCTTCCGCGAGCTCCTGGGCGACGGCGAGCAGTGGGGGGTGCGCTTCGAGTACGCCGAGCAGCCGCGCCCCGAGGGGCTGGCGCAGGCGTTCACCATCGGGCGCGACTTCGTGGGCGGCGACCGGGTGGCGCTGATCCTGGGCGACAACATCTTCTACGGCCACGGCCTCACCGAGCTGCTGCACGCCGCGGCGGAGCGGCCTTCGGGAGCCACCGTCTTCGGCTACCACGTGCGCGATCCCGAGCGCTACGGAGTGGCCGAAGTGGACACCGCGGGGCGTGTGGTCTCCATCGAGGAGAAGCCGCTCGACCCGAAGTCGCCGTACGCCGTCACCGGGCTCTACTTCTTCGACAACCAGGTGCTGGAGATCGCCGCGGCGCTGCGCCCGTCGAAGCGCGGGGAGTACGAGATCACCGACGTCAACCTGGAGTACCTGCGCCGCGGGCAGCTGCACATGGAGCTGCTGGGGCGCGGGATGGCGTGGCTGGACACGGGGACGCACGAGTCGCTGCAGCAGGCCAGCAACTTCATCGAGACCATCGAGAAGCGGCAGGGGCTCAAGGTGGCCGCCCCGGAGGAGATCGCCTACCGATCCGGCTTCATCGACGAGCCGCAGCTCCGCCGCCTGGCCGCGCCGCTGCTCAAGAGCGGCTACGGCGAGTACCTGCTGAGCCTGCTGGACGGGCGGCCGCACGGATGACCGCGGAAGACACGGCGCTTCCCGGCGTGCTGCTGCTCAAGCCCCCCGTCTTTCGCGACGAGCGCGGCTTCTTTCGCGAGACGTGGCGGGCGGAGCGCTACGCGGCGGCGGGGATCCCCGACCGCTTCGTGCAGGACAACGTCTCCCTTTCCACGCGCGGAGTGCTGCGGGGGCTCCACTTCCAGGAGCCCAGCCCGCAGGGGAAGCTGGTGTCGGTGCTGCGCGGCGCGGTGTGGGACGTGGCGGTGGACGTGCGGGTGGGCTCCCCGACGTTCGGGCGCTGGGCGGGGTACACGCTCAGCGACGAGAACGGGTGGCAGCTCTGGGTGCCGGAGGGGTTCGCGCACGGCTTCGTGGTGACCTCGGCCGAGGCGCTCTTCTCGTACAAGTGCACCGACGTGTACCGCCCCGAAGCCGAGTCGACGCTGCTGTGGAACGACCCCGACCTGGCGATCGAGTGGCCCGGCGCGGCCCCGCTGGTGTCGGCCAAGGACGAAGGCGGGGCACGGCTCCGCGACCTGCCGCCGGAGCGGCTCCCGCGCTGGCGGGAGGGGGAGTGACGCGGCCGCGCATCCTGCTCACCGGCGGCACGGGGCAGGTGGGGTGGGAGCTGGCCCGCGCGCTGGCCCCGGTGGCGGAGGTGGTGGCGCCGCAGCGGAGCGCGCTGGACCTGGCCGACCCGGAATCCATCCGCCGCGGCTTTCGCGATGCGGCGCCCGCTCTGGTGGTGAACGCCGGCGCCCACACGGCGGTCGACCGCGCGGAGGCGGAGCCGGAGCTGGCGCGCGCCCTCAACGCCATCGCCCCAGGCATCCTGGCCGAGGAGGCCGCGCGCGCCGGCGTGCCGCTGGTGCACTTCTCCACGGACTACGTCTTCGACGGCTCCAAGGGGTCCCCGTACACCGAGGCCGACCCCACCGCGCCGCTGGGAGTGTACGGCCGCACCAAGCGCGAGGGCGAGGAGGCGGTGGCGGCGGCCGGCGGGGCGCACCTGGTGCTGCGTACGGGGTGGGTGTACGGCACGCGCGGCCACAACTTCCTGCGAACCATGCTGCGCCTGGCCCACGAGCGCGATGAGCTGCGCGTGGTGGCGGACCAGGTGGGCGCCCCCACCTGGAGCCGCATGCTGGCCGAGGCGACGGCCGCCATCCTGGCCCCCTTTCGGGCTGGGGCCGGGTGGGAGATCCAGAAAGGGTCGGGCGGCATATATCACCTGGCGGCCGCGGGCGAGACGAGCTGGCACGGCTTCGCCGAGGCGATCCTGGCCGCCGACCCCGCCCGCGAGCGGCAGCGTGCCCGCCGCGTGGTGCCCATATCCACGGCGGAGTACCCCACGCCTGCCCCGCGCCCCCGCTACTCCGTGCTGGACAGCGGGCGCGCCGCCCGCGAGCTCCGCGTGGCGCTCCCCCACTGGCGGGAGCAGCTCCGGCTCTGCATGGAGTAAAAAAAGCCTCACACAGAGACGCAGAGTGAAAGGCGAGGGCACAGAGAACTCCTCTCCGTTTTCTTTCAGTTACCTCTGTGGCTCTGTGTGAGGCCAGCAGTTCCTGGGCACGGCGCAACGGGCTGTTCGCTGGGGCGCAAACTGCTTATCTTGTGCACCTTCGCGGCGCGCCGAGCGCTCCCCCAGCCTGGGCTGCCCCGGCGCCGAGGGGGACGGACACGGCACGGCGCGGTACGTGCAGCACCCCCGCGCCGCGCCGGGCGGGCACCTGGACAGTGTGACCCCCGGCACCGTGCAGGCGTCATGTTGTCTGAACATCGCGCCGCACCCGCCGCACCCGGCAGGGTTCCGTGCCCTCCGTGCACATCCGCGGACGTGATTCGTTCTATGAGTTCTGGTTTGACGAGGATGCCCCCCTGCGGCTGCCCGGCCCCGGTGGAACGTCCCTTAGGCGATGGCTGAATGCTCCCGACAATCCTCATCCGGTTCCGGCGTCCGCTGATCTTCGCGCTGCACCTGCTGCTCATTCCCGTTGCGTATCGGTTTGCTTTCGGCCTCCGCTTCGACCTGGGGGTGCCGAAGGAAATGGAAGGTATATACTGGAACACCCTGCCGTTCGTGCTGGCCGGGCGCTTCGCCGCGTTCGGAGTGTTCGGGCTGTTCCGCGGGTGGTGGCGCCACGTGGGGATGCGCGACCTGATCGACCTGGTGCAGGCCGTCACCCTCAGCTCCGCCCTGCTGCTGGGCTCCCTCTTCTTCACCGGCATGCTGGACGGGTACCCGCGCTCGGTGCTCGCGCTGGACTGGATCAGCGCCATCCTGATGTTCGGCGGCGTGCGGTTCGGGGTGCGCGCCTTCCGCGAGGAGCGGCTGATCCCCTGGCGCCCGCGCCACGGCAAGCGCGCCCTCATCATCGGCGCCGGCGTGGGCGGCGAGCGCTTCGTGCGCGAGTGCCAGCGCGAGGGCGGCATCGACATCTTTCCCGTGGCGCTGGCCGACGACGACCTGGCCAAGCGCGGGATGCGGCTGCACGGCGTGCCGGTGCTGGGCTCCACCCGCGACATCAAGGACCTGGCGCTCAAGGTGGACGCGCAGCTCCTGGTGATCGCCATCCCCTCCGCCACGGGCGACGAGATCCGCCGCATCGTCAACGTGTGCCTGGACGCGGGGGTTGAATTCAAGATCATCCCGTCCATGCGCGAGATGATCGAGGGGCACGCTCGCGTCACCCAGGTGCGCGACGTACAGATCGAGGACCTGCTGGGGCGCGAGACGGTGGACCTGCCGCTGGACGGCCGCAACCCGGACCTGGAAGGGCGCACCGTGATGGTGACCGGCGGCGCCGGCTCCATCGGCTCGGAGCTGGCGCGGCAGATCGCGCGGCTGCAGCCCGCGCGCCTCATCGTGCTGGATCAGGCGGAGAGCCCGCTCTACTTCATCCACAACGAGCTTACGGCCACCCACCCCACCCTCACGGTGATCCCCGTGGTGGCCGACGTCACGGACCAGGTGCGGATGGAGCGGATCTTCAACCGCTACCGCCCGGAGTTCGTCTTCCACGCCGCCGCCTACAAGCACGTGCCGCTCATGGAGAGCAACGTGGTGGAGGCGGTGCGCAACAACATCTTCGGCACCCTGTACGTGGCCCAGTGCGCCGCCCGCTTCGGCGCGGAGCGCTTCGTACTGATCTCCACCGACAAGGCGGTCAACCCCTCCAGCGTGATGGGCGCCACCAAGCGCGTGGCCGAGCACCTGGTGCTGGGGTGGCCCGCGCTGCGCAGCTCCAGCTGCGACTTCCGGGCGGTGCGCTTCGGCAACGTGCTGGGGTCGGACGGCAGCGTGATCCCGCTCTTCAAGCGCCAGCTGGCGGCGCAGGTGCCGCTCACGGTGACGCATCCGGACGTCACGCGCTACTTCATGACGATCCCCGAGGCGGTGCAGCTGGTGCTGCAGGCCGCGGCTCTCCCCGACGCCGCCGAGCGGATCTGCATGCTGGAGATGGGCGAGCCGGTGCGCATCGTGGAGCTGGCGGAGAACCTGATCCGCCTTTCCGGGCTGGTGCCGTACCACGACGTGCAGATCGTCTTCACCGGCCTGCGCCCCGGCGAGAAGCTCCACGAGGAGCTGATGTCGGACTACGAGGCCACGATCCCCACCGAGGTGGAGAAGATCCGCATCGTGCAGAGCACGGAGCCGGACGTGGACGCCCTCACGCAGGGGCTCGACCGCCTGGGCGCGGCGGCGGCGCTGGGGAGCACCGCCGATTCGCTGGAAGGGCTGCTTGCGCTGGTGCCCGAGTGCGTTCCGCCGCTGGCGGCGCGCAGGCAGGGCGCCGTCCGCGCCCGCTGAGCTCGGGTTGCCGTAAATTGGCCGCGCCGCTAAATTTGTGGTTTCCTCGCGGCTCCAGGAACGTGCACCGGCGGGGGGCTCCCGGCGCCTCTATCGGTTCGAATACAGCAATATGAGCGCGGCGAAAGACCAGATCCTCAACAGGATCGGCGACAATACGGCGGTGATCGGGGTGGTGGGGCTGGGGTACGTGGGGCTGCCGCTGGCGGTGGAGCTCGCGCGCAACGGCTACCGCACCCTGGGTGTGGATATCTCCGAGCGGGTGGTGGACGCGGTGAACGCGGGACGCAGCCACGTGCAGGACGTGCCCAGCGACGTGCTGGGGGCGTTCGTGGGCGAGGGGCTCCTCTCGGCCACCGCGGACCTCGCGCGGCTGGCGGAGTGCGACGCGATCTCCATCTGCGTGCCCACGCCGCTCAATAAGACCAAGGAGCCGGACCTCAGCTACGTCGTGTCCGCCGCGCAGGCGGTGCTCAAGGCGCTGCGGCCCGGGCAGCTGGTGATCCTGGAGAGCACCACGTACCCGGGCACCACCCGCGACGTGCTGCTCCCCATCCTGGAGCAGAGCGGGCTGGCGGTGGGCGAGGACTTCTTCCTCTGCTTCTCGCCCGAGCGGGTGGACCCGGGGAACCCCGTGTGGCACACCCGCAACACGCCCAAGGTGATCGGCGGCGTGACCGCGGCGTGCATGGAGGCCGGCACTTCGCTGTACGGCAGGGTCTTCGACACGCTGGTCAAGGTGGAGAGCGCCGAGGCGGCCGAGCTCGTCAAGGTGTACGAGAACACCTTTCGCATGATCAACATCGCGCTGGCCAACGAGCTGGCGCAGGCGTGCGACAAGCTGGGCGTGGACGTGTGGGGGGTGATCGACGCCGCGGCCACCAAGCCGTTCGGCTTCATGAAGTTCACCCCCGGCCCGGGGCTGGGCGGCCACTGCATTCCGCTGGACCCGCACTACCTGTCGTGGAAGATGCGCACGCTGGAGTACAAGACGCGCATGATCGAGCTGGCCAGCGAGATCAACGCGGAGATGCCCGAGTACGTGGTGCGCAAGGTGGCGGATGCCCTGAATGGGGCCCGCAAGGCGGTGAACGGGAGCCGCGTGCTGGTCCTTGGCGTCGCCTACAAGCGCGACATCGACGACCTGCGCGAGAGCCCGGCGCTGGACGTGATCGGGCTGCTGCAGGCGCGCGGCGCGGAGGTGGTGTACCATGACCCCTTCTGCCCCGAGATCCGCGACGACGGGCACACCGGCCTCGCAGGGCTGCCCATGCGCAGCGCGGCGCTCACCGCCGAGCTGCTGCGCTCCGCCGACGCGGTGGTGGTGGTGACGGACCACAGCTCCGTCAACTACGCCCTCGTGGCCCGCGAGGCGCCCCTGGTGGTGGACACCCGCGGGATCATGCGCAGCGTGCGCGGGCCGGCGCGGGTGCTGGGGCTCTCCTCCTCCGCGCGCCACGAGGAGTGCGGGGAGCCGCTGGACTTCGCCCCCGCCGTGCCGCTGGCCAGGCGGGCGTAGGGGCCGCTCTCGACGGACAACGGGTGTGACGGGCGGGTACCGGGACACGTCATACGTTTCCCGGCTCGCCGTATTTCAGGACGACCAGCGGAAGACACGGTGCGGGCCCGCGGCGGCAGAGATGCGCCGGAACGGGCCGCCGACGTCCGCTTTCATGCATACACAGGTGTCACGGTTCACTCCATGATCCAGTCTCGTTTGTTGGCCGCCGCCCTGTCGGGAGCCCTGCTCGCCGGCGGGGTGGCTCCGGTGTTGGCGCAGGAGACCACGCGCGACACGGTGCGGGTGGGCACGGCCGTCCCGGGCACCGTCCCCAACCAGGGCGCGAACACAAACCTGGGGAACGCCAACCAGGGCGCCAACCCCAACGGCATGGGGTGGTTTCCGGCGGCGCAGCCGCTGGACGCCCCCATCCGCCGCGCGGAGTACGCGCTGGGGCCGGGCGACGTGGTGGACGTGTCGCTGTTCGGCGACGTGAACGTCACCCACTCGCTTGTGGTCACTCCGGAGGGGACGGTGGTGATTCCGTCCATCGGGGTGGTGCGGGTGCTGGGGCTGAACCTGGACCAGGCGCAGGCGCGCGCCCGCGCCGCGGTGCTGAGGCTCTACCGCAGCGTGGAGGTCTCCCTCTCGCTGGCCCACGTGCGCTCGTTCAAGGTGTACCTGCTTGGCGACGTGGCGAACCCGGGAATGCGGCTGGCCAGCTCCGTGACGCGGCTGAGCGAGGTGCTGCCGGCGCCCCGCGGCTCGCGCACGCTGCATCGCAACATCCTGGTGCGCCGCGCGGAGGGCGACTCCATGCGGGTGGACATGGCCCCCTTCTACATCACCGGCGACCTGCGCGGCAACCCCACGCTGCGCGCGGGCGACGTGCTGGTGATTCCCGTGGTGGACGAGACGGTGGAGGCGTACGGGCGCGTCTTCTATCCCGGGTCGTTCCAGTTCAGGGAGGGCGAGTCGCTCGCCGAGTTCCTCGACCTCGTCAACGGCGGGGCCGGCTTCCCGTCCAACGCCGCCGACTCGGTGCGCATCGCGCGCTGGGTGACGCCGCAGCAGCGGGAGTTCACCACCCTCTCCCGCGCGGACGCCCTCGGCGCCCGCGGGCGCGCGCTGATCCTGCGCCCCACGGACGCCATCTTCGTGGCCGAGATGGCGAACTACGGGCGGCAGCGCAGGGCCGTGGTCACGGGGCAGGTGAGGTACCCGGGAACCTACCCGGTGCGGCCCGACACCACGACGGTGCGCGAGCTGGTCGCCATGGCGGGCGGCTTCACGGCGCAGGCCTCGCTCACCAGCGCCACCCTCCGCCGCGGCGTGGCCGGCGCGGAGATCCAGGGGCTGGGCGGCGTGCCCACCGACCTGCGGGGAGCTCCGCTGGACAGCACCGCGCGCTTCGAGGAGCGGGAGATCCAGCGCATCCGGGCGCAGGGCGACGAGACCAACGTGGTGGTGGACTTCCAACAGCTCTTCGCCAGCGGCCAGGACGCCTACGACCAGACGGTGCGCGGCGGCGACGTGCTGAACGTGCCGGAGCGGCGCAACGACGTGGCCGTGCTGGGCGCCGTGCGCACGCCGGGGCTGGTGCAGTTCACGCCGGGGCAGAGGCCGGAGCACTACATCCGCCTGGCCGGCTGGTACACGCGGCGGGCGGACTTCCGCGACGCGGTGGTGCTGCGCGCCAAGCTGGGCACGCCGCTCCAGGCGGAGGAGGTGCGGTCGCTGGAGGCGGGCGACGTCATCGTGGTCCCCTTCCGCCAGCGCCGCACCGTCATCGAGCGGCTCGCCAGCGTGCAGGCGGTCGCGAGCATCGTCTCCGGGCTCATCGTCACGGTGGTCGCCATCACCCAGCTCGGGGGTTGATCCCCCCGCGTCACCCGGCGGAGAGGGCCCCGGCCGGCGCCCTCCGCCGTCCCCGAAGAGCCATGGATGGAAGCAGATGAGCATTGAGAACGGCGGTTCCCCTCCGGGGGAGGAGGTCCGCATCCTCGACCTGGGGGCGGTGCTGCTGCGGCGCTGGCGGCTGATCGTGCTCACCACGCTCGCGGTGATGCTCGTGGCCGGCGGCCTGTCCATGCTCCGCACAAAGAAGTACCAGGCCAGCGTGGTGCTGCTCTCCCCGCAGGAGCAGGGGGGCGGGCGATCGTCGGACGCGCTGGCGCGCCAGCTGGCCGGGGTGGGGATCCCCGGGCTGGGGAACGTCAACAACCCCAACCAGCGGCTCATCGGGGTGCTGGCGCGCAGCCGCTCCTTCGCGGACTCCATGGTCGCACGGGTGGCGGGGCCGCGCCCCGAGGGCGGGATGCCCGGCAAGGTCCGCCGGATGCTGGCGGACACCGAGGTGAACCCCAAGCCCGACGGCTCCATCGCCATCCTGGTGGAGGGCGAGGACCCGCGGCTCGCGACGAGGGTGGCCAACACCTTTCCGGTGCTCCTCAACGAGATGTCGGCGCGGGTGGGGGTGGAGGCGGCGGTGCAGAAGCAGCACTTCCTGGAGACGCAGCTGCGCCGGGCGCGCGCCGCGCTGGACCGGAGCGAGCAGCGGCTCGTCGCCTTCCAGAAGCAGCGGAACGCGCCGGAGCTGGCGGACCAGGCCACCCGCACGGTGGACGCCGCCTCGCAGCTGCAGAGCCAGATCACGGAGCAGGAGGTGCGGGTCAGCGAGCTGCGCCGCACGGTGACGCCCAGCAACGCCCAGCTGCAGTCCGCGGAGGCCAGGCTCTCCACCCTGCGCGCGCAGCTCCGGCGGCTCACGGCCGGGGGCGGGGGCGGGCTCTTCGTGCCCTTCAGCGAGTCGCCCGACCTGGCGGCCACGCTCACGCGGCTCAAGCGCGACTACCAGCGCGACGAGCAGGTGTACATCTCGCTGACGACGGCGATCGCGCAGTCGCAGATCGACGTGAACAACAACCTGCCCGTGGTGAGCGTGCTGGACCAGGCCACGGTGCCGGGCGCGCCGAGCGGCATCGGCCTCAAGCTGATCCTGATGGTGGCCGGGGTGCTGGGGCTGGTGCTGGGGCTGTTGGCGGCGTTCGTGGCGGACCACTTCGCCCGCGCGCGGCAGGACCCCGCGGCCGGCTCGTTCTTCGTGGCGTGGGAAGACTTCAAGCACGACGTGGTGCCGCTGCGGCGGCGCTCCACCCAGACCGCCGGCAGGCGGTAGGGGACTCGCGCGATTTCGGGCGGATGGAGACGAGCTCTCCCCGGCCCATGAACCTTTAGACGTCCCGACTGGCAACGAGATGTTCGAACCGAATGTGCAGGCGGTGCTCGACCGCATCAAACCCGACGACCGGGTCCTCGACATCGGCGGGTGGGCGCGGCCCTTCAACCGCGCCAACTACGTGCTGGACGCCGAGCCGTACGAGACGCGCGGCTACTACGGCGCGTCGCGGCCGCCCCAGGGGGGCGAGCGGGAGCACTTCACCCGCGACACGTGGTACGCGCGCGACATCTGCGAGCACACGCCCTTTCCGTTCGGCGACAAGGAGCTGGACTACGTCATCTGCTCGCACACGCTGGAGGACATCCGCGACCCGCTGTGGGTGTGCGCGGAGATGGTGCGCGTGGCCAAGGCGGGGTACCTGGAGGTGCCGTCGCGCGTGGCCGAGAGCTGCCGCGGCACCGAGCCGGGGATCGTGGGGTGGACGCACCACCGCTGGCTGATCGACATCGGCGACGCGCACGTGGACTTCCTCATGAAGTACCACATGATCCACTCCTCGCCCCGCTTCTCGCTGCCCAGGTCGTACCTGCACGGGCTTCCGGAGGAGCGGCAGGTGCAGTGGCTCTTCTGGACGGACTCCTTCACCTTCGCGGAGCGGACGATCCACGGCGTGGAGAACATCGCGGCCGAGCTGGAGGGGTACGTCAACAGGGTGGCCCCCGCGTCGGCGATTCCGGGCAAGGTGGACGACGCGCTGTTCGAGGTCGCGCAGCTCGGGCGCCGCGCGGTGAACCGCCTGCGGCGCTAGGCATAAGAGGATGCAAACGGAAAGCAGCACGATGGCGATGGGCGGAGCCCTGGGGAACCAGGGCTCCATTCCCACGCTGGTCATACAGCCGGCGGGCCGCTTCGCCGCGATCGACTTTCGCGAGCTCTGGGCGTACCGCGGGCTCTTCTGGTTCCTGGTGTGGCGCGACGTCAAGGTGCGCTACGCGCAGACGGTGCTGGGCGCGGGGTGGGCGGTGCTGCAGCCGCTGCTCACCGCGCTGCTCTTCACCGTCATCTTCGGCACGTTCGCCAAGATCCCGTCCGACGGGGTGCCGTACGCCGCCTTCGCCATCACCGCGCTGGTGCCGTGGACTTACTTCTCCACGGCGCTCACGGGGGCGAGCACCAGCCTGGTGGCGAGCACCAACCTGATCACCAAGGTGTACTTTCCGCGCCTGGTGATCCCCGCGGCGCCGGTGCTGGCCGGGCTGCTGGACTTCTTCATCGGCATGGTCATCATCGTCGCGATGGTGGTGTTCTACGGCATCACCCCGTCGCCGCTGGCACTGGTCATCGTCCCCATCGTGGTGGTGGTGATGGCGCTGACCGCGGCGGGGGTGGGGTCGTGGCTGGCCGCGCTCAACATCCAGTACCGCGACATCCGCTACGTGGTGCCGTTCCTGGTGCAGGTGTGGATGTACGCGTCGCCGGTGGTGTACCCCGCCTCCGTGGTGCCGGAGCGGTTCCGGCTGATCTACGCGCTCAACCCCATGGTGGGCGTCATCGAGGGGCTGCGCGCCGCCTTCCTGAACACGGGCGAGGTGGGGTGGTCCACCATCGGGGTTTCCCTGGGGATGGGGTTGCTGCTCTTCGTGGGCGGGGTCCTCTACTTCCGGCGCGTGGAGCGCACCTTCGCTGACGTGGCGTGAGCCATCGGAACCGCTGATCCTGGATGTCGAACACCGCCATACGCGCCGAGCACCTCGGCAAGCAGTACCGGATCGGGGCCCGCGCCGAGCCGTACAAGACCGTCCGCGAGTCGCTGCAGCGCGCCGTCACCACGCCGGCGCGCCGCGCGGCGGGGCTGCTGCGCACGGGGAAGTGGGCGCGCGAGGCCGAGGGCGAGCTGGTGTGGGCGCTGCGCGACGTCTCGTTCGACGTGAAGCACGGCGAGGTGCTGGGCGTCATCGGCCGCAACGGGGCCGGCAAGAGCACCCTGCTCAAGATCCTCTCGCGCATCACGCCGCCCAGCGTGGGGCGCGCCGAGGTGCACGGCCGCATCGGCTCGCTGCTGGAGGTGGGCACCGGCTTCCACCCCGAGCTCACGGGGCGCGAGAACATCTACCTGAACGGCGCCTTCCTGGGGATGGACCGCGCGTACATCGCGCGCCGCATGGAAGAGATCGTGGAGTTCAGCGGGGTGGGGAAGTTCCTGGACACCCCGGTGAAGCGCTACTCCAGCGGGATGTACCTGCGCCTCGCCTTCGCCGTGGCGGCGCACCTGGAGCCCGAGATCCTGATCGTGGACGAGGTGCTCGCCGTGGGCGACACCGCCTTCCAGGAGAAGTGCGTGGCCCGCATGGGCACCGTGGCCCGCGAGGGGCGCACGGTGCTCTTCGTGAGCCACAACATGACGGCGGTACACTCGCTGTGCACCCGCTGCGTGGTGATCCAGGAAGGGCGCGTAAAGTTCGACGGCGACACCGAGGAAGCGATCCTGGAGTACCAGACCGCCGCGCACGGGAGCGACGAAGACGGCCCGCGCGGCGAGTGGGACTACTCCGGCCGCAGCCCGGCGGGGATCCCGGCCGGCAAGCCGATCATCCGCAAGGTGGTGCTGCAGGACGAGATGGGGCGTGTAACCGACACGCTGCCCGTGAGCCGCCCGGCGCGCATGGTCATCGAGGTGGACGGGCTCTCGGACTACCCCAACCCGGTGGTGGGAGTGCTGTTCAAGTCGTACAACGACCAGAACATGCTGGGCTTCAACACCGCCATGCGCCCGCCGGTGATCCGCGGCCGGCGCCAGGGGCGCGAAGAGCTGGTGCTGGAGATCCCCCACGTCCCCTTCACCCCGGGCACGTACTGGATCGACATCGGCGTGGACGATGCCGGGGTGCGGCGGCTGGACTACGTGGACCACGCGGTGCGCATGGTGGTGGCCGAGTTCGACGTGTACGGCAGCGGCGTGGCCATCAAGGCGGAGCACGGCGTGGTGTACCTGGACGGCGAGTGGGAGCTGCGCCCCGCCCCGCCCGCGGATGGCGCCGCGGTCGGGCTGATCGAGCAGGTTGATTCCCCGGATGGAGTTTTCACCGCATGAAGCTGATCGTAGGGTGTGGTCCCAAGCCCGTGCCTGAGGGGTGGGTTGGGATCGACGTGAACGAGGACTACCTGCGCAGGGCCCGGGAGATCTCTCCATCCACGGAAGTGTTCTACGGCGACGCCACGAACCTTCCCTTCGAGGACGACTCGGTGGACGAGCTGGTGTGCTGGGAGGTGCTGGAGCACATCGAGGACAAGGAGAAGGCGCTCAGCGAGTTCCACCGCGTCTCCAAGCCGGGCGCCAAGCTGACGCTCACCACCCCCATGCTGCACATAGAGCAGGAGCTGGGGCGGCGGTCGCGCAACTACCAGCAGAGCGTGGTGGACACGCAGCACCAGTTCTGCGTGCCGCCGGAGGAGACGCTGAGCCTGGTCAAGCGCTACTACGACCTCAGCCGTGTGTGGTACGCCCCCGAGGCGTACGCCTACTGCCGCGCCATCGCGCCGCTGCTGGACGAGTACGACGTGCGCTTCAACGACGCGGGCGACCTGGTGGGCGAGAACGCGAAGCTGGTGCACGAGCTTGCCACCCGCAAGCAGCGCCGGACGTCGTGGTTCTACCGGCTGGTGAACCGCATCCGCCCCTACTCCGCCACCAAGTCGATCTGCATCGCGGGCGAGTGCCGGAAGCCGCCGGCCGCCTGAGCCGGGGGCGGGGAAGATGACGGAGAGCGCGGGCGTGCGGCGGGCGCTGGCGAGCTGGACCTCGCTGCGGGCGGCCGCCGTGGCGTTGTACGGGGCCGCCGCGGCCAACCGCCGGCTGCGCGGAGCGGGGCGGGGGAGCGTGCGCCGGGTGGTGCACGTCTCTCCCGCCTTCTTCGGCGGCGGGTCCATCATCGGCGGGGGCGAGCGCTACGCCGTGAGCCTGGCGCAGGCGATGGCCGGGCTGGTGGACACCGTCTTCCTCAGCTTCGGGCCGGAGCGGCGCACGGAGCAGCACGGCGCGCTGCGGGTGGAGATCTTTCCCATCCTGGAGCTCAAGGACGGGGTGCCGTTCGACCCGGTGTCGTTCTCTTTTCTGCCGATGCTGCGCGGCTTCGACGTGGTGCACTGCCACCAGTACCGCACCATCGTCACCAACTTCGCGGCGCTGGCCGGCGCGGCGCTGGGGAAGCGGGTGTTCGTCACCGACCTGGGGGGCACGGGGCGCCACTTCACGCACGTGCTGCCCGTGGCGCGCGTGGTGACCGGCTTCCTGCCGATCTCCGAGTTCGGCGCGCGCGTGCTCCCGGACGGGCAGAGCGGCACGGTGATCCACGGCGGCGTGGACGACAGCTTCCTGGCGATCCCCCCCGCCGCCGGCCCCAAGGCGCCCCGCGTGCTCTTCGTGGGCCGCCTGCTACCGCACAAGGGGATCGACGACCTGATCCGCGCGGTGGAGCCGGGGTGGGAGCTGGTGGTGATGGGAAGGCCGTACAAGCCGGAGTACTTCGCCCTCCTCCAGGAGCTGGCGGCGGATAAGAACGTGCGCTTCGTGACCGACGCGAGCGACGAAGACCTGGTGCGCGCCTACCGCGAAGCCGCCGTCACGGTGCTCCCCTCCGTTTACCGCGACACCTACGGCGTGCACCATGAGATCCCGGAGCTGCTGGGGCTGGTGCTGCTGGAGAGCATGGCGTGCGGCACGCCGGCCATCTGCACCGACGTGGGGGGGATGCCGGAGTTCGTGGACGAGGGGGTCACCGGCTTCGTGGTGCCGCCCAACTCGCCCGACGCGCTCCGCGACCGCATCGCCTTCCTGCTGGACAACCCGGCGGAGGCGGCGGCGATGGGGCAGCGCGGGCGCGAGACGGTCGCGCGGCGCTTCACCTGGCGCGCGGTGGCGGAGCGCTGCCTGCGGGCGTACGGCGGTTGACGCCGATGCGCATCCTGGTGGTCTCCAACTTCTATCCACCCCACTTCATCGGCGGCTACGAGCTGGGCTGCGCGGCGGCGGTGGAGGCGCTGCGGCGGCGCGGGCACCAGGTGGCGGTGCTCACCAGCACGTACGGCGGCGATGGCCCGCGCAGCGAGGGCGAGGTGCACCGCTGGATGACCGGCGTGGGACCCGAGCCCGCCCGCGCGTGGCGCCCGGCCCCCGTGCGGCGCCTGGCCACGCTGGCGCGGCTGGTGCGCAAGGAGCGGGGGAACTGGGCCGCGCTGCGCCGGCTGGCGGCCGAGCTCCGGCCGGACGTGGTGTACGTGTGGAACCCGGTGGGCACCTCCGTCTCGCTGGCCGCGGCGCTGCCGGCCCTGGGGATGCCCACCGCCTTCTACGTGTTCGACGAGTGGATGGCGCGCGGCGACGACCTGGTCCTCCGCTTCTGGAAGGGCGGCGGCGTCCCGGCGCGCGTGGCGGCGGCGGCGGGGCTGCCGGCGGTGAGCGGCGGGGTGGCCTTTCGCAACGTGCACTTCGGCAGCGCGTACCTGGCCGATGCCGTGCGCGCCGCCGGGGTGCGCACCGAGGGCGCCCGCACCATCCACTGGGGGATCGATCCGGGCGCTTTTCCCTTCCGCGCGGAGCGCCGGCCCGAGGTGCGCCGGCTCCTCTTCGTGGGGCAGGTGCTGCCGCACAAGGGCGTGCACACGGTTGTCGAGGCGCTCGCACTGCTCGCCTCGTCCGAGGGCGGTTCGCGGGTCAGCCTCACCATCGCGGGCGACGCGGACAATCCGTACGGGCACGAGCTCCGGCGGCGCGTCCGCGAGCTGGGGGTGGCGGAGGCGGTGAGCTTTCGCGGCCGCGTGGCGCGCGCGGAGATCGTGGCGCTGTATCACGAACACGACGTGCTGGTCTTCCCCTCGGTGTGGAACGAGCCGTTCGGCATCACGATCCTGGAGGCGATGGCGTGCGGCCTCCCCGTCGTCGCGACCGGCACCGGCGGCAGCGGCGAGATCGTGCGCGACGGCGAAAACGCGCTCGTCTTCGCGCCCGGCGACGCGGCGGCGTGCGCGCGCCAGATCGGGCGGCTGATGCATGATGACGCGCTGTTCGAGCGCATCCGCCGCGGCGCGCGCGAGTCGGTGGAGCGCCACTTCACGCTCGAGCGCACGATCGGGGAGATCGAAGAAGGATTGTGCGCGGCGGTCGCGGGAGGCGCGGCGTGACGGCGGGCGAGGGCGCGCCGATGCGGGTGGTGTACGACGTGTCGATCCTGGGCGCGGGGCACCGGTCGCAGCTCAGCCGCACGGGCACCTACCGGGTGACGGAGCGGCTCGCGCACGGGCTGGCGGCCGCGCCGGAGTGCGAGCTGCGCTTCTCGGCGGTGGAATCCGCTCGGGTGCGCGGGCTGGCGCGCGCGCACGTCGCCGAAGACGCGTCGCTGCGGCACGTCCCGCTGGTGGCGCCGCCGCGCGCGGGGCTGGTTGACGCGTTCGCGCACCCGCTGCTGCGCATGGACCTGCGTCCGTCCGACGCGAAGCACGTGCGCGTGGCGCGCGGGGTGATGGCGCGGGGGGTGAAGGCCGCCGAGGCCACGCTGGGGCACCGCCGGCTGGGCGACTGGGTAGACGCCGACGTCTTCCACTCCCCCTCCGCGCCGCTGCCGCGCTGGGCGGGGCGGGGAAGGCCGCCGGCGCGCGTGCTCACCGTGCTCGACCTGATCCCGGTGCTCTTCCCGGAGCTGTTCGACGTCCACGTGCAGCGCCGCTTCCGGGCCGTGCTCGCCAGCCTGGACGCGGACGCGTGGGCAATCTGCATCTCCGCCTCGGGACGCGACGACCTGTGCGAGCACACGGGGATCGATCCGGCGCGGGTATTCGTCACCCCGCTCGCCGCCGCGCCGGAGCTCTTCCACCCCGTGGCCGACGCGGCGCGGATCGCGGCGGTGAAGGCGCGCTACGGGATCCCGGACGCGCCGTACCTGCTGAGCCTCAACACGCTGGAGCCGCGAAAGAACATGGATCACGCGATCCGCTCGTTCATCCGGCTGGTGCGCGACGAGGGGGTGCGCGACCTGTACTTCGTGCTCGCGGGCACCAAGGGGTGGCACCACGACGGAATCTTCGATGCGATTGCCGGCGCCGGCGAGCTGCGCGGCCGCATCATCCTTCCCGGCTTCGTGGCGGACGAGGACCTGGCCGCGCTCTACAGCGGCGCGACGGCGTTCGTCTACCCTTCGCTCTACGAGGGATTCGGTCTGCCGCCGCTGGAGGCCATGCAGTGCGGCGTACCCGTCATCACCTCCAACACCTCCTCTCTGCCGGAGGTGGTGGGCGACGCGGGGATCATGCTGGACCCGCGCGACGAGGACGCGCTCTGCCAGGCAATGCTCGACGTGTACCGCACCCCCGCACTGCGAGCGGCGCTGCGCGAGCGGTCGCTGGCGCGCGCCCGGCACTTCAGCTGGGAGCGGTGCACCCGCGACACCATCGCCGCCTACCGCGCCGCCAGTGCATCGTAACACGTTGCGGATAGGGCACTTGGGTGCTCCGTGCGGCCTCGCGGGGCCATTGCAAAGGTGCGCGGCTTGTTCTAAATTCGGGATTCTCATGGTAGTGGGAGCCCGCGGCGGCGGCCGGCGCGTGGAGCCCCACGGGGCGGAGGGATGACGATGGCGGCGGATGGCACGGGGGGTCCGGAGCGCCGCGTGACGCTGGGGGTGGACGCACGCGCGGTCCACAGCACCGGCGTGGGGCGCTACGTGCGGGAGATGCTCGCCGCCCTCCTGGCGGACCCGCGCTTCGGCCACCTGGTGCTGCTGGGCGAGCCGGACGAGCTCCACGCGCTGCTGGCGGAGCGGGGGGCGGAAGGCCAGGCCACCGTCCTCCCCTTCCTGCGCAGATGGAGCAGCCACCAGTCGCAGCTCGCATGGGTCCAGATGGCGGCCCGAGGCCAGACCCGCGCGGACGTGTGGCACTTCCCCTTCTCGGACGTGCCGCTGCTGCTGCACCCGCGCCGCAGCGTGGTGACGGTGCACGACCTGATCCCCATCAAGCTGCCGGGGCTGGTGCGCAGGCGGGAGCGGATCGCCTCCACCATCGCGCTGCACGCGGGGGCCCGGCTCGCCTGGCGGATGATCGCGGACTCGGAGTCCACGCGGCGCGACATCGTGTCGTACGTACCGCGCGCGGCGGGCAAGGTGGAGGTGGTGCCGCTGGGCGTGGCCCCCTCGTTCCGCCCGCTGGAGCCCGCCGAGGCCGCGCACTGCACGCGCGTGGAGGCGTTGCGGCCGTACCTGTTCTGCGTGGGGAACCGCTTTCCGCACAAGAACCACGTGGCGGCGGTCGACACGCTTGCGCGGGTGCGGGCGGGGGGGAGCGCCATGCGGCTGGTGGTGGCCGGGGGCACGGCCGGCGCCCACTGGCCCCAGGTGGTGCGCCACGCGGAGGCCCGTGGAGTGGCCGACGCCGTGGTCGACCTGGGGAAGGTGAGCGAGACGGAGCTCCGCTGCCTGTACGCGCACTGCACCGCCTTCCTCTTCCCCTCGCTGTACGAGGGGTTCGGGCTTCCCGTGCTGGAGGCGATGGCGTGCGGCGCGCCGGTGATCGCCTCCAACCGCTCGTCGGTGCCGGAGGTGATGGGCGAGGGCGGGCTCTCCGTGGACCCCGGCGACAGCCAGGCGATGGCGGACGCGGTGGCGCGGCTGGAGCGGGACCCCGGCGAGCGTGCCGAGTGGATACGAAAGGGGCGGGAGCAGGCGGCCCGCTTCACATGGGAGAGCACCACGCGGCGGACGATGGAGATCCTGTACCGCTCCGCGTGTTCGTAAAACCAGGATAGGAATGAAGCGCGTCCTGATGTACGATCCGTATCACGACTGTGCCTTCGGCGCGCAGCGTGCCATGATCATGCTTGCGGAAGGGATCCGCGAGCGCGGATTCGAGCCGATCATCGCCACCGGAAAAGAGGGGCAGCTCACGCGCATGGCGCGTGAGGCCGGGCTGCGCGTGGAGGTCATCCCCATTCCGGACACCCTGGACATCTTCGGGGGCGCCGCGCTCGCCGCGTCGGCTCCCCGCAAGGTGCTGATCTCGTTTTCCCTGCTGATGTACGCCATGCGGGTGCTGAGGCACGCGAAGCGCCTGGGCGCCGACATCCTGTACGCCAACGAGCTGCGCAGCGTCTTCTTCCTGGCCCCCAGCAAGCTGCTCCTGCGCAAGCGGCTCTTCTGGACGATCCACGGCGGAAACTCCTTTCGCGGCCTCTCCGCGCTGGGCGCGTGGGCCGCGGACGAGATGATGATGGTGTCCAAGGCGGCGGCCAAGGCGCTCCCGCCCCGGGCACGCGAACGCGCGCGCTCTCTCTCCAAGCTCTCCGTCAACTACGCGGGGATCGACGCGTCCGGGTACGCCCCCGCCCCCAGCGAAGAGGCGCGGCGCGAGATCCGCCGCGGCTTCGGGCTGCCGGAGGAGGGGCTGCTGATCGCCACGGCGGGGTCGATCTGCCACCGCAAGGGCTACGACACCCTGCTGGCGGCGCTGGAGCGGGTGGTGGACGAGGCGCCGGGGGTGCACCTGGCCGTCGCGGGCGACCTGGCGCGCGAGACGGACGCGGAGTACATGGCGGGGCTGCGGCGCGAGGTGGAGGAGAAGCGCCTTCCCGTCACCTTCCTGGGGTGGCGCGACGACCTGCCGGCGCTCCTCTCGGCCAGCGACATCTTCGTCCTGGCCTCGCGCGAGGAGGGGCTGGGGATCGTGACGCTGGAGGCGATGGCGACCCACCTCCCCGTGATCGTGACGTATGCCGGGGGGAGCGAGGAGACGGTGGTGGACGGGGAGAGCGGGCTGATCGTGCAGCCGGACGACCCCGAAGCGCTGGCCGGCCGCCTGCGCATGCTGCTGGGCGACGCCGGCCTGCGCGCGCGGCTGGGCGCCCGGGCGCGTGAGCGCTGCCTGGAGGTGTTCGCGCAGACGCGCTACAAGGAGCGATTCGCCGCCCTGCTGCGCGGCGAGAAGGAGTAGGGCGTGGCCGTCCGTTCCGCCACCGTGCACAGCTTCTCCGCGGCCTGGTTCGGGGTCGCGATCGCCGCGTCCACCGCCACTCAGCTCCGCAAGGGCCCGGTGGGGCCGGGCGAGCTGATGCTGCTGCTCTGGCTGGCGTACCGGTTCGCGGAGATGATGGTGCAGCGCACGATTGTCGTTCCGCGCGAAGGGCGCCCGCTCCTCTGGTTCTGGTGCGCGGCGCCGGCGATGCTGGCGGCGGGGTGGCTCGCCAAGATCCTCAGCGGCTACCCGCAGCGGAACGCCGCCCTCTACGACACCTTTGCCTTCACCTTCACCGCCGCCGCCATCGTCGTCTTCCTGCTGGAGCGCGACCTGCGCGAGCGGGTGCGCACCGCGGCCGCGACGATGCTGCTGACGGCCGTGCTGGGCAACGGGCTGCTGGCGGCGGCGACCGTGGTGGGGCCGGGGGCCGGGCCGCTGCGGGTGTGGTACGGGATGCGCCTGGCCGGGTGGGCGGCCAACCCCAACCAGCTCGCGCTCCTCATGCTGGGGATGCCGCTGATCGCGCTCCAGCTCCGCTCCCAGAGCGGCACCAGGGCGCGCCGGCTGGTGTGGCTGGCCTTCACGCTGGCGGCCGCGGTGCTGGGAGTGGCGACGCTCAGCGACAGCCTGATCATCGCCTGGACGCTGGGCGGCGCGGTGCTGGCGTGCCTCGCCCTGGTGCGCGCCGGCTCGGTGAGAACCGGAAGCGTGCTGCGCGCCGGGCTCATGCGCGTGGTGCTCCCGCTGCTGGTGCTGGTGTCCGCGGGGGCCGTCGCGCCGCGCCTGGTGGCAAAGGTGACGGAGGAGGCGGGCGAGCTTTCCGGCTCCGCGCAGGGGTCCGACCGGCTGGAGATATGGGGGCACGCCCTGGAGGCGATGGCGACTTCGCCCATAGTGGGACTGGGCCCGGGGTCGCACGCCTGGCACGATGCGCCGGGCGAGGGATACGAGGCGCACAACAGCTACCTGGACTGGGGCACCAGCACCGGCATCGTGGGGCTGGCCGCGTACCTGGCGCTGCTGGCGTGGGCCGGCCTGCGCGCCCTGCGCGACCGGTCGCACTACCGGGTGGTCCTTCTCCTTTCGCTGATGGTGTTCAGCACCTTCCACTACGTGCTGCGCCAGCCCACCTTCTGGTTCACGCTGCTGGTGGTGGCGGTGGCGCCCGCGGGAAGCAGGCTCGTCCGCGCGCCGGCTGCGGCGCCGCGGCCGGCGCGCCTGGCGGGGGCGGCGCATGCGTAGCGTGCGGGTGGCGCTCATCTCGCCGCTGGCCGAGGAGCAGTGGCACAGCATGGACCTGTGCGCCGAGATGCTGCTGGACACGCTGCGCCGGCACCACGAGCCGCGCATCCGCGCGGAGCGGGTGGTGCCGCGGCTGGTGCGCCGCTTCGAGCGGCTGCCGCGCGCGGGGCGCCACCGCATGGCCGTGCGCGCGGACCGGCTGCTGAACCGCTTCGGCGACTTTCCGGGACACCTGCTGCGCAGCAGGAAGCGGTTCGACCTGTTCCACCTGACCGAGCACAGCTACGGCCAGCTGGCCCACGTCCTTCCGCCCAGGCGCACCATCGTCACCTGCCACGACCTGGAGGCGTTCCGCTGCCTGCTGGAGCCGGAGAAGGAGTCCCGCTCGTGGCTGTACCGCGCCATGGCGCGGCAGCAGATGCACGCGGTGCGCTCCGCCGCCCGCGTGGTGTGCGACACCCACGCCGTGCGCGACGAGCTGCTGGCGTTCGGCGTCGCGCGGCCGGAGCGGGTGACGGTGGTGCACATCGGCACCCACCCCGCGTGCTCGCCCGATCCCCACCCCGTGGCCGATGCCAAGGCGGACGCGCTCCTCGGCCCGGCGGGGTCCACGGTGGACCTGCTGCACGTGGGGAGCCTCATGCCGCGAAAGCGCATCGACGTGCTGCTGCGCGTTTTCGCCGCCTTGCGGGAGCGGGTGCCGGAGGTGCGGCTCATCCGCGCGGGGGGCGCCTTCCTGCCGGAGCACCTGGAGCTGGTGCGCTCGCTGGGGCTGGAGGGCTCCATCCTGGTGCTCCCCTTCGTGGAGCGCGAGGTCCTTTCCGCCGTGTACCGCCGCGCCGCGCTGGCGCTGCAGCCCTCGGAGGTGGAGGGGTTCGGGATGCCGGTGCCCGAGTCGATGGCGTGCGGCACCCCCGTGGTGGCCAGCGACATCCCGGTGCTGCGCGAGGTGGGCGGCTCGCTGGCGCGCTACTGCCCCGTGGGCGACGTGCCGGCCTGGACGGAGGCGGTGGTGGAGCTGCTGGAGGAGCGCCGCACCCAGCCGGAGCGGTGGCGGGCGCGCCGCGCGGCCAACGCGGAGCACGGCGCCCTCTTCAGCTGGGGCGTGCACGCGCGCAAGATGGTGGAGGTATACGAAGAGGTGCTGAGCGCCTCCGACCACGCGGCGTCCGACTGACGAGAGATAAGGCTACGTGCCGATGACATATGAGACGGTGAAGGAAGAGCTGCGCGCCACGCCCCGCACCTGGCTCGTGACGGGCGCGGCCGGGTTCATCGGCAGCGCGCTGGTGGAGGGGCTGCTGGGGCTGGGGCAGACGGTGGTGGGGCTGGACAACTTCGCCACCGGCCACCGCCGCAACCTGGACGACGTGCAGGCGCAGGCCGGCGCCGAGGCGTGGGAGCGCTTCCGCTTCATCGACGGCGACATCCGCGACCTGGAGACCTGCCACGACGCCTGCCGTGGCGTGGACTTCGTGCTGCACCAGGCGGCGCTGGGGAGCGTTCCCCGCTCGCTGGAAGACCCCATCGCCACGCACGCGGCCAACGTCACCGGGTTCCTGAACGTCCTGGTGGCCGCGCGTGACGCAAAGGTGCGCCGGTTCGTCTTCGCGGCGTCCAGCAGCACCTACGGCGACCATCCCGCGCTGCCCAAGGTGGAGGACCGCATCGGCCGGCCGCTCTCGCCGTACGCCGTCACCAAGTACGTGGACGAGCTCTACGCCAGCGTGTTCGAGCGCAACTACGGCATCGAGACGGTGGGGCTGCGCTACTTCAACGTCTTCGGCCGCAGGCAGGACCCGGAGGGCGCGTACGCCGCCGTGATCCCGCGCTGGGTGGGGACGCTGCTGCGGGGCCGCGAGTGCGTCATCAACGGCGACGGCGAGACCTCGCGCGACTTCTGCTTCGTGGAGAACGTGGTGCAGGCCAACCTCCTGGCCGCCACCGCCACGGGCGAGGTGACGGACGAGGTGTACAACGTGGCGCTGGGCGGGCGCACCACGCTGAACCAGCTCTTCGAGTGGATCCGCGACGGCCTCTCCGCCTTCCGTCCCGACGTTGCCGGCGCCGAGCCGACGTACGCGCCCTTTCGCGCCGGCGACGTGCGCCACTCGCAGGCGGACATCACCAAGGCCCGCGAGCGGCTGGGCTACGCGCCCACGCACACGGCCGAGGAAGGGCTGCGCGAGACGCTGGAGTGGTACGCGGCGCACGCAGGGTGAGGCGGTGCCCGCCGTGCCGTTTTCGCTTGCGGCGGATGGCCCCGGCGGGTAACTTGGCGGCCCATTTGGGGATCGGACGCCCCTCTGCTGCCGCCTTCGCACGCGCGCTCCGGCCCGGGGCGCGCTCTGCGCTTTGAGGGCGGCCGGGCAGGGAGTGGGGCGCGCGGGCGGCGACCGCACGCGCGCAGTCAACAGGAGATGGCGGGACCATGTGCGGGATAGCGGGACTATTCGACCAGAGGGCGGCTTCGTCCGCGAATGAGCTGGCCGCCGCGGCGACGCGGATGGCCGACTCGCTGCGCCACCGCGGGCCGGACGACGGGGGCGTGTGGGCCGACGCCGGCTCGGGCGTCGCCTTCGGCCACCGGCGGCTCTCCATCGTGGACCTCTCTCCCGACGGCCACCAGCCGATGGCGTCCGAGAGCGGCCGCTTCGTGCTCGCCTACAACGGGGAGGTGTACAACTTCCCCCACCTGAGGCGCGAGCTGGAGGCCGCCGGGCACCGCTTCCGCGGCCATTCGGATACCGAGATCCTGCTGGCGGCGTTCGAGGAGTGGGGGATCGGCGAGGCGCTGGAGCGGTCGGCGGGGATGTTCGCCATGGGGATCTGGGACCGGCGCGACCGCCAGCTCCACCTGGTGCGCGATCGGCTCGGCAAGAAGCCGCTCTACTACGGCTGGGTGGGCGACACCCTCCTCTTTGCGTCCGAGCTCAAGGCGTTCCACACCTTTCCCGGCTTCCGTCCGGAGATCGACCGCGGGGCGCTGGCGCTGCTGCTGCGGCACAACTGCGTGCCCGCGCCGCACACCATCTTCCGCGGCGTCTTCAAGCTCCGCCCCGGCAGCATCCTGACACTGCGGGAAGGCGGCGCGCCGGCCTCCAGCGCCGATGGGGCGCAGGACCACGTGCGCACCTACTGGTCCGCCACGGCGGTCGCCGAGCAGGGGGCGCGCGCTCCCCTCGCGCTGTCAGAGGAGGAGGCCGTCGACCAGTTGGAGGAGGTGCTGGGCCGCGCCGTGGGCGAGCGCATGCTGGCCGACGTGCCGCTGGGCGCGCTCCTTTCCGGCGGCATCGATTCCTCCGCCGTGGTGGCGCTGATGCAGCGGCAGGCGGAGCGCCCGGTGAAGACCTTCACCATCGGCCTGCTCGATCCCGTGCTGGACGAGGCGGTGGACGCGCGGCGCGTGGCGGAGCACCTGGGCACCGAGCACACCGAGCTGTACGTGACGCCCGAGGAGGCCCAGGCCGTCATCCCGCGCCTCCCCGACTTCTTCGACGAGCCGTTCGCCGACTCGTCGCAGATCCCCACCTTTCTGGTGTGCCAGCTCGCCCGGCGCGACGTGACGGTGGTGCTCAGCGGCGACGGCGGCGACGAGGTGTTCGGCGGCTACCAGCGCCACTTCCAGGCGGAGCGCCTGGCGCGTTACAACCGCGTGCCGCCGGTGATGCGCTCGGCCGCCGCGCGCCTCCTCACCGCGCCGTCGCCCGAGGGGTGGGACCGCTTCTTCGACGCCGTGGCGCCGGTGCTGCCGGGCCGTGCGCGCCGCGCCCTGAGCGGCGACAAGGTGCACAAGTTCGCCGGGGTGCTGCCGGCGCGGGGGATGGAGGCCGCGTACCGCACCCTGACCTCGCACTGGCAGGAGCCGCTCTCCGTGGTGCGCGGCGGCGGCGGGCGCGAGCCGGTCACCGTGCTCACGGACCGCGCGCGCCGGCCGGACCTGCGCAGCTTCGCGCACGTGATGATGGTGCTGGACACCGTCAGCTACCTGCCGGACGACATCCTCACCAAGGTGGACCGCGCCAGCATGGCGGTGAGCCTGGAAGCCCGCGCGCCGCTCCTGGACCACCGCGTGGTGGAGCTCGCGTGGAAGCTGCCGCTGGGGATGAAGATCAGGGGGACGCAGGGGAAGTGGATCCTGCGGCAGCTGCTGGCCCGCCACGTACCGCGCGAGCTGTTCGAGCGCCCCAAGCAGGGGTTCGGCGTGCCGATCGGGCCGTGGCTGCGCGGGCCGCTGCGCGCGTGGGCCGACGCGCTGCTGGCCGAGGACCGGCTGCGCGACGAGGGCTACTTCGCGGCCGAGCCGATTCGCCGCAAGTGGAGCGAGCACCTGGCCGGGCGGCGCAACTGGGCGTACGACCTGTGGAACGTCCTGATGTTCCAGGCGTGGCGCGAGCGGTGGGCACCCTGAGCTCCGCTCCCTCCACGGTGCTGGTGCTCGGTGGATACGCCCAGTCGCTGGTGACCTTTCGCGGGTCGCTGATGCAGGCCATGATCGCGCGGGGGCACCGCGTGGTCGCCTGCGCCCCCGCCGCGCCGCCGTCCGTGGTGGAGGCGCTCGCCGGGATGGGGATCGCGTACCGCGACGTCCCCTTCAACCGCACCGGGCTGCGGCCGGACGAGGACCTGCGCACCCTGGCCGCGCTGGTGGCGCTCTTTCGCGAGGTGCGGCCGGACGTGATCCTGGGCTACACCATCAAGCCGGTGATCTGGGGGCTGCTGGCGGCACGGATCGCGCGGGTGCCGCGGCGCTTCGCCATGATCACCGGGCTCGGCTACGCCTTCATGAGCGAGGGGCGAGACGGCAGGGTGGTGCGGGCGGTGGCGCGGCGGCTCTACCGGCTCAGCCTGCGCGGCGCGGACCGCGTCTTCTTCCAGAACCCGGACGACCGCGCCACCTTCGAGCGGCTGCGGCTGGTGCGCGGGCCGCAGCAGGGGGTGATCGTCAACGGCAGCGGGGTGGAGGTGGACCACTACCGGCCCGCTCCCTTCCCGGAGGGGCCCGCCTCGTTCCTGCTGATGGGGCGCTTCCTGGCCGACAAGGGAGTGCGCGAGTACGTGGAGGCCGCGCGCATGGTCCGCGCGCGGCACCCGGGGGCGGTCTTCCGCATGGCGGGATGGCCGGACGAAAAGAACCCCACCAGCATCTCGCAGGAGGAGCTGGACGGGTGGCTGCGCGAGGGCGTGGTCGAGTTCCTGGGCGGGCTCTCGGACGTGCGCCCCTCCATCGCCGCCGCGACCGTGTACGTGCTCCCCTCCTACGGTGAGGGTACGCCGCGTTCTGTGCTGGAGGCGATGGCGATGGGGCGCCCGATTGTGACCACCGACGCCCCCGGCTGCCGCGAGACGGTGCGGGACGGCGTGAACGGATTCCTGGTGCCGGTGCGCGACGCCGCGGCGCTGGCCCGCGCCATGGAAGCGCTGGTGGTGGACCGCGCGCTGGTGGAGCGGATGGGGCGCGAGTCCCGCCGCATCGCCGAAGAGAAGTACGACGTGCACAAGGTGAACCGCGTCATCCTGGAGACGATGGGGCTGGGGAGCCCCGAGCCGGCGTGAGCGCGGCGGTCAAGCGCCTGGTGGATGTGCTGGCGTCGGCGGGGGGGCTGCTGCTGCTTTCGCCGGTGCTGCTGGGCGTGGCCGTCGCGGTGCGCTGGTCGATGGGGTCGCCCGTGCTCTTCCGGCAGGTGCGCCCCGGGCGGCACGCCGTCCCCTTCGCGATGTACAAGTTCCGCACGATGCGCGACGCGCACGACGAGCACGGCAACCCGCTGCCGGACACGGAGCGGCTGACGGCGGTGGGGCGCTTCCTGCGCAAGACGAGCCTCGACGAGCTGCCGGAGCTGATCAACGTGCTGCGCGGCGACATGAGCCTGGTGGGTCCGCGCCCGCTCCTGATGCGCTACCTTCCGTACTACACGCCGCGGGAGCAGCGCCGGCACGAGGTGAGGCCGGGGATCACCGGCTGGGCCCAGGTGAACGGAAGGAACACCGCCCGCTGGGACGACCGGCTGGAGATGGACGTGTGGTACGTGGAGCACCAGAGCCTCTGGCTCGACCTGCGCGTGCTGGCGCGCACGGTGGCGCCGCTGTTCAGGAGGGAGGGCGTGGTGGTGGACCCCCGCAGCCTGATGCTGGACCTGGACGAGGAGCGCAGCCTCAGTGGCGGGTGAAATGGAGCCGGTACGGGTGCGCCCCGCGCGCCCGGAGGACAGCGAGGCCATCGTCCGCACGCTGCGCGAAGGCTTCGATCCCCTGATCCTGCCGTACACCATCGTCTCCGCCGCGGGGATGGAGCGGTTCGTGTACGACACTCTGGTGCAGGACGGCGCGCGCAGCGGCACGGTGTTTACACTCGCCGAGCGCGGCGGCGGGGTGGCCGGGGTCGCGGAGCTCCGCCGCGGTGTGGACGAGCTGTTCCTGAACCACATCTACGTGCGACGGGATGCGCGCGGCACGGGGACGGGGCGGCAGCTGCTGCGCGAGTCGATCCTCGCGGCGCGCGACCACGGGCAGCGGGAGATCGCGCTGGACGTGTTCGCCGGCAACGAGCGGGCGCGCCGCTGGTACGAGTCGCTCGGCTTTCGGGAGCGGTCGGTCGCGCACTGGGTGGAAGCCAGGCTGCCGAATGGCGGGGTGCCGGGCCGCGGCCACCTGGACGGGCTCCCCGCGGCGCGGCTCTCGATGGACCGGTACGGGTTCTGTACCTTCCAGCTCGCGACCCCCGCCGGGTCGTATCGCGTCGGCAGGATCGGCACCGGTCTCTTTCGGGTGACGGACGGCGGCGTGCTCGGCGACGGAGATGCGCTCTCCATCCTCGCGGAGATGGAGCCGGGGGCGGCGCTGCTCTGCATATCGCCGGCGCCCGGGGTGCACGCGCATCCCTCGCTGGCGGCGCGGGTGGTGGGGACGAGCCACCGCCTGGCCGCCGGCGTGGACGGAGCCCTGGCGGCGCTCGCGTGAAGGCGCGGTGCGAAGGAACGCTGGGCCGGCGACGGCCGCGGCGCTCGCCGGGGAGTTTCGACTGGCGCTCGTAGCGCCCACGACACCTACTCCAGCCTTTCTTGCATTTGTCCGTTTCTCGCGGCCCTGGGTTCGGGGCGTTGGTGATCTCGCTGGACTTCGAGCTGCACTGGGGCGTGCGCGACCAGAGGTCGGCGCACGGCCCCTACCGCGCGAACCTGCTGGGCGCGCGCGAGGCGGTGCTGCGCACGCTCGACCTGTTCGGCGAATTCAACGTGGCCGCAACCTGGGCGACGGTGGGGTTCCTCTTTGCGCGCTCGCGCGATGAGCTGGAGCGTTTTGCCCCTACCGTGCGCCCGGAGTACCAGGACCCCGCGCTCAACCCGTACGACGAGCCCCTGGGCACCGGCGAGGCGGACGACCCCCTGCACTTCGCCCCCAGCCTGATCGACGCGATCCGGCGGGCGGACCGGCAGGAGCTGGCGACCCACACCTTTTCGCACTACTACTGCCTGGAGCCGGGGCAGACCCGTGAGGCGTTCGAGGCGGACATCCGCAGCGCGGTCGCCATCGCGGAGCAGTACGGGGTGCGGCCGCGCACCATCATCTTTCCGCGCAACCAGCACAACCCGGCGTACACCGAGGTGCTGCGCGAAGCCGGCATCACCTGCTACCGGGGCAACCCGCCCGGGCGCATCTACCGGCCCACGGATACGGTGGGGGACATCCGCTGGATCCGCGCGGCGCGGCTGGCGGACGCGTACCTGGACCTTTCCGGCGCGGCCACCGTGAAGTGGGACCGCGTGGTGGAGCCGAGCGGGATGTGCAACGTACCCGCCAGCCGCTTCCTGCGCCCGTACTCGCCGCGGCTGCGCTCGCTGGAGCCCATGCGGCTGCGGCGCCTGGTGGGGGCGCTACGGCAGGCGGCGCGGGCGCAGGAGATCTTCCACCTCTGGTGGCACCCGCACAACTTCGGCATCTACATGGAAGAGAACCTGAGCACCCTGCGCAAGTTCCTGGAGAGCTTCGACGAGTATCGCCGCAGCCACGGCATGCGGTCGCTCACCATGGACGAAGTGGCCGTGCAGGCGCGTGCCGGGGGCGTGCCGGAATGAGCGGAGCGTCTCGCCGGGTGGTGCTGCTGTGCGGGCCCGGGCCGTCCACCAACATCGTGTACCACGCCCTGGCCCGCGAGTTCGGCGACGTCACCGTGGTAATGGAGACGCTCCCCACGCGATCGCACCTGCTGCGGCGACGGCTGCGCAAGCTGGGGATCGCAACGGTGGCCGGCCAGCTCCCCTTCCAGCTGGCGGTAGTGCCGCTGCTGCGCCGCGCGAGCGCGCGCCGCATCGAGGCCATCATGCGCGAGCACGGGCTGGACGACTCGCCCATCCCGGAGCCGGTCATCATCCGCATCCCGTCCACCAATTCGGACGAAGCGCGGGAGGAGCTGCGGCGCCTGGACCCGGCGGTGATCGTGGTGAACGGCACGCGCATCATCTCGCGCGCGACGCTGGCCAGCACCGCGGCACCGTTCGTGAACATGCACGCCGGCATCACTCCGGCCTACCGCGGCGTCCACGGCGGCTACTGGGCGCTGGTGGAGGGACGCCCCGACCTCGCGGGGACCACGGTGCACTTCGTGGACGAGGGGATCGACACGGGTGGGATCATCGCCCAGGCCACCTTCACCGTGACGCCGGAAGACTCCTTCGCCACCTACCCGCACCTGCACCTGGCGGTGGGGGTGCCCATCCTGGTCCGGTCCGTCCGCGGGCTGCTGGAAGGCACGCTGCAGCGGGACCCGCCGCGCGAGGGGCTGGAGTCCCGGCTCCGCTCCCACCCCACCGTCTGGGGCTACGCGGGCGCACGGTTCCGCCGGGGCGTGCGGTGAGCGGCACCGTGTTCGGCGTCCTGGATGCCGCGGTTCCGGAGGAGCGGCGGGAGTGGCTCGCGATGTGGGAGGCGTGGCCCCGGCGCGAGGTGTTCGCGCACCCGGACTACGTGGCGCTCTACGCGGAGGAGGGCACGGGGCGCGCGCGCTGCGCCGTCCTGCGCTCCGGCGGCGCGTCCGTGCTCTACCCGTTCATCCAGCGCGACCTGCGCGGCGAGAAGTTCTGGGACCCATCCGTGGGGCGCGCGAGCGACCTGATCAGCCCCTACGGCTACGGCGGCGCCTGCGCGTGGGGCGACGCGCCCGCGGATCTCGCCGCCGCTTTCTGGGCGCGCTTCGACGAGTGGGCCCGGGGGGAGAGGGTAGTCTCCGAGTTCGTCCGCTTCTCGCTCTTCCCGGAGATCCTGCTCCACTATCCCGGCACCCGCGAGGAGCGGCAGGACAACGTCGTCCGCTCGCTGGATCTGGACGAGGAGCGGATGTGGATGGACTTCGAGCACAAGGTGCGCAAGAACGTCAAGCGGGCGCAGCGCAGCGGCGTCACGGTGGAGCTGGACCCGGACGGCGCGCGGCTCGACGACTTCCTCCGCATCTACCAGTCGACGATGGACCGGCGGGAGGCCGATTCGCGCTACTACTTCCCGCAGAGCTACTTTGAGCGGCTCCAGGGCGGCCTGCCCGGGCAGTACATGTACTTCCACGCGCTGCTGGGCGGCGAGGTGGTCTCCACCGAGCTGGTGCTCGTCTCCGCGGAGAACGTGTACTCCTTCCTGGGCGGCACCGATCCGGAGGCGTTCGCCACGCGCCCCAACGACCTGCTCAAGCACGAGATCATCCGCTGGGCGGCGGGCGAGGGGAAGCGGCGCTTCGTGCTGGGCGGCGGCTATCAAAAGGACGACGGCATTTACCGCTACAAGCTGGCGTTCGCGCCGGGCGGGGCCACGCCGTACCACGTGGGCTACCGCGTCCTGGACCCCGAGCTGTACGCCGCCCTCTCGCGCAACCGGCCCGGCGACCCCGTGCCGGAAGCGTCCGCAGGCGGCTACTTTCCCGCGTACCGGGCCTAGCGTTCCAGGCGGCTCTTACAGGTCATGACCGAATGAACGAACCGCGAGAGCGTATCTATCTGTCGAGCCCCCACATGGGAGGCGCGGAGCAGGAGCTGGTCGCGGACGCGTTCGCGACCAACTGGATCGCGCCGCTCGGCCCGCACGTGGACGCATTCGAGCGCGAGTTCGCCGACACCGTGGGGAGCCCCCACGCTGCCGCGCTGAGCTCGGGGACGGCGGCCATCCACCTGGCGCTGATCCTGGCCGGGGTGGGGAGGGGCGACGAGGTCGTGGTCTCATCGCTCACCTTCTCCGCGAGCGTGAACCCGATCCTGTACGTGGGCGCCACGCCGGTCTTCATCGACTGCGACCGCGCCTCGTGGAACATGGACCCCGCCCTGCTGGCGCAGGCGCTGCGCGACCGGGCGCGCGCCGGGCGGCTGCCCAGGGCGGTGGTCGTCGTGCACCTGTACGGCCAGAGCGCGGACCTGGACCCCATCGTGGAGGCGTGCCGCGAGCACGGCGTCACGCTGATCGAGGACGCGGCGGAAGCGCTCGGGGCCAGCTACAGGGGCCGCAGCCCGGGCACGCTGGGGCAGACGGGGATCTTTTCCTTCAACGGGAACAAGGTCATCACCACCTCTGGCGGCGGGATGCTCGTGTCGGACGACGCGGCGCTGATCGCGAAGGCGCGCAAGCTCGCCACGCAGGCCCGCGACCCGGCCCCGCACTACGAGCACTCGGAGATCGGCTACAACTACCGGCTCAGCAACGTGCTCGCGGCCATCGGGCGGGGGCAGCTGCGCGTGCTGGCCGACCGCGTGGCCGCGCGCCGCCGCAACTTCGACTTCTACGCGCGCGAGCTGGGCGGCCTTCCCGGCGTGGATTTCATGCCCGAGGCGCCGTGGGGCACGCACAGCCGCTGGCTCACCTGCCTCACCATCGACCCCGCGGCATTCGGCACGGACCGCGAGGCGCTGCGGCTCGCCTTCGAGGAGGAGAACATCGAGGCGCGCCCCGTGTGGAAGCCCATGCACCTGCAGCCGGTCTTCGCGTCGCACGACTGCGTGGGCGGCGAGGTGGCCGCGGACCTCTTCGAGCGCGGGCTCTGCCTCCCCTCCGGCTCCAACCTGGAGACGGGCGACCTGGAGCGGGTGTGCGAGGTGGTGCACCGGCTGGCGAAAAACCCGCCCGCTTCCTGAGCGGAGCGCCCACGCCGCACCGCCCGCTGGCTGGCAATTTCCGATACACCGGCGGGCCGAATGGAACCCCGCGGCAACCGGCCCCGAAGTTGCCAGGGGGCGCGGGTATAGCTAGAGTTATCGGCTATCCGCGCGCGTGGCGGAGCCGCTCGAGCGGATCCGCCCAGTTGGCCTGTTCCCCCCGGTGAAGGCGAAGCGCCGCGCCGCGGACAGGTGAATTCTCAAGACCTCGGGACTTCATGCATATCGCAGTGGTTGGAACGGGTTATGTGGGCCTGGTGGCCGGCGCGTGCCTCGCCGAGACGGGCAACGACGTGGTCTGCTGCGACATCGACGCGGGGAAGATCGACCGGCTGAACAACGGCGAGATCCCCATCTACGAGCCCGGCCTGGAGCCGCTCGTGGAGCGCAACCTCAAGGAAGGCCGCCTCACCTTCACCACCGACGTGGCGGGCGCGGCGGCGGCGGCCGAGGTCATCTTCATCGCCGTGGGCACGCCCCCGGGCGAGGACGGCTCGGCGGACCTGCAGCACGTGCTTGCCGTGGCCGAGACCATCGGCCGCAACATGCCGGCGGACGGGCCGGAGAAGATCGTCATCACCAAGAGCACCGTGCCCGTGGGGACGGCAAACAAGGTGAGGGAGGCGATCGCCCGGCACACCGCGCGTCCCTTCCACGTCTGCTCCAACCCGGAGTTCCTCAAGGAAGGCGCCGCGGTGCAGGACTTCATGCGACCGGACCGCGTGGTCGTCGGCGTGGACTCGGAGCACGCGCGCGCCCGCCTGGCGGAGCTGTACGCGCCGTACGTGCGCTCGGGCAACCCGGTGCTCTTCATGGACATCGCGTCGGCCGAGATCACCAAGTACGCGGCCAACGCCATGCTGGCCACCCGCATCTCCTTCATGAACACCATCGCCGGGCTGTGCGAGGCCGTGGGCGCGGACGTGAGCCACGTGCGCAAGGGGATCGGCACGGACGAGCGCATCGGGCCCGGGTTCCTCTTCGCGGGGATCGGCTACGGCGGCTCCTGCTTTCCCAAGGACGTGAAGGCGCTGGTGCACACCCTGCGCGAGACCGGGGTGGACGCGGCGATCCTGGAAGGGGTGGAGCAGGTCAACGCGTCGCAGAAGCGGGTGCTGCTGGAGCGCGTGGTGGCCCAGTACGGCGACGACCTCACCGGCCGCCGCTTCGCCGTGTGGGGGCTCTCGTTCAAGCCCGAGACGGACGACATGCGCGAGGCGCCCAGCCTTACGGTGGTGCGCGGGCTGTGCGAGCGCGGCGCCACGGTGAGCGCGCACGACCCCGAGGCGCGGCACGAGGCGGGGCGCTACTTCGCGGACCTGATCGCCACGGGGGCGCTCAACCTGTGCGAGCACAACTACGACTGCCTCAACGGGGCGGACGCGCTGCTGGTGCTCACCGAGTGGGGCCCGTACCGCACGCCGGACTTCGACCGCATCCGCTCCACCCTGGGCGAGCCGGTGGTCTTCGACGGGCGCAACCTGTGGGACCCGGCGCGCATGGCCGCCATGGGCTTCCGCTACCAGTCGATCGGCCGCCCGGCGCCCATTCCCGCGGCGGCGCCGGCCGCCGCCACCGCCTGAGGAGCCGGCGATGCGCATCTTGATCACCGGCGCGGCCGGCTTCCTGGGCTCGCACCTGTGCGACCGCTTCCTGGCCGAGGGGCACCAGGTGGTGGGGGTGGACAACTACCTCACCGGGCGCCCCGAGAACCTGGCGCACCTGGACGGGAACGGCGACTTCTCCTTCATCAAGCAGGACGTCACCGAGTACATCGACGTGGACGGGCCGCTGGACGGAGTGCTGCACTTCGCCTCGCCCGCGTCGCCGGTGGACTACCTGGAGATGCCGATCCAGACGCTCAAGGTGGGGTCGCTGGGCACGCACAAGGCGCTGGGGCTGGCCAAGGCCAAGGGCGCGCGCTTCCTCCTGGCCTCCACCAGCGAGGTGTACGGCGACCCGCTGGAGCACCCGCAGCCGGAGACGTACTGGGGGAACGTGAACCCGGTGGGGCCGCGCGGCGTGTACGACGAGGCCAAGCGCTTCGCCGAGGCGATGACGATGGCGTACCACCGCTTCCACGGGGTGGAGACGCGCATCGTGCGCATCTTCAACACCTACGGCCCGCGCATGCGGCCGGAGGACGGGCGCGTGGTCTCCAACTTCATCGTGCAGGCGCTGCGCGGCGACTCGCTCTCCGTGTACGGCGACGGCAGCCAGACGCGCTCCTTCACCTACGTGGACGACCTGGTGGAGGGGATCTACCGCCTCTTCCACAGCGACCGCGCGGAGCCCACCAACATCGGCAACCCCGGCGAGTTCACCGTGCGCGAGCTGGCGGACCGGGTGCTGGCGCTCACGGAGAGCGAGTCGGCCATCGCGTGGCATCCGCTTCCGCAGGACGACCCCAAGGTGCGCAAGCCGGACATCACGGTGGCGCGCGCGGTGCTGGGGTGGGAGCCCACGGTGGACCTGGAAGAAGGGCTCCGCCGCACCATCCCCTACTTCCGCGGCGTGGTGGAAGCGGGAGCGATGGCGGCCCGCACGCTGTAGGGCGCGTGAAGGTGCTCGTGACCGGTGGCGCCGGCTTCATCGGCGGCCACCTCTGCCAGCGCCTGCTGGACCGCGGCGACGAAGTGGTGTGCGTCGACAGCTTCGACAGCTTCTACGACCCGGCGATCAAGCGCGGGACCGCGGCCGCGCTGGCCCGGTCGCCGCGCTTCCGGCTGGTGGAGGGCGACATCCGCGACCTGGCAGGGCTGGAGCGCGAGCTCGCGGGCGCCGGGGTCGACAGCATCGTGCACCTGGCCGCCCGCGCGGGGGTGCGGCCCTCCATCGAAGATCCCGTCCTCTACACGCAGGTCAACGTGGAGGGGACGGTCGCCATGCTGGAGCTGGCGCGGCGGCTGGGGGTGAAACCGTTCGTCTTCGGCTCGTCATCCAGCGTGTACGGCGACACGTCGGCCGTCCCTTTTCGCGAGGACGAGCCCGCGGCCACCCCCATCTCGCCCTACGCGGCCAGCAAGCGCGCGGGCGAGCTGCTCTGCCACGCCTACGCGCACTTGCACGGGCTGGCGGTGGTGTGCCTGCGCTTCTTCACCGTGTACGGCCCGCGGCAGCGTCCGGACCTGGCGATCCACAAGTGGGCGCGGCTGATGGCGGCGGGGGAACCGATCCCCTTCTTCGGCGATGGCTCCACGCGGCGCGACTACACATACGTCGACGACATCGTGCAGGGGATCGAGGGCGCCATCGCCTACGCGGCGGCGCGCGACGCCTGCTTCGAGGTGTTCAACCTGGGCGAGAGCGACACGGTGCCGCTGGCCCGCCTGGTGGAGCTGCTGGGCGCCGCCATGAGGGTGAGCCCCGCGCTGGACCGCCTCCCCGCCCAGCCCGGCGACGTGGAGCGGACCTACGCGGACATCTCGCGCGCGCGGGCCATGCTGGGTTATACTCCGCGCGTTCCGATCGAGGAGGGGATCCCCCGCTTCGTGGAGTGGTTCCGGAGCGGGCAGTCCGCCGGGAGCTGACCAGGACGCAGCAACTGATTTCAAGATCGAGACTTCCATGACAGAGGCAAACGTGCACACGAACGCAGCTCCCCTCACGCAGCCCAAGATCGTCGACAAGCCCTGGGGGCGCGAAGTGTGGTACGCGCACGAAGAACGCTACGCCGGCAAGATCCTCGAGGTCACCCGCGGCCACGCGCTCTCCCTGCAGAAGCACGAGCGCAAGCAGGAGACGATGTACCTGCAGTCCGGGCGCCTGCTGTACCACTTCAACGGCGTCGACTTCGAGATGGAGCCGGGCCAGTGCATCACCGTGCGCCCCGGCGACGTGCACCGCATCGAGGCGCTGGAGGATGCGGTGATTCTGGAGGTCAGCACCCCCGAGCTGGACGACGTCATCCGCCTGGAAGACCGCTACGGCCGGGGCTGAGCGCGCCGCCGGGCGCGCCGCCCCGTCGCGGGGATGCCACCCGGTCCATCCATGACACCCTCCGCCGAGTCCGCCGTGGACGGGGCACTGCGGCTCCGCGCCTGGGCGCTGCACGTGCTCGGAGCGCCCGGCGCCCATCCGCCGCTCCCGCCGGCCTCACCCGCCGCGTGGGAGCTCTTCCTGCGCGTGGAGCGGATGGCGATTCCCCTGGCGGACGCGCTCGAGGCGCAGGCCCCCGGCGAAGAGCACGCGGCGGTGCTGCGCCGCGCGCGCATGACCGAGCTCCAGCGCGTGCTCTCCGCGCGCGCCGCGCTGCAGCAGATCCGGTCAATCGCGCGGCGGCGGGGGCTCACGGTGGCGGTGATGAAAGGCGCGGTGGCGGTGCTGCGCCGCGGCGCCCCCGACCTGTCGGACGTGGACGTGTACGCGAGTGCCCCGGAGGCCGCGGTGCTGGCGGAGGAGATCGACCGCCTGGGCTACCGCGCGGTGGGCGCGCCGGGTGCCCACGCCCTGCGCCTCCGCGCCACGGAGGACTCGCTCCCGGTCGAGGTCCACACCTCCATCCCGGGGACGCACGGAGCCCCCGAGCGGCGCCTGGTGCCGGCGCCCTCGCTGCCGGGGCTGTACGTCCTCCACCCGGCCGACCACCTCTGGTACGTCCTCCACCACGCCACCGAGCAGCACGCGGAGCGGCGCGGCGCCCTGCGCGACCTCCTGGTCCTTGCCGACGCCATGGACGCCTGCACGCCCGACGACCGCCGCGAGGTGGACCGCTGGACGGCCGCGCACTGGCGTCCCGAGCTCTTTCGCCGCGTGCTGGAGATGGCCGACGGGCTCCGACGCCGCGAGGGCGCCCCCGCGGACGCCTTCCGCCTGGACGCCGCGGGGAGGTACGTGGCGGTGGGCTGGATGGCGCGCACGCCAGCGCACGAGACGCTGCGCATCGTGCTGTCGCGCTCCATCATCGCAGGCGTCGCGCGCCGCGCCGGCTTCCCCTGCGACCAGGGGAGCGCCACGCTTGACCTCCCCTCCGGCTATCCCTTGCTCGCCTGGATGCGCCGCCGTGCGCCGCGCGTGGAGCGGCTCGCACGCCTCGCCATCCGCCAGGCCCCGGAGTGGGCGCTGTACCCCGTGGGCGCCGCCGCCGCCCGTGCCGCCGCCCGCGCCGTGCGGCGCGCGGGGTAGAAAAAGTCTCACGCGGAGGCGCGGAGACGCGGAAGAGAACAGCAACTCATGGCTCACACAGAGCCACAGAGCCACAGAGAGAACAGCAAGAGATTTCCTCCTGTGGCTTGTAGTCCCCTCTGTGTTCTCTGTGTGAGGCTTTTCTCTGCGTCTCCGCGCCTCCGCGTGAGACAAGCAGTTAAGAATGCACGCCACGCGCCCTGCGCCTTGCTCGCGAGCCGGGGGAGGGCCTATCTTCCCCCGGTTTCGCGCCCATCCCCCAGCGGAGGATCGATGGCCCCCGAAGCCACGACGGAGCAGCTCCTGGCGCGCGCCAAAGAAGCATACGCGCGCAACGCGTACCTCGCCGCCCTGGCCGACCTGCAGCTGGTAGCCGAACGGCACCCCGAGTTCCCGGACGTGCAGAACCTCATGGGGCTCTGCCTGTCGCTGGTGGGGCGCACGGACGAGGCGCTGGAAGCCTTCGGGCGGGCCACGGAGCTGAACCCCGGGTACGTGGAGGCGCACCTCAACCGCGCCATCACGCTCAACGACCTGGGGCGCACCGAGGAAGCGCGCGAGTCGTTCGCCCACGCGGCGGGTGCGGACGAGGAGAAGTCCGGCGGGCGCTTTCCCAGCGCGGCGGCGGCGCGGCTGGCCAACCTGCACCAGGACCTCGGCGACCTGTACGCCGACGCCGGCGGGGTGGACGAGGCGCTGGCCGAGTACCGCAAGGCGCTGGTGCTGCGCCCCCAGTTCCTGGACATCCGAAACAAGCTGGGCCGCCTTCTCGTTGAGGTGGGGCGGCACGACGAAGCGGTGGCCGAGCTGCGCGGCGTGGTGGAAGCCCGTCCCTCCTTCGCCGCCGCGCGGGCCAACCTGGGACTGGCGCTGTACCGCGCCGGCCGGGTTGAGGAAGCCGGGGCGGAGTGGCGCCGGACGCTGGAGCAGAACCCCGGCAACGCCCAGGTGTCGTCGTACCTGGGGATGCTGGAACGGCAGCGCGAGGGCGCCGCTGGGCGCACGCAGGCTTCCGTCAACGACCGTTGAACAATGCCCCGCCCATCGGGGTACCGGCACCCATGAGACCCAAGCTGATTACACGCTGCGCGCCGCTGGCCCTGGTCCTGGCGCTTTCCACCGCGGGATGCTCGGTGTTCCGCTCCCCGCCCCCGCTCACCCCCGAGACCGCGTACCAGCGCGGGATGGCCGCGTACGAGGCACGCCGCTTCGGCCGCGCCGCGGAGCTGCTGCAGACGTGGGTGGACGCCTCGGCCGGCGACCCGCGCCTCCCGGAGGGGCTGTACGCCCTGGCGCGCTCGCGCATGGAGACGGACGAGCACCTGATGGCGGCCACCACCTTTCTGCGCATCGTGACGGAGTTCCCCGCCACCCCGCGCCAGGAAGACGCCCGCTTCGGCGTGTGCGAGGCGTACCGCACCCTGTCGCCCAAGACGGCGCTGGACCAGGAGAACACCGAGACGGCGCTGCTGTACTGCGGCTCGTACGTGGAGTACTACGGGCAGACCGCGCGGTCGGACCGGGCGCGCCTCTGGGTGGCGGAGCTGCGCGACAAGCTGGCGCGCAAGTCGTACGAGGCCGGGATGTGGTACTTCCGCCGCGGCGCCTTCGACGCGTCGGTCATCTACTTCCAGCGCGCGGCCACCGAGTACCCGGACACCCCCACGGCACCGCAGGCGCTGCTGCAGATGGCGCTGGCGTACGACCGGGTGGGGTACAAGGAAGAGGCGCAGGAGACCCGCGCCCGGCTGCGGCAGAGCTACCCGCAGAGCCCCGAGGCGCGTACCCTTCCGCCGGCGTAGGGGCGCCCGCAGGCGGAATGCGCATCGGGGTCTTCGGCGGGACCTTCGACCCGCCGCACCTGGGGCACCTGGTGGTCGCCTCCGATGCGTGCGAGGCGCTGGGGCTGGGACGCGTCCTCTGGATCCCCTCGGCCGTGCCGCCGCACAAGCTCGCCACCGTGCAGGCCTCCGCCACGGCGCGGCTGGAGATGGTGAGGGCCGCCGTGGAGGGCGACCCGCGCTTCGAGGCCGACGACGTGGAGCTGCGCCGCGAAGGGCCGTCGTACACGGTGGACACGCTGCGCGAGCTCGCGACGCGCCACCCCGGCGACGAGCTGGTGCTGCTGATCGGCGCGGACAACCTGCGCGAGATCCCCGGGTGGAGGGAGCCGGGCGAGATCCTGCGGCTGGCCCGCGTGGCCGTCCTTTCCAGGGACGGCGCGGGAGTGCCGCCGGACGCGCCCATCCCCGCCACCTCCGTGGCGGTCACGCGGGTGGACGTGTCGGCCACCGAAGTGCGCCGGCGCGCCGCGGCCGGAGAAACGATTCGATATCTGGTTCCCGATGCGGTCCGCGCGCTGGTCGAGCGCCGCGGGTTGTACCGGGAGCTTCCCCGTTTGTGAGGCGAAGGGAACGTCCATGTTGAAGACCATCGTCCAGGCCCTGTTCGGCACCCGCCACCAGCGCGAGCTGAAGCGGCTGGCCCCCATCATCGAGCAGATCAACGAACACTTCGAGCGGCTGCAGGGCCTTTCGGACGAGGAGCTGCGCGGGCAGACGGAGCGCTTCCGCGCCCAGATCCGCGAAGCCGTCGCCGAAGTCGAAGCCGAGCTGGCGGAGCTGCGCGAGGAGAAGCGCGCCACCCTCGTGGCCGCCGAGCGCGAGGGGATCGCCCAGCGCATCGGCGAGGCGGAGGAGCGGCGCAAGGAAGCGCTGGAAGGCATCCTCGACGAGATCCTCCCCGAGGCCTTCGCCACCGTCAAGGCGGCGGCCGCGCGGCTGGTGGGCACCGAGGTGATGGTGACGGGGCAGCCCATCAAGTGGGACATGGTGCACTACGACGTGCAGCTCATCGGCGGCATCACGCTGCACCAGGGCAAGGTGGCGGAGATGGCCACCGGCGAGGGGAAGACCCTCGTCGCCACCCTGCCCCTGTACCTCAACGCGCTCACCGGCCGCGGCGCGCACCTGGTGACGGTCAACTCGTACCTGGCGCAGCGCGACGCGGAGTGGATGGGGCACCTGTACGGCTTCCTGGGCCTCACCGTGGGGTGCATCGACCTGCACGAGCCCAACACCCCGGAGCGCCGCGGCGCGTACCACGCGGACATTACCTACGGCACCAACAACGAGTTCGGCTTCGACTACCTGCGCGATAACATGGTGCACTCGCTGGACCAGCGGGTGCAGCGCCACCACGCGTACGCCATCGTCGACGAGGTGGACTCGGTGCTCATCGACGAGGCGCGCACCCCGCTGATCATCTCGGGTCCCGTGGGGAACGAGACCAACGCGGCGTACGCGCGCTACAACCCGTCGGTGGCCGACCTGTACCGCCGCCAGAACCGCCTGGTCAACGACTTCATCGCCCAGGCCGAGGCGAACATCGCCGCCGGCGACACGTACGGGGCGGGGGAGAAGCTCTTCCTGGCCCGGCGCGGCGCGCCCAAGAACAAGCGCCTCCAGAAGATGCTGGCCGACGACCCCGGGCTGGTGAAGATCATCGGCAAGGTGGAGCGCGACTACATGATGGAGAAGCGCGTCCACGAGCTGGAGGAGAACCTCCTCTTCTCCATGGACGAGAAGGGGCACAACGTGCACCTGACCGACCAGGGGCTCGACGTGCTGGCGCCCAACGAGCACGACGCCTTCATCGTCCCCGACATCTCCGAGGAGGTGCACCGGGTGGAGCTGCAGGAGGGGCTGAGCGTGGACGAGCGCCGCGCCCGCGTGGACGAGCTGGAGCGCGAGTACGCGGAGAAGAGCGAGAAGATCCACGTCATCCACCAGCTCCTCAAGGCGTACGCCCTCTTCAACAAGGACGAGCAGTACGTCATCCAGGACGGCCAGGTGATGATCGTGGACGAGTTCACCGGCCGCATGATGGCGGGCCGGCGCTGGTCCGACGGGCTGCACCAGGCGGTGGAGGCCAAGGAGGGCGTCTCCGTGAAGGCCGAGACGCAGACGCTGGCCACCATCACCATCCAGAACTACTTCCGCATGTACGACAAGCTCTGCGGAATGACGGGCACCGCGGAGACCGAGGAAGGGGAGTTCCACCAGATCTACGGGCTGGACGTGATGGTGATCCCCACCAACCGCCCCATCGTGCGCGACGACCGCCACGACCTGGTCTACAAGACCAAGCGCGAGAAGCTGAACGCCATCGTGGAGGAGGTGCGCCGCCTGCACGGGTTGGGGCTTCCCGTGCTGGTGGGCACGGTGAGCGTGGACACCAGCGAGACGCTGTCGCGCATGCTGAAGCGCGGCGGGGTGCCGCACGAGGTGTTGAACGCAAAGTACCACCAGCGCGAGGCCGAGATCGTCTCGCTGGCGGGGCAGCCGGGCGCCGTCACCATCGCCACGAACATGGCCGGGCGCGGCACCGACATCAAGCTGGGCGCCGGCGTCACCGAGCCGCGCCAGACGACGGACGCGGAGGGGAAGCCGGTCACCGAGATGGGCGGCCTGCACATCATCGGCTCGGAGCGGCACGAGAGCCGGCGCATCGACCGCCAGCTCCGCGGCCGCGCCGGCCGCCAGGGCGACCCGGGCGCGTCGCAGTTCTTCCTCTCCCTGGAAGACGACCTGATGCGCCTCTTCGGCTCCGACCGCATCGCGTCCATCATGGACCGCATGGGGGCCGAGGAGGGGGAGGTGATCACGCACCCGTGGATCACCAACTCCATCGGCGGCGCGCAGAAGCGCGTGGAGATGCAGAACTTCGAGGCGCGCAAGCGTCTGCTGGACTACGACGACGTCATGAACCAGCAGCGCGAGGTCATCTACGATCTGCGCACCTTTGCCCTGGAAGGCGGCGACGAGCTGCGCGCCGAGGTGTGGGACATGGTGGAGCACGCCCTCCCCGTGGTGCTTGACGAGTACGCCAGCGGCGACCCGGAGCAGTGGGAGCTGCACGCCCTCCGAGGGCGCTTCATGCTCGACTTCGGGATGAGCCCGGACCGCCTTCCCGCCGAGGAGGGCGCCGGCCACGACTTCCGCGGCCGCGAGGAGCTGGACGAGTACGTGATGGACGAGGCCCGCGCCGCCTTCGAGGAGAAGCTGGAGCGCTTCGGCGAGGCCACGGACGCGGTGCTGCGCTTCGTGGTGCTCTCCACCATCGACGAGAAGTGGAAGGACCACCTGTACGACCTGGACCACCTCAAGGCGTCGATCGGCTTCCGCGGGTGGGGCCAGAAAGATCCGCTGGTGGAGTACAAGAAGGAAGCGTTCGACATGTTCGAGGACCTGATGAAGGACCTCTACGGCGCCGTGTCGCGCTTCACCTTCCGCGCCCAGCTCGCCCCGGCGCTGGAGGAGCCGCCAATGGGCTTCTTCGGCTTCCCGCAGGGCACCGAGGAGGAGCTGATGGAGGACGCGGGGATGGCCCCGCCGCCCCCCGCCCCGGCCCCGGCCCCGGCGCCGCCTCCGCGCCGCGCGCCGCTGCTGGGCGTGAACCCGTACGCGCAGCTCGCCCCGGAGCCCTCGCAGCTGCACACCAACCGCGAGGAAGAGGGCGCCCTGCGCCCCGCTCCCGCCACCAACGCCGTGGGCCGCAACGACCCGTGCCCCTGCGGGAGCGGAAAAAAGTACAAGAACTGCCACGGACGGAACGGGTGAACTGCAGGGACTAGGGAATGGGGACAGCGAGGGGGGCGGGGCCGGAATCGGCTCCGCCCCCGCTTGCGTTTGGGTGCGCTGGCGCGCGTTTGGGGGCGCCGTGCGGACCGGTTTTGCGGAGGGGCTTCTGCGGCGGGGGGAGCGGTGTGATGTTGGGAGGGCCCCCTCCCCCCAGCCCCCTCCCCCGCCTGCGGGGGCGCAGGGCGGGTGAGGGGGAGAACTCCGCGTGCGTTGCGCACAGATCCGGTAGGGGCCGCGATTCATCGCGCCCGTGCCCGCCAGCGCTCCACCGCCATCACGCCGCACCCAACACCCCGTAGGGGCCGCCCCACGTGGCTGCCCGTGCCATACCCGGCCCCGAACCGCGCCCCCGCACCCATACCCGCCGTGACCACCTACACCATCCAAGAATGGCCCACCGCCGACCAGCCGCGGGAG
>DASWNZ010000026.1:0-19943 GCA_036398975.1 Longimicrobium sp.
GCGGGGGTGAGGGCCCTCTGCCCCGTGCCAAAGCCCGCCGAACCCACTACATTGGCGGCCCAATCGGATGGAACGGACGTACCCGAGAACCGAAGCCTGCATGAGCACGACGAATCCGGCGGCCACGGGCGCCGCCCCGGCAGTCACCGTGGACGGCCTCTGCGCCCACCTCGGCAACCTGCAGCGCGCCGACAGGGGCGTGCTGTGCGACTTCGCGCGCCTCTTCTTCGCCAAGGTGCCGCGCTCCATCGCCGAAGAGCGCTCGCCGGAAGAGCTGGCGGCGATGACCGTGGGCGCCTGGGAGTTCCTCCTCCGCTCGCGGCCTGACCAGGTGAACGTCGAGCTGGTCGATCCCAACGAGGAGGGCTGGCCAGCCCCCGTCACCGCCATCCGCGCCGAGGTGGGGGACCGCCCCTTCATCGTGGACACCATCCGCGAGTACCTCAACGCGGAGAACATCCCCATCCTGCACTACATCTACCCCGTGCTGCGCGTGGAGCGCGACGGCGCGGGAGCGATCATGGCGGTGGGGGCGGGCGCGGGCGGCGGGGCGGGATCGCTGGAGGCGCTGGTGCACTGCGAGGTGCCGCACGTGGCGCGTCCGGAGCGGCGCGAAGAGATCCGCGGCGAGGTCGCGCGCCGCCTGACCGACGTGGTGAAGGCCACGCGCGACTTCAACGCCATGCTGGCCGCGGTGGATGCGGCCACGGCGGCCGTGGAGGGCTACGCCGCGCGCGGCGGCGAGCACACGGACGAGTACCGCGAGTACGTGGAGTTCCTGCGCTGGATCAGCGAGGGGAACTTCGTCTTTCTCGGCTTCCGCGGCTACGGCGTGCACGAGGAGCGCCTCTCCGTGGACGCCGGGTCCGGGCTCGGCATCCTGGCCGACACGGAGTCGTCGCAGTACGCCGCGCCCAGGCCGCTGGCGGAGCTCTCGGACGAGCTGCGCGCGCGCGTGGTGGGCGGGCCGCTGCTGGTGGTGAGCAAGGCCAACCGTGAGAGCACGGTGCACCGCCGCGCGCGGATGGACTACGTCGGCGTGAAGAAGCTGGACGAGGCCGGGAACATCGTGGGCGAGTGGCGCTTCCTGGGGCTCTTCACCTCGCAGGCGTACTCGCAGAGCCCTTCCGAAGTCCCCGTGCTGCGGCTGAAGCTGCGCCGCATTCTGGAGGCGAGCGGCACGCGCCCGGGCTCGCACGACTACAAGGAGATCATCTCCATCGTGGCGTCGATGCCCAAGGAAGAGCTCTTCCAGGCATCGGCTGAGCAGCTCCACGACGAGGTCAACGCGGTCCTCGGGCAGCTCTTCAGCAACGAAGTGCGCGTCGTGCTGCGCCCGGACCCGCTGCGCACCGAGGTCGCCGCCATGGTGATCCTCCCACGCGGCCGCTACAGCGCCGACATGCGCGCGCAGATCGGAGCGCTCCTTTCCGAGCGGCTGGGGGGCGCGGTGCGCTCGCACCACGTCGCCTTCTCCTCGGGCGACCAGGCGCGCCTCCACTTCTACATCTCGCTGCACGCGGATGCCGCGCCGGCGGAGGCGCCGACGGAGCGGCAGCTGGAGCGCGAGCTGAACATCCTGCTGCGCACCTGGGCGGACCGGCTGGAAGAGTCGCTCGCCGGGGTGGTGGAGCCCGGCGAGGCGCGGCGGCTGGCCACCGCCTACGCCGCCCGCTTCGGCGAGGAGTATCGCGCCGCCAACATCCCGGCGGCGGCGGTGCACGACGTCATGGAGCTGGAAGGGATGCGCGCCCGCGGCCAGACGGTGGGGCTCGCCATCCGCCAGCCGGTGGAGGGCGAGACGGTGAGCCCCGGCGCCACCGTCCTCAAGCTGTACCTGCAGGACGAGCGGCTCGTACTCTCCGACTTCATGCCCATCCTGGAAGACACCGGGGTGCGCGTGCTGGAGGTGGACACCTTTGAGCTTCTGCACCACGGCGAGCCCGCGCTGCGCGTCTACTCCTTCAACGTGCAGACGCGCGACGGCGAGCCGATCCCCGACGATCTGGCCCCCGCGCTGGCCGAGTGCCTCCTCGCCGCCCGCGCCGGCGATGCGCCCCGCGACCCGTTCAACGCGCTGATCCTGCGCGCCGGCCTGCGCTGGCGCCAGGCGGACGTGCTGCGCACCTACGCCAACTACGCATCGCAGATCGGCGCCGTGCCCTCGCGGCTGGCGCCGGTGCGCGCCCTCTCGGCCCACCCGCGCATCGCACGCCTGCTGGTGGACGCCTTCGAGACGCGCTTCGACCCCGCCCGCACCGGCCGCGACGAGGCGCAGGAAGCCATCCACGGCGAGCTGATCCGCGAGCTGGAGGGGGTCACCTCGCTGGCGGACGACCGCGCGCTGCGGCGGCTGATGAACCTGATCGACGCCACCGTCCGCACCAACTACTTCCGCCACGGCGCGGCCACCCCCACGGGGCGCAGCGGCGGCGTTCCGTACGTCTCCATCAAGGTGCGCAACGCGGACGTCGAAGAGCTGAAGAAGAGCCGGCTCCTGTACGAGATCTACGTGCACTCCTCGCGCATGGAGGGGGTGCACCTGCGCGGCGCCTCCGTTTCGCGCGGCGGCATCCGCTGGAGCGACCGGCCGGACGACTTCCGCACCGAGGTGCTGGGGCTGGTGCTGACGCAGGTGGTCAAGAACGCCACCATCGTCCCCAGCGGCTCCAAGGGCGGCTTCATCACAAAGCGCGTGTTCGCCGAGCGCGACGCGCAGATGGAGGAGGCGCGCCAGCAGTACATGACGCTGATGCGCGGCCTGCTCGACCTCACCGACAACCTGGTCGAAGGCAAGGTCGTGCCGCCGCAGGACGTGGTGCGCCACGACGGCGACGACCCGTACCTGGTGGTGGCCGCGGACAAGGGCACGGCGCACCTTTCGGACACCGCAAACGCGGTGGCGGCGGAGTACGGCTTCTGGCTGGGCGACGCCTTCGCCAGCGGCGGCAGCCACGGCTACGACCACAAGCGCGAGGGGATCACCGCCCGCGGCGCGTGGGAGTGCGTCAAGCGGCACTTCCGCGAGATGGGGAAGGACATCCAGCGCAAGCCCTTCACCGTGGCGGGCGTGGGCGACATGAGCGGCGACGTCTTCGGCAACGGGATGCTCCTCTCCGAGCAGATCCGGCTGCTGGCGGCCTTCGACCACCGCCACATCTTCATCGATCCGAACCCGGATCCCGCGGCGTCGTTCGCGGAGCGGAAGCGGATGTTCGCCCTGCCGCGCTCGTCGTGGGAGGACTACGACCGCGCCCTCTGGTCGCCGGGCGCCATGCTCGTACCGCGCGCGTCCAAGGAGGTCGTGCTGACCCCCGAGGCCCGCCGCGCGCTGGGCATCGCCGAGGGCGTGGAGCGGTTGGACGGCGAGGGGCTGGTTCGAGCGGTGCTCACCGCGCCGGTGGAGCTGCTGTGGAACGGCGGGATCGGCACCTACGTCAAGGACGCCGAGGAGACCCACGCCGACGCCGGCGACACCACCAACGATCCGGTGCGGGTGGACGCGCAGGAGCTTCGCTGCCAGGTGGTTGGCGAGGGTGGCAACCTCGGCTTCACCCAGCGCGCGCGCATCTCGGCCGCGCTCAAGGGGGTGCGGCTCAACACGGACGCGCTGGACAACTCGGCCGGCGTGGACATGAGCGACCACGAGGTCAACCTCAAGATCCTCCTCAACCGCGTGGTGGAAGGCGGCGGGCTGACGCTCGATGGGCGCAACGAGCTCCTCGCCTCCATGACGGACCAGGTGAGCGAGCTGGTGCTGCGCAACAACATCGGCCAGTCGCTCGCCGTGTCGCTGGACCAGACGCGCTCGAGGGATGCGCTGGACGACTTCGCGGCGCTGATCGGCCAGCTGGAGCGCGACCGGCGTCTCAACCGCGAGCAGGAGGGGATCCCCGCGCCCGAGGAGATCCGCGACCGGGCGCGCGAGGGGCTGGGGCTCACGCGTCCGACACTGAGCGTGCTGCTGGCGCACTCCAAGCTGTACGCCAAGGCACAGCTCCTGGAGAGCGACGTGCTGGACGATCCGGCGATGGACAGCTACCTCGTGCACTACTTCCCGCCGGCCGCCGTCGAAGCCGCGGGGGAGTCGCTCGTGCACGCCCACCAGCTCCGCCGCGAGATCGTGGCGACGGAGCTGGTGAACGACCTGGGGAACCTGATGGGCTCGTCGTTCCTCCACCGCGTCTCGCGCGACTCGGGGGTGGCGATCCCGCGGGTGGTGCGCGCATGGCTGGTCGCGTCGCGCATCGCTGGCGCACCGGAGATCCGCATCGACCTTGCGACGCTGGAGGGGCGCTTCCCCTCGGAGACGGTGTACCGCTGGCTTTCCGGCCTGGCGCGCGTGCTGGAGGCGACCACGCACTGGGTGCTCGCCAACACCGCGCCGGACACTCCCACCCCCGCGCTGATCGACGAGGCGCGCGCCGGGCTGGCGACGCTGCGCGGTTCCTTTGCGCGCTTCGTTGCGGGTGAGGACAGGAGCCTCTTCCTCTCGCGGCTGGGCGAGCTGCAGGACCTTGGGGTGGATCGCACGATGGCGGAGCGGCTCATCACCCTGCGCTTCCTCCCGCAGCTCCTGGAGATCGTGGCCGCCGCGCGCGCCGCGTGCACGGAGACGCTGCGCACCGCGGAGGCCTACTACCTGGTCTCGGAGCGCGTCGGCACCGCGCGCCTGCGCGAGAGCCTGCGCACCGCCGCCGGCGACGACCCCTGGGACCGCCGCCACGCCCAGGCCCTGGCCGACGACATCGCCTCTGCTCAGCGCCGGCTCGTCGCCGAGACGCAGGCGCGCGCCGACGGCACCTCTCCCGCCCGCGCCCTCGCCGCGCTGGAGGAGGAGCGGGGCAGCGAGATGGCCGCGCTCCGCGAGCTCCTCACCGAGCTGCGCCCCGACTCGCCGCTCTCGGCCCACGCGCTTGCCGTGCGGCTGCTGACGGCGGTGGCGCCGGGGTGAGATCGGCGGGTTCTCACGCGGAGACTCAGAGGCGCGGAGAGCGGCGACTGTAGTCTCACACAGAGACACAGAGAACACGGAAAAGAACAGAAGAGGTCCGGCGCTCGTGCGCCGGACCTCTGTTTTCATGCTGGCTGATACCCGAGAAGCAACGACCTCCTCCGCACCCGCCTCGGCGCCGTGGCGGCGACGATCTGCCCCAATCCGAGAAATCCCGCAACCCGCCACGCCACCAGCAGAAGGAGCTGGAGCAGAATAATCCGCCCGTCGAACTGCCAGGTCGCGATGCCGGAGAGGATCAGGTTCAGGTTGAGGAGCACGGCGCCGACGGCCGCAGGGACCAGCAGGAGACCGCTGAAGAAGGCAGCGGCCACCAGCAGCTCGGTGAACGGAATGGCGGCGGAGAGGATGCGATCCGCGCCGGAGTCGATCAGCGCCCGCGCGACGTGACGGTACGCGGGGATGGGCGCCGTCGTCTGCCCGCGTGCGACCGCGTCCAGCAGCGCATGGAGCGGATTTCCGGTGAGCCACCCTCCCCGGATCTTGGCGAGCCCGAACTGGAGCCAGACCGACCCCAGGTAGATGCGCACCCCCAGCCAGAGCGGCGATGCGAGTCGGCTGGCGAAGAGCCAGCGTGCGGCGTGTGCGATGCGAGAGCGGAGCGCGTTCATGGTCCATTCCCCCGTGCGGCGGAAGCGGTTGACCTTCCTCCGCACGATACTCCGCCCGCTCGGCTCTCGCAGTAGGCAAAGCTACCGAACTTCCGCCCTCCGCCCGCTGATCTTCGCGCGCTCGCCCTCCTGACAACGTCGTGGGGCAACGGCGTAACCGCGGGGCGAAAGGAGCGTGCAGCGCGCGCTCTGAACCACCGCGCGAACCGGTTTTCGAATGGGCGCGGTTTTAGCTTGTGCGTGATCTCGGCACCGCCTTAGCTTCGGCGGCATGAAGATACGTGATCTAATCCGCCGGCTGGAGCGAGACGGCTGGCTACTTGCGCGAACGCGTGGCAGCCATCGACAGTACAAGCACTTCGTGAAACGTGGAGTCGTCACGGTGCCGGGGCGACTGTCCGATGAGGTCGCGCCCGGTACGCTCAACAGCATCCTCAAACAGGCAGGGCTGAAGCCATGAAGCGCTATCCGATAGTTATCGAAGCTACGGAGACCGGGTTCTCCGCGTACTCGCCAGATCTACCAGGCTGCATCAGCACCGGCGCAACGCGTGACGAGGTGGAAGCGAACATGCGCGAAGCAGTGGAGTTCCACATCGAGGGCCTGCGTCTGGACGGCCTGCCGGTGCCTGAGCCTACGAACGGACAGGCCTACGTCGAGGTAGCGGCGTAGAGATCATCCGGCACGAGCGACGCCACGCGTCAACGGCGCATCTTAGGGTCGCACAAAAAGAGCGGGGGCGCACCGGTAGAGATCCCGGCGCGCCCCGCTGCACTTGCCCGCTGCTTCTGCGACTAGCGCGGCAGCAGGACCTTGTTGATGACGTGGATCACGCCGTTGGACTGGAGCACGTCGTAGGTGGAGATGCTCGCTACGTTGCCGGACTCGTCGCGGAGCGAGACGTTCATCGGCCCGTTCATCATGGCGGTCACGGTGCCGCCGCTGGCGGTGCGAAGGGTGGCGGTCCCGTTCCCCTGGCGGATCATGCGCATCAGGTCCGCGGCGGTGTGGCGGCCCGGGACGACGTGGTAGGTCAGCACCTTTGCGAGTGCGGCCTTGTTCTCCGGGCGCAGCAACGTGGTGACCGTCCCCTCGGGAAGGTTCTCGAACGCGTCGTTGACCGGCGCGAAAACCGTGAACGGACCGCGCCCCTTGAGCGTCTGCACCAGGTCCGCCGCCTTCACCGCCGCCACCAGCGTAGTGTGGTCGGCCGAGTTCACCGCGTTGTCCACGATGTCGCGCGTCGGCAGCATCGACTGGCCGCCCACCATCACCGTCGCCCGCGTCATCCCCGCCGCATTGGCGCGGGTCGCCTGCGCGGAGGCGGTTCCAGCCGTCATGGCCGTAGCGATCATCACCATCGCAATCGTCTTCTGCATCTCTTCCATCCTTTGCACAAGGTTTGTTCATACTGACTCGTACAAAGGGATACGCGGCACGCGTGAGACTGGATCTATGACCTGCGTGCCGGCTCGCTGGCTTGACGCGTCGACTGGCTCGCGGCCTCACTTGATCGCCGCGTAGATGCCCAAGCTGCGCGCCGTCCTCACCGCTCTGATCGCGGAGGATGCGGGCCTCACCTGACGCCGCGCTGGCGATCCCGGTGCGGGCGCTACGCGCCAGCAGCTGCACGGCCGCGCGCAGGACGTGGCGGAGGTATGTGGGAGGGCTCGTTTCCCATTGCCCGGGGCGATTTAGCCCCTACCGTTGCGGCCATGGGACACATCCTCCTCTGGCTTCCGCTGGTCTGGGCGCTCCGATTCCTCCTCCTCGTGCTCACGGGAGGAATCCTGTATGTCTCGACCCTGTACCTGGCTCGCTTCCTGCGGCCCGCGAATGCGCGAGCATTGTATTCGGGTGGCCTGCCCGCGCTTACCCGAGTCGAAGGTACCGCAAAGGTGCTGGGGCAGGAGGTCACGCTGAATGCGGAGATCGATGCCCAAAGAGCCGATCGGCTTTCGATTGTCGAGAAGCGACTGGACGACTTGGAGGTTTATGTCCAGGAAGTGGTGAACGCGACAGACCGGCTTGTGGTGAAACCTGGCGAAATCGAAGGAATTCCATGACCCATAGCGAGAACATCGAAAAGGCACGCGAAGCGCTTGCACGAGCACGTGCGCTGGAGCCGCGTATGGAGCGCCTGCGTAAAGAGAGCGAGCGCCTGGCGAGAGAGACGGAGGTGCTCCAGCGCGCCGCAGCCATTCTCCGGGCCAGGCGGGAACGCGCGGGTCAGTAGGAGCAGTTCTTAAGAGAGGACCGGCTGCCTTCCGGCGAAGGCAGCCCGTACCCATGCACGTATCCCAATCCACCTTCCGATGAACCGCGCCCTCGCATCGTTCGCGCTCCTCTGCCTCGCCTCCGCGCCCGTGGCCGCGCAGGAGGCAAATCCGGTTGACCTATACGTGAGTGAGCTCCGTTGGCGCGGCGGACGGCTGGAGGTAGGAGAGCCGGCGCGCCTCACGAGGGGAGGGCGCAACTCGCAGCCATCGTTCACGCCGGACGGGCGCGCCATCGTCTTCTCTGGCCAGCGGGGCGGGCCGACGAGCCAGACGGACATCTTCCGCATCGACCTGGCCACGGGGGTGGAGACGCAGGTCACGCGGACGCCGGAGAACGAGAACAGCCCTACCGTCGAACCCGGCGGAGAGCTGCTGGCAGTGCGCTGGAAGCCGGAAACGCTCTTTCGCGAGTACGGCCCCTGGGTGTACGGACCGGACGGCGTGCCGCGGCGGGGACTCCTCCCCGGGCCGGACACGGTTGGCTACTACGCGCGCATCGACCGCAATACCTTTGCACTGATGCGTCCGATGTCCCGCTTCCGCGTGGCGCTCTTCGACGTGCGCACCGGGCAGACGAGGGATGTGGAATCGCCCGCCGCGCCGCTGCCGCCGCAGCGGGTGCCCGGCGCGCGCGGGGTCACCTTTACGCGCACTGACTCGTCCGGCCACAACCGCATCCGCCGCGTGGACGTGGCGACCGGCCGCGTCACCGATGTCGCTCCCACCGTCCTCGGCCGCACCAGCTACGCATGGACGCCCCGCGGCACGCTGCTGATGGGTAAGGGGAACACGCTGTACGCCCTGGACCCGGCGCGTGACACCGTTTGGCGTCCGGTGAGGAGCTTCGCCGGGCCCGAGCTCCAGAACGTGACGGCGTACGTCGTCAGCCCGCGCGGCGACCGGCTGGTCTTCTACTCCAGCGCCCGCGTGCCGCTGGATGTGGCGATGCGCGACTCGCTCCAGGCCGGCAGGAGCGCGGCGGAGGTCGCGGCGCTCGCACTGCGGCTGGCGGCGGGGGGCAACTTCGCGGTGGCCGAGGGAGGGGTGCTCGGGCTAGGCGGCGACTGGCTGGCGTGGGGCAAGGCCGCCGACGCGGCCGAGATCTTTGCGGCCGCCACCGAGATCTTCCCCCGCTCCTTCCGCGCGCATACGCGCCTGGGCGATGCCCTGCGCGCCGCGGGTGAGCGCGAGCGCGCCGTGCCCGCGTACCGGCGGGCGCTGGAGCTGAACCCGCGCGGCACCGACGACGAACGCTCCGCCGCGGCCGAGGTGGAGAAGCGGCTGGACGAACTCGGCGCGAGGTGAGCGGGCGGATCTCCATCATCGTACCGGCGCTCGATGAGGCCGCCGGCATCCGAGAGGCGCTCGCCCCGCTCCAGCCGCTCCGCGAGCGTGGCCACGAGGTGATCGTGGTGGATGGCGGAAGCACCGACGGTACTCCGGCCCTCGCCGTGCCGCTGGCGGACCAGGTGATCGCGTCGCCTCGCGGACGTGCCCTACAGCAGAACGCGGGCGCCGCCGCCGCGTCCGGCGACGTCCTCCTCTTCCTCCACGCCGACACCATTCTCCCGGACGGAGCCGACGCCCTGGTGCTCGACAGGCTGCGACGCACCGGGCGGGGATGGGGCCGCTTCGACGTGCGCCTCTCCGGCCGCCATCCGCTCCTGCGCGTGGTGGAGCGGATGATCGGCATCCGCTCTCGCCTGAGTGGGATCGCGACGGGCGATCAGGCGATCTTCGTGCGGCGCGAGTGGTTCCGACGCGTCGGCGGCTTCCCCGATCTGCCGCTGATGGAGGACGTCGCGATCAGCCGCGCCCTCAAGCACCTCGGCCCGCCGCTTTGCCTACGCGCATGCGTGACCACCTCCAGCCGCCGCTGGGAGGAGCGCGGAGTCGTGCGCACCATCCTGCTGATGTGGCGCCTGCGCTGGTCCTACTTCCGCGGCACGGACCCGGCCGAGCTGGCGCGGCGGTATCGCTGATCCACCGCGTTAACGATTGCGAACATTCTGGAATTTGTTAGCGACCGATGACATCCGAGCCGCTGTATCAACAGTTAACTCCTGGTTTCTGAGTAGGACAGCTAACTGGTGCAGCTATGAGGCTAAGCCCGGCTCCGAATGCGCGCGGTAGGAGCGCGTCCATTGCACGTGGCCCATCACGGCGAGCACGAGGAAGACGGCGTAGAGTAGCGCCGTAGGGTAGAGCGCGCGATGGATGAAGAGTCCGACGTACGCGACGTCCAGCGCGATCCACAGCATCCAGTTCTCCAGGATCTTGCGCGTCATCAGCCACTGCGCGATCAGGCTGCACACGGTGAGCGCGGAGTCCAGGTACGGGAGTGTGGCGTCCGTATAGCGGCTCAGGAGCGTGGCGAGCGTGAGGGTGCCCGCCACCGCCAGCACGGGAAGGTAGAGGAGCTCGCGCCGGCGGATGCGGGACACGCGCAGCTCGCCGTGGCCGGTGCCGCCGTGCAGCCAGTGGTACCAGCCGTACAGCGAGATGGCGATGTAGATCACCTGCAGCCCCATGTCCGCGTACAGCTTCGCGTTGCGGAAGACGAGGACGTAGAGCGCCGTGTTGACGATGGCCGTGGGCCAGCTCCACACGTTCTCGCGCACGCTCAGCCAGACGCTCACCACGCCGAACGCGGCCGCGATCCACTCGATCGCGCTCACCGCGCCGCCTCCGCGCGCGCCCACTCCGCCCAGCCGGCAGGGAGGTCGTCCACCTCGTCGACGTCGGAGAGCGTGTCGAGTAGGGCGGGATGGATGCCGGCCGCGCCTAACCGCTCCAGCGTGCGGGCGAGCACATCGTCCGTGCTCCACGGGATGCCATCGAACAGGCCGTCGATCATCGTCCGCATCCCCAGGAGGTAGTAACCGCCGTCGCGCGCCGGGCCGATCACGGCGGGGTGCGAGTCCAGCGCATCGAAGGCACGCCCCAGCAGCGCCACGGAAAGTTCGGGAAGGTCGGAGCCGATGATGACGACGCGATCCGCCCCGTCCTCGAACGCGGCGCGGAAGGCGGCCTCCATGCGCGCGCCCAGGTCGCCGGCGGACTGCGGGAGGTAGCGCGGGCCGTCGCCGAGCCAGGCGCGCACCGCCGGCTCGGCATCCTCTGGGGTGAAGTGGACGCGCACCTCGCCACCCAGCGCCCGCGCCTCACGGAGTGTGTGCTCGGCGAGCCGGCGGTAGACGCGCAGCGCCCCCTCCGCGCCGAGGGCTGCGGCCAGGCGCGTCTTCACCTGCCCCGCTACGGGCGCGCGGACAAAGACGAGCGTCACCATTCGTGAAAGATCACGAAGACGGCGGCCACGATCAGCGCGAACCCCACCGCATAGTTCCAGCGGAACTCCTCGCGCAGGTAGAGCACCGAGAAGACGGCGAAGACCGTCAGCGAGATCACTTCCTGGATCGTCTTCAGCTGCGTAGCGTTGAACCGCCCGTAACCCATGCGGTTCGCCGGCACCTGGAAGCAGTACTCGAAGAACGCGATCCCCCAGCTCACCAGGATCACCGTCACCAGCGGCGCCGAGCGGTGCTTCAGGTGCCCGTACCACGCGAACGTCATGAAGACGTTGGATACGATCAGGAGCAGGATGGTCGTCATCGTCTCTCTTTGCGTCTTCTGAGGTCGTCGTTCAACCCTCGCCCGCTTTGCGCCGGCCAGAGCGGCGCGCGGCGAAGTCGAAGAGCTCGGTGCGCGCGTAGTGGCCCGTGACGTCCAGCGTCATGGACTCCTCGCGGATGCGGCCGAGGTCAAGCTCCGCCACGATCAGGCGGAGCTCGTCGTACACCGGCTCCACGACGTAGTGGCCGTCGGGGCCGATGATGGAGCTCCCGCCGCGCAGCACCCACGCATCCGGCGATGCGATGCGGCCGGGGTGCGGCTCGAGCTCCGGCGGCAGGGCGGATGCGCGCATCAGGCCGCCGACGGCCAAGACGAAGCAGCGCGCCTCGAAGGCGTACTGGCGGCTCGCCACCTGGTGCATCTCGTGCGCGGTGGGCCACACGGCCACGTGCACGTCCTCGCCCGAGTCGTGCATCGCCTGGCGTGCGAGCGGCATCCAGTGCTCCCAGCAGACCAGGCCACCCACGCGGGCGGCGGGGGTGTCGACGGCGCGGAGCCCTTCGGCGTCGCCGGGGCCCCACACCAGGCGCTCGGTGTAGGTGGGCACCAGCTTGCGATGATGGTTCAGTAGCCGGCCGTCCGGCCCGAAGGTGAGGAGCGAGTTGAAGAGCGTTCCGCGGCCGGGTCCCGCCTCCACACGCTCGCTCACGCCCACCACCATCGTGATCCCCGCCTCACGCGCGATGGCGGCGAGCGAGTCGGCGGCGGGGCCGGGGACCGCGACGCTGTCCCGCGCCATCCGCGCGAAGACGGCCTTGGTGGGCGCGTGGTCCCAGAGCGCGGCGTCGCGGCACACGTCCAGCCAGGCCGGGTAGCCCGGGAGCCAAGTCTCCGGAAAGGCGACGAGCTGTGCGCCTCGCTCCGCAGCCTCCCGCGCCAGCTCCGCGGTGCGCTGGAGCCCGGCCTCCAGGTCCGGCGCGACCTCGGTCTGCGCGATGGCGACGGTCAGCGTGTGTGATGTCATCGATGGCCGTGTAAACGAGGATTTCCGTGCGCCCGCCGATTCGGTTAGCTCTCCGGCTGCGCGGGCGCAAGGTGCCGTCTCGCATGGAGACGCGGAATGATCGAGGATTCGTATATTCGTGATGGACCCCGGTTGCCCGTTCTGGAGATTTGATTGATGAGTACGCCCGATCCCGCCGTGCCGCTCCCGCTCGCCGAAGCGCCCGTGGGGGAGCACGACCGGCGCCTGCTGGAGACCGTGCATCCGCCATCGTGGAGCAACCCCACCCCGAAGTCGAGCTACCATCTGGTGGTGCTCGGAGCGGGAACGGCGGGGCTGGTGACGGCGGCCATCGGCGCGGCGCTGGGGGCGCGCGTGGCGCTGGTGGAACGCGCGCTGATGGGCGGCGACTGCCTGAACGTGGGGTGCGTCCCCTCCAAGGCGCTGATCCGTGCCGCCCGCGGGTGGAACGCCGCCGCCGAGGCCTCGGAGCGCTTCGCCGGTCCGCCCTCCGCCGGCGACGGCGACTTCGCGACGGCGATGGAGCGCATGCGCCGCATCCGCGCCGACATGAGCCCGGTGGATGGCGCGCGCCGCTTCCGCGATGAGTTGGGGGTCGACGTCTTTCTCGGTGTGGGGCGATTCGTGTCCGGCGACGCACTGGAGGTCGGAGGCGCGCGCCTCCGCTTCCGACGCGCGGTGGTCGCCACCGGAGGGCGCCCGGCCGTCCCGCGCATCGATGGGCTGGCGGAGGCGGGCTACCTGACGAACGAGACGATCTTCTCGCTGACCGAGCGCCCGGAGCACCTCGTCGTAATCGGCGGCGGGCCGATCGGGTGCGAGCTGGCGCAGGCGTTCGTGCGGTTCGGCAGCCGAGTCACCGTGCTGGACGACAAGGACCAGATCCTCCCGAACGACGACCTCGACGCCGCGGCCATCGTCGCGGACGCGCTCCGCCGCGACGGCGTGGAGATCTTGCTGGGCGCCAAGGTCGAGCGGGTGACGCACGACGGTGCGGCGGTCACCGTGCGCTGGACGCGGGAGGGTGCCGCCGCGAGCACCGAGGCCACCCACCTCCTGATCGCCGCCGGCCGCGCGCCGAACGTGGAGGACATCGGCCTGGAAGCCGCGGGCGTGGAGTTCGGCGAGCACGGCGTCACGGTCGATGAGCACATGCGCACCACCAGCGCGCGCATTTACGCCATCGGCGACGTGGCGTCGAAGTACCGCTTCACCCACGCCGCCGATGCCCAGGCGCGGATGGTGGTGCGGAACGCCCTCTTCTTCGGCCGCGGCAAGGCGTCCGACCTGGTGATCCCGTGGTGCACCTACACTTCGCCCGAGGTGGCGCACGTCGGCATCACCGCGGGCGAGGCGAAGGAGCAGGGCGCCGAAACCATCACCATCCCCATGCGCGAGGTGGACCGCGCGCGCCTCGACGGCGAGGAGGACGGCTTCCTGCGCGTGCACCTGAAGGCCGGCACGGACCGCATCCTCGGCGCCACCCTCGTCGCGGACCATGCCGGCGATCTCATCAGCCAGATCACCCAGGCGATGACCGCCGGCATCGGGCTAGGCAAAGTGGGCGCAACCATCTTCCCCTACCCCACGCAGGCCGAGGTCATCCGCAAAGCCGCCGACGCGTGGAGCCGCACCCGCCTCACACCCGCCGCCAAAAAGGCGTTTCGCCTCTTCTTCCGCGCGCTGGGCTGAAGGTACCCTGCCGACTGGGTCAGCCGCCCCATGCACCGCATTCGCCGTATGGGTATCGTCGGGCGACCTGACGACTTCTCCATCCCGGGAGGATGCCCATGACCCCCTTCGAGTTTTCGGCTTCGGCGCTGATCGATGCGGCGCCCCAAGACGTGTACGCGCTGATCGCCGATTACCACGACGGCCACGCCCGCATCATCCCGCGGCCGCCGTTCGTGTTGCTGGAGGTGGAGAAGGGCGGCACGGGGAGCGGAACCGTGATCCGCGTCGGGATCAGGATGCTAGGCAGGGTGATGCATTACCGCGCCATCGTCAGCGAGCCCGATCCGGGGCGCGTACTCGTGGAGACGAACGACAACGGCTACGAGACCTCGTTCACCGTGGAGCCGCGCGCGGACGGGCGGCAGTCCCACGTCACCATCGCCACGAAGATGCCGCCGCGGCGGGGGATCGGTGGAGCGCTGGAGCGGTGGCTCATGCCGCGCCTGTTGCGTCCCATGTACATCCGCGAGCTGGCGCTGCTGGACACGGTGGCATCCGGGGGGTCCCCAGTGGCCGCATAGACGCCTGGCCGTTTTGGCCTGGTGCGACGCGCATCAGCTCGGAAGGAGTTCCATGACCGATCCGGGCGAGTGGCCGGTCAGGCGCCGGTGCATCGCGAGTGCTTGATTGTCGGCGAATCCGGCGACGATGTCGACGGCGAGGCGCACTTGCTCTGGGTGCGACCCGTTTGCGACCTCGGCCGCCCGATCCAGCTCCTGATGGAAATGTGGCGGCACAATGGCCCGGTTGCGGCTTTGGACCGCTTCGAGGTACACCTCGAACAGAGTGCGAATCACCTGGCGTTGTCCGTGTTGCTGAGTTCCGAGCCGGGGGTTGATGATGACGTAATCCTCCACAAGCCCATGAAGGAAGTCGATATTGAACTGCAGAGATGTGTCCGTCTGTAGGTGGTTGCCTGGGCCAGTGTCCCGCTGCAGGCGTGCCGCAAGCACAAATTTCTGGATCAGGTGGGAAGTGCAGGTGCGCATGAGCGCACGCTGCTCGTACGTGCCCGTGTACGGCTCGCGTACTGGCAACGTACTGAGGAAGCTTTCTAGCTGAGGGCGCTCCGCGTCGAGCGTCGCCTGGTCGATGCCCCCGCGCTGTACCCAGCGCACGAGGAACCCTTCCAACTCGCGTGAGGGACGATCCCGCTCCGGGATGAGGCGGTCCAGGGGGATCAATCCTGCGCGGTAGAAATCGTCGAGATCGTGGACGCTGTACGCTACAGCATCCGCGTAGTCCATCACCTCGGCTTCCAGAGACCTCGCGCCACGCACCGCGAAACCGTCGCGAGCGAATCCAAAATCGTCACCTTCCGAGCTGTAGTATCCATATTTTTTATATCGTTTGTTCTCCGGGCGTGGATCGAGGGTGTCGCGACTCCATGGATATTTCAGCACCGCGTTCAGAGTCGCGCGGGTGAGGTTCAGCCCGTGGTACTTATCCCGGTGGGCCGCGAGGCGGGTGACAATTCGGAACGACTGCGCATTGCCCTCGAACCCCTCGGCGGCGCCATACTTCTGCGCGAGAGCGTCCAGCTCCTTCTCTGCTACGTGACCGAACGGTGGATGCCCAAGGTCATGGGCGAGCGCGGCGGCTTCAACCACGTCCGGATCGAGGCCGCCTAGCTCACGAACCAGATCGGCCTCACTCCACACGAGCTTTTCGGCCAGCCGTCGTGCGATCTGCGCAACCTCGAGTGTGTGGGTGAGGCGGTTGTGGAAGACGTGCCCCTCAAGTGGCCCGACCACCTGGGTGACTCCGGCGAGACGCTGAAACGCCCCTGTGTAGAGGATGCGGTCGCGATCACGCTGGCCCGCGGCGCGCTGGTCCCCCTTTTTGCCATCGGAGTGACGCCGATCCGTGCGCTCCGGCATCTCAGGCCGCGTTCTCGGCTAGAGAGAGTTTCCAGTCGTTAGTGAACGACGCTCTGCCTTCGTCCACCAGGTACCAGACCGCACGTTCCAAAGCGGGGACGGGCACCTCTGCCGAGCGGCTGAACAGGTCGCGAACGTCCTGAGGCGCCGGGGCGCTGCGGAGCCATTCTAAGATCAGCTCCTCGGCACGTTGCTTCTCGTAATCTGTCATACCGTTCTGTCTCGTTGGTGGTACGGAGCGTGTCCTCGCTGGTCGCCGCAATGTGCGCTGCCGGAAGCGAGAGCGCCAGCGAATTCCCCTCTCGCGTGTAAGATGTCGTCGTACGCACGGTGCGGTTCAGGAATAGGCAACCGGGCGCGGCGGGGCACCCACCGGCCCCTGACCGACGCCGAACGCAGGGGGCGGTCGAGTGCAGCGAGCCGGGGGTGAGGGCCTACACCAGCGCTGTCTCGATTTGCGCCGCCGCGGTCATGGTGCGGTGCACGGGGCAGCGGTCGGCGATCTCGCGCAGGCGCTCGCGCTGATCCGGCGTCAGGGGGCCCTCCAGGACCAGCTCGCGTCGGATGTGGTCCACGCACGGCGTGCCGGATGCGCAGCGGGCTTCGTCCAGCGCGTGCACCTTGCCGTGGCGCATCCGCACCGATACCTCCTCCAGTGGCCAGCCTTTCCGCTCCGCGTACATCTTGACCGTCATCCCGGTGCACGCGCCCAGCCCGGCCATCAGGTAGTCGTACGGCGTCGGCCCCGCATCCGCGCCGCCGACGGCGAGGGGCTCGTCGGCCACGAAGACGTGCCGCCCCGCCGAAATCGCCGTGCGGAAGCCCGATGGACCCGTCACCGTCAGCACCTCGCCCGCGTCGGGAAGCTCCTCGAGCTTCGGGTGGGGGAGCTCGGGGAGGTGGCGCGATGCCCATGCCGCGATCGTCCGCCCCGCGTAGCGCGCGTCGTCGCGGTCGCTCAGCAGGTGGTCCGCGCCGTCCAGCGAGATGAAGCTGCGGCTCCCACGCGCCCCCTGAAAGATCTTCATCGCGTGCTCCAGCGCCACCACCCGGTCCTCGGCGGAGTGGAGGACGAGCAGCGGAAGCTCCAGTTGGGCAAGCGCCTCGTCGACGCGGGCGCCGCGCAGGTCGTCCAGGAGCTGCCGCTTGACGACGAACGGTCGCCCGCCGATGCGCACGGTGGCCGCTCCGTCCGCCTCGATCCGCTCCCGCGACTCGCCGAGAAGCCCTGTCGCGAGCCACGGATCCGAGGGCGCGCAGAGCGTGGCGACGGCGCGAAGGGAGGGGATGCGCCCGGCCGCCACCAGCGCCGCGGCGCCGCCCAGCGAGTGTCCCACCAGGAGCGCGGGCGCCATTCCGCGCGCCGCCAGGAACTCCGAAGCCGCGACCAAGTCCGCCACCGCGGTGGAGAAGTTCGTCTCCGCGAACTCGCCCTCGCTCTCCCCTAGCCCCGTGAAGTCGAAGCGCAGCACCGCCAGCCCTTCGCCGTTGAGCGCGCGGGCGATGTTGACCACCGCGTTCAGGTTCTTGGAGCAGGTGAAGCAGTGCGCCAGCAGCACACAGGCGCGCGGCTCGCCGCTCGGCGGCAGATCCAGCCGGGCGGAAAGGCGCGCCCCGGATGCGCCTGGAAAGGTCAGCGGGATCGAGTGCACGTGGGTCTCTCCGTGGAAAAGCAGCGCGCCGCCCCATCCTGGGAGCGGCGCGCGTGGTGGTGTCACCCTTCCCGCGGCTCGAAGCGGAGCGCCACCCCGTTGTTGCAGTAGCGCTTCCCCGTGGGCGCGGGGCCGTCGGTGAAGACGTGCCCCTGGTGCCCGCCGCAGCGCGCGCAGTGGTACTCGGTGCGCGGCCAGATCATCTTGAAGTCGCGCCTCGTCTCCAGGTGGCCGGGGACGGGGTCGAAGAAGCTCGGCCACCCCGTGCCGCTGTCGAACTTGGTGTCCGACGTGAACAGCGGAAGCCCACACGCCGCGCACACGAATGTCCCCGCGCGCTTTTCGTCGTTCAGCGGGCTGGTGAATGCGCGCTCCGTGCCCTCCTCGAAGAGCACGGCATACTGCTGTGGCGTCAGCTCGCGCCGCCACTCGTCGTGCGGCTTCTCCAGCGGGGTGAAGTCCTGCGTTGCCTCGGACATCCTGGCCTCCAATCGTTCGTCGTGTAGCGCCGGCCCGGCCGGCTCCCTCGTCATTGTACCCCGCGCACGCCCCGCGGGTCGCCGCCAGCGCACGAACGGTTCCGTGGCGCATCTCCTGCACTGGCGCGCGTCCGGCACTCAACCGGGAAAGGTGAATGAGGAAGGATGAAGCGGGGCGCGGCATCGCCTGGGGGGGGATCGCCGGGATCGCGGTGGTGGCGGCGGCGTGGGTGGCGGATTCCTTTCGCCGGTCGCGGCGCGAGAGGGTCACGCACCGCATCCTGGTGGACGTGCTCCTCAACGCCCTTACAGCCGATGACGCCATCACCGCGCGCCACAGCCGCCGCGTCGCGGACCTGAGCTTCGCCCTGGCCCAGCGGTACGGGATGCGGCGCCGCGAGCTGGCGACGCTCCGTGTGGGCGCGCTGCTGCACGACATGGGGAAGATCGACGACCGCTTCTTCCACATCGTCCATTCGCGCGACCCGCTCAGCGAGGAAGAGCGCACGGAGATGGAGTTCCATCCGCACCTGAGCGCCCGCATCCTGGAGCCGCTGGAGCCGATCCACCCCGGCATCGCGGACGTCGTCGCGTCGCACCACGAGTGCTGGGACGGCAGCGGCTACCCCCGCGGCTGCGGCGGCGAAGAGATCCACCTCGGCGCGCGCATCATCGCCATCGCCGACGCTTTCGACGCCATGACCCAGCCGCGCGCGTACAAGGAAGGGATGCCGGTCGACGAGGCGTTCGAGCGGCTGAAGAAGGGCGCCGGGCGCCAGTTCGATCCAAGCCTCGTGGAGCTGGTGCACAGCGATCCCGTCCTCGAACAGTGGTGCGAGATCGCCTCCAACGGCCAGATCGACGAAAAGCGGGAGCAGGAGGCGGCGCTGAACGCCCCGCCTCCCACGCCCGAAAACCCGCCCGAGCTGGACAGCAGCCCGACCGTTTGATCGGCCGAACGAACAACAGAAAAGCCTCACACAGAGAACACAGAGGGAACCGCAAGCCACAAAGGAAGCTCTCTGTGGCTCTACGCACGATAGTCAGCCAGGAGCCTTGTCACCTGCGCCTGCAGATCCGCAGCCTTCTCGCGCGCCCGGCTCAGCCGCACGTCCAGATCGTAGTTGGTGAGCATCGTATCGATGACGAGCCCCGCCAGCGGCTCGATCAGCGCCTGCAGCTCCGCCGCCGCATCGGCGAGAGGCTGGAGCTCCGGACGTGCCTCGCCGGCCAGCGGCAGGAACTCCGTGAGCACGTGGTTCACAAAGGAAGCATCCCAATCCGCCTCCGTCAGCCCCTGGCGTTTGCGCCGGTTGTCGCTGGAATCGTCCGACTTCGACCAGAGCCCGATCGTGTCCACCTCCGCGAGGCGCTCGCTCAGAAGGCTGAGCGTGCGCGCGACCCGCACGAGCTCCTCGGCCGCCGCGGCACGGTCAGCGGAGCTCATCACCGCCCGGCGCCATCATCACGAGCACCGGCCCCTGCGCGTCGACGCGGATGGGCGCTGTCGCCAGCGCCTCCGCCAGCAGCGGCGCGATCCAGGGCTGATCCGGACGCAGGATGACGAGCCCGGCCCGCTCCAGCGCCGCCCCGTGCTCACCCAGGACGCGCAGCGCCGCAAAGAACCGCCCGCGCAGCCGCCCGAAGTGCGCCGCGTCCGTGCTCCGGTGGCGGAAGTGCTCCGCCAGCCACAGATC
>DASWNZ010000027.1:0-2205 GCA_036398975.1 Longimicrobium sp.
CGGCCGCGATGCCGGCGCGCGCCTGCTCCATGGCCGTGTTGTAGAACGGCGTCTGCGCCGCGCCCTGGAGGATCAGCGTGCGGTTGAGCGCCGCCTGCGCGGCGGTGGCCTGCGCGGTCACGGTAGGCGCGCCCGCGGCGCACTGCACCTGCGGCAGCGCCGACGCAGCCGCCACGGCGGGCCCGGCACCCGCGCCGCCGCCCCCGGTGGTGCCCGCGCTCGCGCAGGCGCTCGCCACGGCAATGCCGGCGGCAAGGATCAGCCCACGTTCGATCTTCATTTCCGTCCTCCGTGGAAGGGAAAGGTGCCGCCCCTGCAAGGGGCGATCGGTCCGGAGGCCGCGGCGGGGGGCTACCCCTCGGCCGCGACGCCCTCGGCCAGCAGGGCGCGGTAGGCGGCGAGCGGGGTGATCCCCAGCGCCGCCGCGGCACGCGCCACGTCCTCGAACTCCGGTTTCGCCCGCTCGCCCCCGCCCGGGAGCGTCGAGCGCTTCACGCGAACTTCCTGCCCGCGCCACAACACGGTCTCCATCCGGCGCGGCAGTGTACGCCGGTCCGCCGCCCAGAAGCGCACCCCGATGGTGGAGCCCGCGTGGAAGAGCGCCTCCGCCACCGCGTCGCGCCGGTCCGGGTGCGCCAGCGCCTCGATGCGCACGCCGGGCCGCCCCTTCTTCATCGTCACGGGCGATGCCGTGCAGTCCAGCGCCCCGGCCGCGAGCGCCGCCTCCATCAGCGGCGGCACGTACTCGGGCGACAGGTCGTCCACGTCGCACTGGATCACCACCACGCTCTCCGCCGCGGCCGCGTTCCCCTCCACCAGGATCAGCCGCAGGCAGTTGGGGCGGTCCTGCGGGTCGCGCGTCCCCGCTCCGAAGCCGTTGGCGACCGGCGTGAACGACGTGGGCACCGGGGCACCGCCGGTGAGCGCCTGCAGGATGGCGGCCCCGGTCGGCGTGGTGCACTCCCCCTCGAAGTCGGGGTCGCGCACCGGGATGCCGCCCAGCAGCTTGAGGGTGGCGGGCGCGGGGAGCGGGAAGTTGCCGTGCGCGATGTTCACCCAGCCGCGCCCCAGCGTCACGGGCCGCGTGTAGAACTCCGTGGCCCCCAGCTCCGCGCACCCCGCCATCGCGCTGAGGATGTCCACGATGGCGTCCAGCGCGCCGACCTCGTGGAAGTGCACCTTTTCGCGCGTGGTGCCGTGTACCTCCGCCTCGGCGTCGGCCAGCAGGGTGAAGGCGTGCACCGCCCGCTCCTTCACCTGCGCGGGGGCGCCGGTTCCCTCGATGATCTTGACGACGTGGTGCAGGTGCCGGTGCGCGTGCTCGTGCGGCAGCTCCAGCAGCAGCCGGGTGCACGCGATCCCCTTCCGCTGCACCCGCTCCGCGCCCACCCGGATGTCGCCGAGGTTGAGCCCGGCCACGAACCCCTGCAGCCACTCCAGTGGCAGTCCCAGGTCCAGCAGCGCGGCGACCGTCATGTCGCCGCTGATGCCGCTGAACGGGTCGAAGATCAGCCCCCGCACGATGTGTCCCCTGTTTCCGTGGTCGAGACCGGCAAAGTAGGCGAGACCCGCCGCGCCGTCAAACGGCCGGGGAATCGGGGCACCCGCGCACCGAATTCGTAGGGGCGTACCCGCGTGTCCGCCCACCCTCGCCCCCGCCTCGATGCCCGCGATTGTCGGACGGCCGCCCCACGTGGCTGCCCGTGCCCGCCGCCGCGCCGAAACCGGCGCGCACAGCACAGAAACCCCGCGGCAACTCCCGCGAGGCTTTTCGTGCGACGTCAGGCGCGCCTACTTCCGCCGCGCAGTCTTCGCACTCAGTGCCTGAACAGCCTCCGCCCCGTGAACACCATCGCGATCCCGTGCTCGTTCGCGGCGGCGATCACCTCGTCGTCGCGGACGGAGCCGCCGGGCTGGATGATGGCGCGCACCCCCGCCTGCGCCGCCGCGTCCACGCCGTCGCGGAAGGGGAAGAAGGCATCGGAGGCGAGCGCCGCGCCCGCCAGGTCGAAGCCGTTGTCGTGCGCCTTCATCACCGCGATGCGCGACGAGTCCACCCGGCTCATCTGCCCCGCCCCGATCCCCAGCGCCATCCCGCCGCGCGCCAGGAGGATCGCGTTGGACTTCACCGTCGCCACCGCGCGCCAGGCGAAGCGCAGGTCGTCCATCTCCTCGTCGGTCGGTGCGCGCTCGGACGCGACGCTC
>DASWNZ010000028.1:0-2895 GCA_036398975.1 Longimicrobium sp.
CTCCTCCGTGCTGCCGAACGCCCGGAGGGTCCGGCCCGGCGCGGGCGCGCCCTGCCCGGCGGCGCGTTCCGGCAGCCAGAGCGTGAGCGCCGCGAAGATGGCGAGGAGCGGTAGGGCACGGGTCATGGGATCACCGCGGAGAGGGAATACGAATTGTTCGTTCCTGTCCCGGACCATTCGCTCAACGATACCCGTGCCTGGCGTCCTCCCGCTACCCGGACCGGGCGTACAGCCCATGCCGCTTTGGTCGATCGACTGTGCGTTCCCGGAGTCCCCAAGACTGCGGCAGCTCTCACAGAGGTCACGGAGGACACGGAGGATCTCCGCGGTTTTCCTCTGAGCGCCCGCAGCCGACAACCGCCCTCCATCACGCCAGAAACTTGTTGGGAAGGGGAGCTGGGTCTGTAGAATAGAGCGGGCACTCGGGAGCCAAGGCCGAAACGACACTGGTGGTGCTAACCCCGTCTCTGAGCGTGGCCTGGGGAGATTGCGGCCCCATCACTGGTGACACGCCAGCGCCTGCCCGCGCTGGACGTGATCCCGTTTAGGAGAATGCTGATACCCTGCCGCCTCCCTGCTCCCGGATGCCCTGTCGCTCATCTCCCAGAATGACAGGAGGTCCCGATGAAGCGCAATCGTTGGAAGAAAGGCACGCCCCGCCCGAACATCTTGCTGCTGGAGCGCATCAACCCCGATGTGGCCGGGATTGACTGTGGCTCCGCCGAGCACTTCGTCGCCGTTCCCGTCGGGCGTGACCCTGATCCCGTACAATCATTCCGGACCTTCACCAGCGATCTGCACCGGCTCGCGGACTGGCTTGCAGCCTGTGGCGTGCGCAGCGTGGCCATGGAGGCCACCGGGGTCTATTGGATCCCCCTGTACGAGATCCTCGAGGCCCGCGGCTTCAAGGTCCTTCTGGTCAACGCACGCCACGTCAAGAACGTAGCCGGCCGCAAGAGCGACGTGCTGGATTGTGAGTGGCTTCGCGAACTCCACAGCGTGGGACTCCTGCGAGCCAGCTTCCGGCCAACCGAAGCGATCACTGCCCTGCGCGGCTACATTCGCCACCGTGACACGCTCGTCGAAGCCATGAGCAGCACGATCCAGCGGATGCAAAAGGCGCTCGTGCAGATGAACGTGCAGCTTCCGCAGGTGGTCACCGACATTACCGGGACGACGGGCTTGGCAATCCTGCACGACATCGTGGCCGGGAGAACCGATCCCCAGCAGCTCGTTCTTCACCGCGATCCTCGCTGCCATGCCTCTGCCGAGCAGTTCGTGACGGCCCTGACGGGGAACTATCGTCCCGAGTACGTCTTCACCCTCAAGCAGAACCTCGCGCTCTTCGAGTACTACCAGAGCATGCTGTGCGAGTGCGACGCCGCCATGGAGCGCCACCTCCAAGTGCTTTCGGCCCAGATGGAGCCTCCCACCACTCCTCTGCCCCCGCGCCGCACCAAGCCACAGTCGCACGGTAAGGAACCGCGCTTCGACATCCGCGGCTACCTCTACCACCTCACGGGCACCGATCTCTCGCAGATCGATGGCATCGGACCTTATCAGGCACTGCGGCTGATCTCCGAGATTGGAACCGACATGGGTCGCTGGCCAACCGAACAGCACTTCACCGCATGGATGACGCTCGCACCGCAGAACAAGATCTCCGGTGGACGGCTGCTCAGCTCCCGCACGCCTGCTTCAGGCAACCGTGCCGCCACGATGCTGCGCATGGTCGCGATGAGCCTGGCACGTACACAGACTGCATTGGGAGCCTTCTACCGGCGACTCGCTGCGCGCATCGGGAAAGCAAAGGCTATCACGGCTACCGCTCGAAAGGTTGCGATCCTCGTCTACCGTACGCTCAAAGGCGAAATCCAGTACGAGGATCCGGGTCCCGACGCCTACAATGCTCGCCAGCGCAATCGGCTGGTGCGCAGACTGCGCAAGCGGGCCCAGGCCCTCGGCTTCACGCTGGTCGCCACCGACACGGGCGAACTCCTGCCGGCATGAGTTTCTTAGGAGGCCTCTGTGACCTCCGTGAGAGAATTTCTGTTTGAATCCAGGACGATCAGTTCTCCAGAATGGTATCACTGCTGATGCGCGACACCGGAGCCGCATCGACAGCGCGGAGGCCGGGCGGCTCGCGATCGATCGTGCCCTGCACGGTCCCCGCGCCACGGCAGGCACCTTGTCTCGGGTTGCGGCACGCGCTACATTTTCCCCTTGCATGGAATCGTTTGTTTATATGCGGGCCTGCCGCGCCAATCGTTGTACCTCCCCACGCCGTTTCGCCGTTCCTCGCAATCGTCCTCCCGCTTCCGGTTCAGGACCCGATGCCCAGACCAGCGTTCGTGTGGTGGCTCCGCGGCGCCCCGCTCGCGGCCGCCCTCGCCGCCGCCTCCGCCGATGCGCGCCTCGCCGCCCAGGACGTCGTCCGCCGGGGGACCGAGCACGGGCTGCAGCCTCCCGCCTCACTGGTCCAGAGGATCGAGCGGGACCCCACCGCCTTCGAGTTCCGCCGCGCCTGGCGGCAGAAGGCGCAGCGGGTGCGTGCCGCCCGGGCGCTGCTGGAGCGGAGCCAGGGTCCCCGGCTCTCGATCGCGCAGCTGCGGGGCGCGAGCGCCGCGCTGACGGGAACGATGCGCGTACCGGTGATCCTCGTCACGTACGACGGGTTGGCGCCGGCGTACACGCCCGCGCAGTACCAGGGCCGGCTGTTCGGCAACCCGTCGTCCGGGTACTCCGTGAAGAGCTACTACCAGGAGATCTCGCGCGGCGCGTTCACGCTGGACGGCACCACCACCCCCTGGCTTCCGCTTCCGCAGCCGGCGTGGTACTACAATCCGTCGCCGTCCACCGATCCCACCCTGGGCCGGACGGGCGAGTTCCTGCGCG
>DASWNZ010000029.1:0-39756 GCA_036398975.1 Longimicrobium sp.
CTACAAGAACAGGAAGTGGGTTCTCGGTGCCCTCGCCCCTGCCTCTGCATCTCTGAGTGATGCCTTTCTCGTTGTTCTCCTTTCCTGCGTCTCTGCGCCTCTGCGTGAGACTCCTTCAGGGGCCGCGCCGGTCCTCCCACAGCACGTTCACGATCACCCAGCGGCCGTTCCACTTGGCCATATGCATGTAGTCGATCCAGCCGGACATGTCCACGCGAACGGAGGCGGCGTTCTGGAAGAGGTCCAGGATGCGCACCTCGGCGCGGCGCTCCCCGGCGGGGGTGTCGCGCCCGCCGCCGTTCGCGGCCTGCCCCACGAGCGTGAGGGCGCTCATCTGGATGATGCGGCTGCGCCCGCCGTCGTCGGTGGAGACGCGGCGCTTCGCGAGCTCGGGGTGGAGGGCGCGCTGCATCCGCGGCCCGTCGCCGTCGTACCATCCCTGCGCGTAGTCCAGCGCGGTCTGGCGGATGGCGGCGGAGTCGGCCGGGGCCTGCGCGCGGGCGGTTTGCGGCGCCGACGCGAGCGCGGCCACCGCCAGGATGAGCAGGATTCGCACGGTGCCTCGTGGGTGAGGGGTCGGTCGGCGTGCGGAGTGCGCGCCATGCCCGCAAGTTGGCGCGTGTGATTGCGGGCCGCGATGTGCGTGGTGCGGATGCGCATCCCCGCGCCGCGACGACACACGGTAGTGGAGCGACTTTGCGCAGGCAGTCGAGGGGCGGCAAGGGTGGGCAGACACGCAGGTCGGCCCGTACCGGGATCGGCGTGTCGTTACGGCTTGCGCAGTTCGGCGGCGATGCGGTTTTCGAGGACGCCGGTGGTGCTGCACGCGACCATGGCGCCGCCGGATACCTGGGGCGTCGCGGTGGCCTGCACGCGGGTCTCCAGGCGGCTGGCGGTGCCGGCGGGCACTACCTGCGACGAGACGGTGAGCATCACCGAGTGGGTGTCCGCGTTGGGGGCCGCCAGTCCCTCGCCGCAGTTCAGCAGCCGCGACATGCGCTCTCCCGCCAGCCGGCGGCTCACGCGCTTTGGTCCCACGACCAGGGTCCGCTCCGCATCCAGCGGCACCGCTCCCTCCAGTCCTACGGCGGCGAACGCCTGCGGAAGGCGGGCCCATGCCACGTCCGGCGAAACGAGGAGGTTGTCGGCGAGCGCAACCGGCGCGGCCATGCCGACGCGCACTTCCTTGGTGCCGCCCTGCGAATCGATGCGGAGCGTGGCAGGCGTGCCCGCGGTCACCACGGAGCTGCTGGAGGTGGCGCAGGCGCCCAGGAGGAAGGAGGCTGCAAGCACGGCTCGTTTCATCGGGGTCTCCTCTGCACGGGGAAGGGGGTCCTGCGGCGTGCCATCCTACAGGCGGTGCGATCCGAAAGTTCCACCTCTCCGAGCCCTTTCCGCCCGCCGCGCGAGCCGATACACTAACCGCTGGATTCGAGCGTTCCAAGCAACCCGTGGAGACGTGAGCGTGGACCCTCGCAAGCCCCTGAGCGTGGCCATCGTGGGAGGGGGGCCGGCGGGGCTCTACCTGGCGCTCCTGCTGCGCAAGGCGGACCCCGCGCGCCGCGTCACCGTCTTCGAGCGCAACCGTGCCGACGACACGTTCGGGTGGGGCGTCGTCTTCTCCGACCAGACGCTCGGCAACCTGCGCGAGGCCGATCCCGAGTCGTACCGCGAGATCGCCGACCACTTCGCGCACTGGGACGACATCGACATCCACTTCCGCGGCACCACCATCACCTCCGGCGGCCACGGCTTCTCCGGCATCGCCCGCGTCAAGCTCCTCCAGATCCTCCGCGACCGCGCCGCCGCCCTCGGCGCCGAGCTCCGCTTCGAGCAGGACGTCGCCGACGACGCCGGGCTCGAAGGCGTGGACCTGGTGGTCGCCGCGGACGGAGTGAACAGCCGGCTGCGCGCGAAGTACGCGGACGACTTCCGCCCTGACCTGGACGTGCGCTCGGCGCGGTTCGTGTGGCTGGGGACGACCAATCTGTTCGACGCCTTCACCTTCATCTTCGTCGAGAACGAGCACGGCGTCTTCCAGGTGCACGCCTACCGCTACGACGACCGCAACTCCGCCTTCATCGTGGAGTGCGACGAACTGTCGTGGCGCAACGCCGGCTTCGATGCAATGGACGAAGCGGCGACGGTGGCGGCGTGCGAGAGGATGTTCGCGCCGTGGCTGGATGGGCACGCCCTGCGCAGCAACGCGCCGCACCTGCGCTCGCCCTGGATCTCGTTTACGCGCGTCAGCAACGAGCGCTGGTTCACGATGCAGGGCGCCTCCGCCCCCGTCGCGCTGATCGGCGATGCGGCGCACACGGCGCACTTCTCCATCGGGTCGGGGACGAAGCTGGCGATGGAGGACGCCATCGCGCTCGCCCGCATCCTGGACGCGGAGCCCGACCTGGCGACGGCGCTGGCGAGCTACCAGGAGGAGCGGCGCACCGACGCCGTCCGGCTGCAGAACGCCGCTCGCAACTCGATGGAGTGGTTCGAGAACGTGCGCCGCTACGTGCACCTCGATCCGCCGCAGTTCGCGTACTCGCTCCTCACGCGCAGCCAGCGGGTGGGCCACGAGAGCCTGCGCCTGCGCGACCGCGCGTACCTGGAGGGCGTGGAGCGATGGTTCGCGTCGCGCGCCGAGGAGCGCGAACCGCCGGCACCCATCCCCCCGATGTTCACGCCCTTCAAGCTGCGCGGGATGACGCTGCACAACCGCGTCGTCGTCGCGCCGATGGACATGTACTCGGCGGAGGAGGGGACGCCCAACGACTTCCACCTGGTGCACCTTGGCGCCCGCGCGCTGGGCGGCGCCGCGCTGGTCTTCACCGAGATGGCGTGCGTCTCCCCCGAAGCCCGAATCACGCTCGGCTGCACGGGGATGTACGCGGACGAGCACCTCGCCGCGTGGACGCGCATCGTGCGCTTCGTGCACCAGCGGACGCCCGCCAAGATCTGCCTCCAGCTCGGCCATTCGGGGCGCAAGGGCTCCACGCGGCTGATGTGGGAGGGGATGGACCAGCCGCTGGAGGAGGGCGGCTGGGAGGTCCTCGGCCCCTCCGCCGAGCCGTGGGCCCCCGGCAACCCCGTCCCCCGCCCGATGACGCGCGCCGAGATGGACCGCGTGCGCGACGAGTTCGTGTGCGCCACCGAGATGGCGGCCGTGGCGGGGTTCGACATGGTGGAGCTGCACTGCGCGCACGGCTACCTCCTCTCCTCGTTCATCACCCCGCTCAGCAACACGCGCACGGACGAGTACGGCGGCTCGCTGGAGAACCGCCTGCGCTACCCGCTGGAGGTCTTCGCCGCCATGCGCGCCGCGTGGCCCGAAGAGCGCCCGATGTCGGTGCGCATCTCGGCGACGGACTGGGTGGAGGAGGGGATGGGATGCGGCGACTCGGTGGAGGTGGCGCGCGCCTTCCACGCGGCCGGCGCGGACGTGATCCACGTCTCCGCCGGGCAGACCTCGCCCGGCGCGAAGCCGGTGTACGGGCGCATGTTCCAGACGCCGTTCAGCGACCGCATCCGCAACGAGGCCCGCGTGCCGACGATCGCCGTGGGCAACATCACGGAGGCGGACCAGGTGAACGGGATCATCGCCGCGGGCCGCGCGGACCTGTGCGCCCTCGCCCGCCCGCACCTCACCGATCCGCACTGGACGCTCCACGCCGCCGCCGAGCTGGGCTACGCGGACCAGTGGTGGCCCGTGCAGTACGGCAGCGGGCGCACGCAGCTCGAGCGGCTGGTGCAGCGCAAGGCGGAGCTGGCAGGAGGCGGGATCTGATGCCGCCCCGTATCAAGATCAGAAACCTCTGGAACATGTTCGTCCAGTTGCTCACGTTCCTGGATGCCGTGGTCCTCGCCGCGCTCATGCTGATGTTCATATTCGCGGCGCTGTTGGGCGTGATGGAGCGACAGCCGTGACCCATGCCTCTGAGTCCCGCTACCTCGTGGGCAAGCACGCCGTCGTCACTGGCGGGGGGCGCGGCATCGGCGCGGCGATCGCGGAAGAGCTGGCGCGGCTCGGCGCCGATCTCACGCTGATGGGCCGCGACCTGGCTCGTCTGGAGGCGCACGCGGCCACCCTGCGCGACCGCCACGGGGTGCGAGTGCAGCCGCTCGCGTGCGACGTGGCGGAGGAGGATTCGGTGCGCGAAGCCTTCACCCGCGCGCGCGTCGAGCTGGGCGATGCGGCGATCCTGGTGAACAACGCGGGCCAGTCCGCCGCCACCCCGTTCGCCGACACGCCGCGCGAGGTGTGGGACCGGATGCTGGCGGTGAACCTGACCGGCACCTTTCTCTGCACGCGCGAGGTGATCCCCGCGATGACGACGGCGCGCTGGGGGCGGGTGGTGAACGTGGCGTCGACGGCGGGGCTGCGCGGCTATCCCAAGACGGCGGCGTACACCGCGGCGAAGCACGGCGTCGTCGGCCTCACGCGCGCCCTCGCGCTGGAGACGGCGAAGCTGAAGATCACCGTCAACGCCGTCTGCCCCGGCTACACCGACACGGACATGGCCGCCGCCGCCGTCGGCAACCTGGTGCGCGAGCTGGGGAAGACGGAGGAGGAGGCGCGGAAGATGATCACCCGCGTCAACCCGATGGGCCGCTTGGTCGACCCCGCCGAGGTCGCCGTGGCCGTGGGGTGGCTCTGCTCCCCCGCGGCGTCCGGGGTGACGGGGCAGGCGCTGGCGGTGGCGGGGGGGGAGGTGTAGGGACGGCGGGCGCCGGCGGGGCGGCCCGGCGGTTGAAACCGCAGCAACAACGGCGGGAAACCTGCCGTCGCAGGTTGCATGAATGGATGGGCACCGTCCGGCGGAGCTCGGCCCGGCCGCTGAACACCGGGGGCTGAAGCCCCCGGCTGGAACCACGGGAAGGCGGCTGAAGCCGGCTTGAGCAACGCGGCATCGGACCCGGAGTCCGCGAAGGCGGACTTTGTGCAGTTGTTGCTGCGAGTTTACTCGCCCGAGTTCTCCTACCATCACCCACCGAACCATCACCGGAACCGCATTCGACCGATGAACACCAAGATCCTCGGCGCCGATCTCAAGCCCACCTCGTTCCGCTGGGAGGTAGAGGGGCCGGTCGCAACGGTGACGCTCGCGCGGCCGGAGCGTAAGAACCCGCTCACCTTCGAGAGCTACGCCGAGCTGCGCGACACCTTTCGGCAGCTCCAGTTCGCCACGGACGTCAAGGTGGTGGTGCTCACGGGCGAGGGGGGCAACTTCTGCTCGGGCGGCGATGTGCACGAGATCATCGGGCCGCTGGTGGGGATGCGCGAGCGGAAGGAGATGGACGAGCTGCTCGCCTTCGCGCGCATGACCGGCGACCTGGTGAAGTCCATCCGCGGCTGCCCGCAGCCCGTGATCGCCGCCATCGACGGGGCGTGCGTGGGCGCGGGGGCCATCCTGGCGATGTCCAGCGACCTGCGTCTGGGGACGGCGCGCAGCAAGGTGGCGTTCCTCTTCACCAAGGTGGGCCTTTCAGGCGCGGACATGGGCGCGTGCGCGATGCTCCCGCGCATCATCGGGCAGGGGCGCGCGTCCGAGCTGCTCTTCACCGGGCGCACGATGGGGGGCGAGGAGGCGGAGCGCTGGGGCTTCTACAACCGCCTCGTGGAGCCGGATGCCCTGCAGGAAGAGGCGCGCAAGCTCGCTTCCGCCCTCGCCGCGGGGCCGACGTTCGCGCACTTCATGACGAAGAAGTGCCTCCACCAGGAGTGGGCGATGGGCGTGGACGAGGCGATCGAAGCCGAGGCCCAGGCGCAGGCCATCTGCATGCAGACCGAGGACTTCGCGCGCGCGTACCATGCGTTCGCGGCCAAGGAGCGGCCCGTATTCCAGGGGAATTGATGCGCGGGCGGAACGGCAAACTGCATCTCACGCAGAGGCGCAGAGACGCAGGGAGTGTTCGCGGAGTTCTCTCCTGCGCCTCTGCGCCTCTGCGTGAGGCCGCTGTTTGGAGCCGCGTCGATGCCTGATCGCACCTTTCTGTCGTGGCCGTTCTTCGACGAGGGGCACCGGCAGCTCGCGGCGGAGCTGGATGCGTGGATCCCGCGCGAGATCGCGCCTCTGGCGGATTCGCACGCGGACGTGGACGCAACGTGCCGCGAGCTGGTGCGGCGGCTGGCCGCGGGCGGATGGCTGCGCTACGCGATTCCGGCCGCGCAGGGCGGCGCACACGAGCGGCTGGAGGTGCGCTCCCTCTGCGTGATCCGCGAGTTGCTCGCACATGCATCCGGGCTGGCCGACTTCGCGTTCGCCATGCAGGGGCTCGGCGCGGGGCCGATCTCGCTCTTTGGCAGCGATGAGCAGCGCGCCCGCTGGCTCCCGGCGGTCGCGGCGGGGGAGGCGGTGATGGCGTTCGCGCTGTCGGAGCCGGATGCGGGCTCCGACGTCGGGGCGATGACGACGACGGCGCGGAGGGCGGACGGCGGCTACGTGATCGACGGGCGCAAGACGTGGATCTCCAACGCTGGGATCGCGGACCGCTACACCGTCTTCACGCGCTTTCCCGAGGCCGGCGAGCGCGGGTTCGCCGCCTTCGTGGTGGATGCGGACAACCCCGGCCTGCGCGTATCCGAGCGCATCGACGTCACCGCGCCGCACCCGCTGGGCACGGTCGACTTCGACGGGTGCCGCGTGGGCGCGGATGCCCTCCTCGGTGAGGCGGGGGGCGGGATGAAAGTGGCGCTGGGAACGCTGGACGTCTTTCGATCAACGGTGGGGGCAGCGGCGCTGGGCTTCGCGCGGCGTGCGCTGGACGAGGCGGTGGCGTTCACCACGACGCGGCAGGCGTTCGGCAGCGTACTCAGCGAGCACCAGCTCACGCGCGCGTCGCTCGCCGAGATGGCCGTCGCCGTGGACACCAGCGCGCTCCTCGTGTACCGTGCGGCATGGACCCGCGATGGCGGCGCCCCGCGCGTCACCCGCGAGGCCGCCATGGCGAAGCTGCACGCCACCGAATCTGCCCAGCAGGTGATCGACCGCGCCGTACAGCTCCTCGGCGCGCGCGGCGTCGTGGCGGGGAGCGTGGTGGAATCGCTGTACCGCGAGGTGCGCGCCCTCCGCATCTACGAGGGCACGTCCGAGATCCAGAAGCTCGTCATCGCCGGCCAGCTCCTCGCCGGCTGAAAGCGCCCCTACCAATCCCACCCCGGAGCCGCACATGCTCGAGGCGACGGTGCAGGCCGCCCCCACGGCGCACGCGGACACCTTTGCGCGCGACCACCTTCCGCCGCGCGAGTTGTGGCCCGAGATCGACCTCTCCGGCGTGCCGGCTCTGGCGGGGCGGGCACACATCAACGCCGCCGCGGAGCTGGTGGACGCACGCGTCGCCGCGGGCGATGGCGACCGGACGGCGCTCGTCTTTCCCGGCGGACGGTGGACGTACGCGGAGCTGATGGAGAAGGCGAATCGCATCGCCGGGGTGCTTCGCGACGATCTGGGTCTGGTGCCGGGCAACCGCGTGCTGCTGCGCGGCTTCAACTCGCCGATGATGGCCGCGGCGTGGTTCGGCGTGCTCAAGGCGGGCGGCATCGTCGTCGCCACCATGCCGCTGCTGCGCTCGCGCGAGATCACGACGCTGCTGGGCCGCGCCCGCATCCGCTTCGCCCTGTGCGATGCGCGGCTGATGGAGGAGATGCCGGCGCACGCGCCGTCGCTGGAGCGGACGGTCGTGTTCGGCGCGGAGGGCGCGGATTCGCTGGAGGCGCAGATGGCGCGGCAGCCGGCGACGTTCGCGAACGTGGAGACTTCGGCCGAGGACGTGGCGCTCCTCGCCTTCACCTCGGGGACGACGGGGCAGCCAAAGGGGGCGATGCACTTCCACCGCGACCTCCTGGCGTCAGCCGACACCTTTTCCGCGCACGTGCTCCGTCCGACGCCGGACGACCTCTTCTGCGGATCGCCGCCGCTGGCGTTCACATACGGGCTGGGCGGCTACCTCCTCTTCCCCATGCGCGCGGGCGCGGCGACGCTGCTGCTGGAGCAGGCCACGCCGCCCCAGCTTCTGCAGGGAATCCAGGACCATCGCGCCACCATCGTCTTCACCGCGCCCACCGCGTACCGCGCGATGTCCGGGCTGGTCAAGGACTTCGACATCTCATCGCTGAAGAAGTGCGTTTCGGCTGGAGAGACGCTCCCGCTGGCAACGTTCGAGGCGTGGCGCGAGGCGACGGGGCTGCGCATCATCGACGGCATCGGCTCCACCGAGATGCTGCACATCTTCATCAGCGCCGCCGACGACGACATCCGGCCGGGATCGACGGGTCGGCCCGTGCCCGGCTACCGCGCCACGCTGCTGGGCGATGACGGCCACCCCGTCGCGCCGGGCGAGTTGGGGCGGCTGGCGGTGCGCGGGCCCACCGGATGCCGCTACCTGGATGACGACGAGCGGCAGGCGAAGTACGTGGAGAACGGCTGGAACATCACCGGCGACGCGTACAAAATGGACGCGGACGGCTATTTCTGGTTCCAGGCGCGCAACGACGACATGATCATCTCCTCCGGCTACAACATCGCCGGGCCGGAGGTGGAGAACGCCCTGCTGGAGCATCCATCGGTGCTGGAGTGCGCCTGCGTCGCCGCGCCGGACGAGGAGCGCGGGCACGTGGTCAAGGCCTTCATCGTCCTCCGCGACGGCTACACGCCGGGCGACGACACGGTGAAGGCCCTCCAGGAGTTCGTGAAGCAGCAGATCGCGCCCTACAAGTATCCGCGCCGCGTGGAGTTCGTCGCCTCCCTGCCGCGCACCGCTACAGGCAAGCTCCAGCGCTTCCGCCTGCGCGACCCGTCCACCTGATCCCTGATCCCCTCTTGATCGAAATCCTCCAGCCCGACGGGTGGGCGAAGCCGCGCGGCTACGCGAACGGCATCGCGGCATCGGGTCGCGTCGTGTTCACGGCGGGGCAGATCGGGTGGAATCCGCGCACCTGCGAGTTCGAGACGGAGGACTTCGCCGCGCAGGTGGGGCAGACGCTGCGCAACGTCACCGCCGTCCTGGCCGAGGCGGGGGCGCGGCCGGAGCACGTCACCCGCCTCACCTGGTACGTCACCGATCGCGACGCATACCTCTCCACCGGCCGCGCGCTGGGTGATGCGTACCGGGAGGTGTTTGGCCGCCACTATCCCGCGATGGCGGTCGTCGTCGTCGCGGCGCTGCTGGAGGCGCGTGCCCTCGTCGAGATCGAGGCGACCGCCGTGGTGCCGGAGTAGGCTGGTTCTCGGCAGTGGAACTACTGGTACCCGGAAATGGCGCAAGCTTGTTTTTAATGGCGTGATGGCGTACTTATATGGCGTGATGGCAGTTTAAATGGCGCAAGCTTCTGGACCAGGACCTCGCATGGCAAGGGCACCACGCCACCTGATCGAACGGGAACTCGCCGAAGTCCAGGCGTTGATTTCCGAACATCCGGAGGGATTGGCGGTCACGGAACTGGTCGATGAATACACGCGCCGCTACCCGGGCCAGATCGCCAAGCGTACCCTGAACAGGCGCCTCGACGAACTCGTGCGCGAGGGGAGGATCATCGCCAGGGGTGCAACAGCTAGGCGCATATACCTGCCGAACGAGGCTGAATCAACCGGCTCCGCGGGGCTCGATACGAGTTTTGCCAGGCCAATCGTTGCGGAAGAAAACTACGTTCCCCTGTCGGAGGGCGGAGCCGAAGTACGCAGGCTGGTCCGGCGGCACATCATGCACCGGGAACCCGTTGGGTACGAGCGCGGCTTCCTGGAAGGGTACGAGCCCGGCGTCACCTGGTACCTGCCGGAGGACGTCCGGCGGCAGCTTCACGAGATGGGCCTCACTCCGGACCCGCATCGGCCCGCGGGTACCTTTGCGCGTGACATTTTCGACCGGCTTCTCATCGATCTCGCGTGGGCTTCCAGCAAACTGGAGGGGAATACCTATACGCGCCTCGACACACAGAATCTGATCCAGTTCGGCCTGCGCGCGGAAGGTGAGGACGCCGAGAACACCCAGATGATCCTCAACCACAAGACCGCCATCGAGCTGCTGGTGGACAGCGCCGAGATCATCGGCTTCGACCGGCGCACGCTCACGACGCTCCACAGCGCGCTCGCCGAGAATCTGCTCGGGGATCCGGGCGAAGAAGGGAGGCTGCGCAGGCGGCCGGTGCAGATCACCGGGACCCGCTACACGCCGGTCGCTATCCCCCAGGTCATCGAGGACACCTTCGACCTCCTGCTTGAAAAGGCTGCGGCGATCCCTGACCCATTCGAGCAGGCATTCTTTGCGATGGTACAGATCCCGTACCTCCAGCCGTTCTCGGACGTGAACAAGCGGACTTCCCGCCTTGCCGCCAACATCCCGCTGATCCGTGAGAATCTGTGCCCGCTGTCCTTTGTGGATGTGCCCGAACGAGCGTACGTCGAGGGTACGCTGGGGATCTACGAGCTGCAGCGGGTTGAGCTGCTACGCGATGTGTTCGTCTGGGCCTACGCCCGGTCTTGTGCCCAGTACAAGATCGTCCGCGATTCGCTGGTGCAGCCGGACCCCCTGCGGCTGAAGTATCGGAACGAGCTGACCGCCGTGGTCCGCGAGATCGTCCTGGCCATGCAGCCGCCGCGCGAAGATTTGGTGAGGGCGCACGCCTCGCAACGAGGGATTCCCGAAGAAGAGGTGGACGGGTTTACTCAGTGGGCTATCTCCCTGCTGAACGCGATTAACGAGGGGAGCGCCGGACGGTACCACCTGCGCCCGAGCGAGTTCGCGGAATGGCAGGCGAAGCACCGAAACCGCTGATTCGTTCGCCGTCTCACAAACCCATTCACGTGGAATGGCATGCGCCCACTCTGCATCGCGATTGCCGGGCTGCTCGTGCTGGGCTGCACTAATCGGCGTCCCGTGCTGACCGACACGGCCGCGATGGGGGAGCTCGGCCGGTTCAAGCTCGGGATGCGCCATGCGGAGGCCAGGCGCATCGCGGGGGAGCGGGTGCCACGCGAGGAGTTGATCTCGTGCAAGTCCCACCCCGGCTACGAGTACTGCAGCCAGCTGCGGTTGTCGGTGGACAGCGAAAGGTCGTACGGCCTGCTGTTTCAGAACGGGATCCTGCGTGCGATGTCGTGGACGCGGCGTGGAGATTTCGAGACGCTCCGCAAGCGGTACGCGCATTTCGGCGAGCCCCAGCGGGTGCACAGCGGACGCTCGCCGAGGCCGCGCGACGTCTTCGCCGAGTGGGTCAGTGCCGACTCGATGACGATCCGCGACGTCATCTGCCACGACGGGAGAAGCAAGCCGGTCTGTAAGATCACGGCCGCGCAGACCACGCCAGCGCAGATCCGGAAACGCGCCGCGGCGTTACCAGAGGCCCTGAGGAGATCACCGTGATCGATCCGTGAGGCGGCGCACGGGCGCGATGCAGCGCGCCGTTACGGGTCGTCGCGGGCGAGGCGAGTGTAGAGGGTGAGGGCGCCGAAGGTGAGCAGGCCGAAGAGCACGAAGTAGACGGGGCGCGTGAGGGGGAGGTAGGACCGCGCCCACACGCACCCCTCCGACGTCGCATGCCCCTCGGCGGGGGGCGTGCGGCACTTCCACGCGACCTCCACCTGCGGCGCGGCGAGCCCCACCGTGGCTGCGAGGGCGATTCTGAGGAGGAGGCTCTTCATCCTTTTACCTTGTAAAGGTTCGTGGACACCCGCGCAAGCTCCGGAGGATCAGGTTGACAGGCGCCGCACGCCGCCGATAGCGTAGCAACCATGCCACACGACGCGCCGCGACGTCCCCACAGCTGAGATCTCCATGCGCCTCCATCGCCTGATCGGCTCCGCCCTGCTGGCCCTCGCGCTCACGACGACGAACGCCGTGGCGCAGCGCGCGCCGCTGGACTCCGCGCGCATCTCCGCGCTCAAGGATGAGATCGCGCGCGAGATCGACGGGATGCACACCTTTACGCAGCAGATGGTCGACCAGGTCTTCTCGTACGGGGAGCTGGGCTTCCAGGAGAGCGAGAGCTCGCGCTACCTGGTGGGCATCCTGCGGCGCAACGGCTTCACGGTGCAGGAGGGGATTGCGGGGATTCCCACCGCGTGGATGGCGACGTGGGGCTCCGGGAAGCCCGTCATCGCGCTCGGTTCGGACCTGGACGGCATCCCGCAGGCGTCGCAGAAGCCGGGCGTGGCCTATCGCGACCCGCTGGTGGAGGGCGCGCCGGGGCACGGGGAGGGGCACAACTCCGGGCTCCCCGTGGTCATCACCGCCGCCATCGCCACGAAGAAGGTGATGCAGCGCGAGGGGATCGGCGGCACCATCCGCATCTGGCCTGGCGTGGCGGAGGAGCTGGTGGCGGCCAAGGCGTGGTTCGTCCGCGCCGGCTTCTTTCGTGACGTGGACGTCACCATCTTCACCCATGTGGGAAGCAACCTGAACGTCTCGTACGGCCCGTCGGACGGCACGGGGCTGGTGAGCGTGCTGTACCGCTTCCAGGGCGAGACGGCGCACTCCGCGGGAGCGCCGTGGCGGGGGCGCAGCGCGCTGGATGCCGTGGAGCTGATGAACGCGGGGTGGAACTACCGGCGCGAGCACCTTCGCCTGCCGCACCGCTCGCACTACGTGATCACCGAGGGCGGCGACCAGCCCAACGTGGTGCCGCGCACGGCCGCCGTCTGGTACTACTTCCGCGAGGTGGAGTACCCGCGCATCCGCGAGCTGTGGGAGATCGGCAACCAGATCGCGCGCGGCGCCACGATGATGACGGGCACCACGCTGGACACGATGCAGGTCCTCGGCGCCGCCTGGCCGCGCCACTTCAACCGTCCCGTGGCGATGGCGATGTACGACAACATCCGCCGCGTGGGTCTTCCGCGCTGGGACGAGGCCGACCAGACGCTCGCGCGCGCCGTGCAAAAGGAACTGGGCAACGAAAAGACGCCCGGCCTCGACACCGCGCTGGCCAAGATCGACAGCGGCGTGCCGCCCGACCAGAACCGCGGCGGCGGGTCGGACGACATCGGCGACATTTCGTGGGTGGTGCCGACCATCACGCTGCGCTACCCGAGCAACATCCCCAACCTGCCGGGGCACAACTGGTCGAGCGCGATCGCCATGGCCACGCCCATCGCGCACAAGGGCGCCACCGCCGGCGCCAAGGCCACGGCCATGACGCTGCTGGACCTGATGACCAGGCGCGCCCTGGTGGACAGCGCGTGGAGCTACTTCCGCAACGTGCAGACAAAGGATGTGAAGTACGAGCCGCTGATCCGCCCCGGCGACCAGCCGCCCGTGTACATGAACGCCCAGGTGATGCAGCGCTACCGGCCCGACATGCGGCGGTTCTACTACGATCCCACGCGCTACCGCACGTACCTGGAGCAGCTGGGCATCAAGTACCCGACCGTCCGCGCCCCCGAAGCGCCGAAACCCTGAACAGCGGGTCTCACGCGAAGACGCGGAGGCGCAGAGAGAACTGCAACTGCATGGCTCACACAGAGGCACAGAGGCACAGAGGCACAGAGAGGAGGATCTCTCTGTGCCTCTGGTCATGCAGCGGGGTCCACCACCCGGACGCGCGCCGTCTCGTCCTGTTTGGGTGTGAAGCGCAGCTCGACGTCCATACCCAGGCGCGTGAGAAGGCGCAGGAGGGTGTCGATGGAGAATCGGTCCAACCTGCCGCGGCGCAGGTCCGAGATGCGCGGCTGAGTGGTGCGAAGCAGACGTGCGGCGTCCGCTTGCGTAAGTCCGCGCTCCTCGACACGACGGACGATCGCGATCGCGAGGTCCGCCTTCGCCAGCAGTTCGTCGGCGTCAGCCAGCCCTAGATCCGCGAAGACGTTCGCGCTGCCCTCGGTGATGCGGATGTCGTCGTTCATCTTCTCTCGCGCCTGCGATTCAGGTTCCGCGCCTATCTACCTTCGTGCATCCGCCGGGCGGCTTCGAGCCGAGCACGGATTAGATCCGTCTCGTGCTTCGGGGTGCCGATGCCATGCTTGCTCTTCTTTTGGAAGACGTGCAGGACGTACACCGCGCTCCCAAACCTCACCGTGTAGACGGCCCGGTAGGTGTCGCCCGCATGGTCCTCCACCACCTCCAGCACCCCTGCTCCGTGGAAGCCATGGAGCGGTTTCGCGTCCGGGTGCTTCCCGCCGTCCTGCGCCATTCGGAGCGCGAATCCAAATGCGCGCTTCACAAGGGTCGGCAGGGCACTCAGATCCTCTAGCGATGACCCCACCCAGCGGATCGGCTTCGGCGACGGCTTCGTAGGGGAATATATACGTATTGGCATTTGCCACAAGGTAGCAGCGCTTCGTTGGCTAACCTCACAAGTTTTCAGAAGATAACGTCTCCACGCGCGCCTCTGGACTTCGCAGGTGAAAGCGGCCAGGCGTGCTACCGACCTGTTTGGCGCGAGACACAATAGGCTCGACCGTGTGATGCGTCGGCCCACCTTCAACTCGCGGCGAAGGCCAGAACGGCCCGAATATCATCCGCGGCGAGGTCGGGGAAGTCGGCGAGCACCTCTTCCGGAGTCATCCCGCTCGCGAGGTACTCCAGTACATCCGCGACGGTGATGCGTGTGCCGCGAATCACGGGCTTCCCACTTCGGACTGCAGGGTCAATGGTGATTCGCTCCATCAAATCGGTCATCAGGGACTCCATGTTGCGAGGGCGCTCTAATGTAGCTCTACGCCGTGGAGGTGGCGTCTATAGGGGCTAGCCAGGAACAACAAGGCACAGAGAACCTCTCGCTGTTCTTGCTGTTCTTGCTGTTCCCTCTGTGGCTCTGTGTGAGGCGCGGTTGCTGTAAAACCAAGGCCCCGCACCCGAATCCGGGTGCGGGGCCTTCGTCACGCCGGGCGCGCGGAGGTCAGCGGTCGCGGCCGCCGGTGAGGGCGCGGACCCCGGCGTAGGCGAGGCCGCCGGCGATCACCCACGGGGCGGCCACGATGAGCGGGTCCATCCACGTGTGCTTCAGGTCCGCGCGGCCCTGGCCGATACGCGAGCGGATTGGGTGCGCCTTGAGCTCGCCCAGCACGCCCGACTCGGTGATCGGGTTGTCTGGATGGCCGGTGAGGAGCGAGCCCAGGTTGCTCTCCAGCGCGTCCACCCGGTCGGCGGCCATCAGGATGAGCCAGTGCGCGGCCGTGGCCTCGCTGTACGACGCGTACGCCCACTTCCGCATCACCCCCGACAGGCCCTTGGGCGGGCACGAGGTGCCGAAGACCGGCGTCAGGAACTTGTGCTCGATCGACCTCTCGCGCGGCCACTTCTCCTCCTGCCGCTCCGGGAAGTGCCAGTGCGCCCCGTTCAGCGTGGGGTCGAAGCGCTCCTGCGGGTGCGAGGGGCGGTCCGCCGGGTCCAGGTCCACGCCCCAGCCGGGGATCCGCCGGCGCAGCTCCTCCACCGGGATGGCGAGGGGGGGCTTTTCGTGGGTGTAAGGCATGGTTCGCTCTCCCTCAGCAGTGCGCGTTGGGGATGACGACGGGCTTGATGCAGCCGTCCAGCTTCGAGGAGAAGATGTGGTACCCCTCCGCGATGTGCTCCAGCGGGATGCGGTGCGTCACCAGCTCGCTGGGCTTCAGGTAGCCGTTCTTCACGTGCTCGAAGAGGCGCGGCCACTGGCGCTTCACCGGGCACTGGTTCATGCGCAGCGTGAGCCCCTTGTTGAAGGCGTCGCCGAACTTGATGGCGCTGAAGAGCGGGCCGTACACGCCCACGATGGAGATGGTGCCGCCCTTTCGCACCGAGTCGATCGCCCAGTTCAGCGCCACCGGCGAGCCGCCCTGCAGCTTGAACTTGGTGGCGCTCACGTGCTGGAAGACGGCGCCGTCCGCCTCGGCGCCCACCGCGTCGATGCACACGTCGGCGCCCAGGTGGTCGGTGATCTTCTTCATGTACACGATCAGGTCGTCGTGCTCGGTGAAGTTGATCGTCTCCGCGTGGGCGAAGCTGCGCGCCTTCTCCAGGCGATATTCGATGTGGTCGATGACGATGACGCGCCCCGCGCCCATCAGCCACGCGGATTTGGCGGCGTAGAGCCCCACCGGCCCCGCGCCGAACACCGCCACCACGTCGCCCTCACGAATTTCGCCGAGCTGCGCCCCGAAGTACCCCGTGGGGCAGGCGTCGGTGAGCATGACGGCGTCCTCGTCTTCCATCCACTCGGGGATGATGGTGGGGCCGACGTCGGCGAAGGGGACGCGCACGAACTCCGCCTGGCCGCCGTCGTAGCCGCCCGTGGTGTGCGAGTAGCCGTAGATGGCCCCCGCCGCGGTGGCGTTGGCGTTGGCGTTGTGGCAGTTGCCCTGCAGCCCGCGCGCGCAGAAGAAGCAGGAGCCGCAGAAGATGTTGAAGGGCACCATCACCCGGTCGCCCGGCTTCAGGTTCTGCACCGACGAGCCCACCTGCTCCACCACGCCGATGAACTCGTGACCGAATGTCGTCCCCACGCGGGTGTCGGGCACCAGGCCGTGGTACAGGTGAAGGTCCGATCCGCAGATCGCCCCCATGGTGACGCGCACGATGGCGTCGTTGGGGTGCTCGATGGGCGGGATGTCCTTCTCCTCCACCCTGATCCGGTACGGGCCACGGTAAACCATCGCGCGCATGCGTGAGCTCCTTGTTCTGTGAGGTCGCCTGCCACCCGCGCGGGTGACGGGGGCGGTCCCGTTCGCATCAGGCGTGCCGGGAGGTTTCGAGGGGCGGAGCACGGGGGTTCCGCCTTGCACAATCTTTGTAATAAGTTATTGCATGCGGCCTGCTTCTTGCCCCTCCGCGGCGCCCGGGGTGGGGTGGAAGTCGCACGATCCAAACGACTTATGATGACGAGGAGGGGCCCGATGCAGCAGAGCGGAAGCGGAGGTGCCGGGAACCAGGGCAACATGCAGAAGATCGGCGAGGGGCTGGGCGGCATGCTGGGCCAGATGGCCGACAACGCCATGTCGATGTTCGGGCCCATGCTCAACAACATGGGCGGCTGGTGGGCCCAGGCGGGGAACGCGCAGCAGGGGGGCGGCGGCTCGGTGCACGCCTCCTTCAACAGCGAGGCCGACAACCGCTGCCGCACCCACTTCGAGGCGCAGGGGCGCGCCCAGGGCGTTGGGCAGGCGTCCACCGGCGGCCACGTGGGTGGCGTGACCGGGAGCATGTCGGGCGGCGGCGCGTCGGGTTCGATGCACGCGTCGGGGAGCACCGCGGGCGGCGACCACTCGGGCGGGATCAGCGCGCAGGGGAGCACGCAGGGCCGCGCGCGCAGCTACGAGGAGGTGCGCCCGCTCTACCAGTTCGGCCACATGGCGGGCCAGAACCCGGACTACCAGGGCCGCGCCTTCCACCAGGTCGAGGGCGAGCTGCAGAGCCACTGGGGCAGCGAGCAGTCGCAGCAGCACGGCTCGTGGCCGGACGTGCGCGGCTACGTGGAGTTCGGCTACTCCGGGCATTCATCCGGCGGCTCGTCCTCGGGTGGCGCGTCCGGCGGAACGGGCGGAATGAATGCCTCGGGCAGCACCGGCGGCGCGTCCGGGAGCGCGGGTGGCGGCGGCGGAGGGTTCCATGCCTCGGGCAGCATCGACACCACCGGCGGCTCGGGTGGCACCGGCAACACCGGCACATGAGCCCAACGCGGTGAACGAAACGGGGGAGCGGCCAGCCAGGCCGCTCCCCCGTTCTTCATCCACGCCCCGCTATCAGGCGGCGTTGATGGGATCAGGCCCCAGGGTCAACTCGAATACGAGTTCCCGCTCCAACCGCGCCCGCACGAACTCCTCCGCCTCGGTCCAGCACCCGTGCCCATCACCCGCGGCCGCCGAGAAGTCCGCCGTCTCGTCGCGAGCCGGCGCGGCCCCATCGGCGCCGGGCCGCAGCCCATCGACGCGCACGATGGGAACGCCAGCCTCGGCGGCCCTGTTGATCAACAGGATCGCGTCCGTCGCCGTGAGCAGCAGGTGGCCGCCGTGGTGCGGCACCGCGCGGCTCGCGAACTCACGAGCGAGAATCTCCGCTTCCATCTGCGCCTCCGAAGGTGGTTACCGAAAAATCTTCCGCCAACAACCGCACAAACCCAGCCTCCGCCGCGTCGCCGCCCGCCGCCGGCGCCCCGAAACCCATCGACCGGCACCACCCCCGCCCCCGCAACCTGCGAAGGCAGGTTTCCCGCGGTTGTTGCAGCGGTTTCAACCGCCGGAATTGAAGGGACCACCCCCACCCTCACCCTGTCTTCCCCTTCCCCCTCCTCCTCCCCGACTCCCCCCGCACGTCCGTCATCAGGATGGTGATGACCAGGAACAGCCCCATCACCGCCGCCGCCAGAAAGAGCAGGATCGCGAGCCCCGGGTAGCCCATGATGCGGAACGGCGTGTCCACGCGCATCATCATCGCCGCGCCGATGATCAGCGCCGCGAGCACCAGGCCGACCGTGATGCGGTTGGAAATCTTTTGGAGCCCCTCCATCATCCAGACCTCTTCCTTGACCCTGATCCCCACCTCAAGCTCGTTCTCCGCCACCGAGTCCAGCACGCGGTTCAGCCGGCCGGGGAGGCGCTGCACGAACTCGTTCAGCTCCAGGAGGTTGGCGAACATCGCGGCGGGCGATGCATTGCGCAGCATCCGCTGCTGCATCACCTCCGACGAGTGGCGCCGGATGGCCGCGTTGGGGTCGAACTCCGGGTCCAGCGTGCGGCCGGCCTGGTCGAGCGCCAGGAAGGCCCGGCCCAGCGTGCTGATCTGGCTGGGAAGGATGATGCCCGAGGTGGCGGCGATCTTGGTCAGCTCGATCACGACGCGACCCAGCTCGATCTCCCGAGCGGTGGCGCCGTAGAAGCGGCTCACCAGCTCCGTCACCTCGCGTACGAACTTCTCCTCCTCCCAGAGCCCCTCCAGCGGGGACCCCATGGCGATGGAGATGCGCGCCGCCTCCTCGCCGTTGCCGTCCGCCACGGCGAGCATCAGGCGCAGCAGGTGGTCCTGCAGGGAGGGCGGAATGCGCCCCACCATCCCCAGGTCCAGCAGCGCGACGCGGCCGTCCGTCGTCACGAAGACGTTGCCGGGGTGCGGGTCGGCGTGGAAGAAGCCGTCCACCAGGATCTGCTTGAGGTACGCCTGGAAGAGCTCCTCGGCCAGCGCGACGCCGTCGATCTCCATGTGCCGGAGCGGGCTCAGCTCCGTGATCTTGCGCCCGCGCACGTACTCCATGGTGAGCACGCGCGTGCGGGTCAGCTCGTCGATGGCGGAAGGGATCGCGATGCGGTCGAACTGCGCCAGGTTGCGACCGAGCGTGGCGAGGTTGGCCGCTTCGCTCTTGTAGTTGAGCTCGTCCAGGATGTTGCGCCTGAACTCCTGGATCAGCCCCAGCACGCCGTAGCGCTGCCCCACCTCGGTGCGCCGCTCCGCCATCGCGGCGACCTCTTCCAGCGCGTCCAGGTCGTCGGTGATGCGGTCGCGCACGCCGGGGCGCTGCACCTTGACCACCACCCGCCGGCCGTCGTGCAGCGTCGCCTGGTGCACCTGGCCCAGCGACGCCGCCGCCATCGCCTTCGGATTGAACTCCGCGTACGCCTCGCCGATCGTCTGCCCCAGCTCCTCCTGGACGATGCGCTCCACTTCCTCGTACGGAAACGCCTCCAGCTTGTCCTGCAGGCGCGAGAGCGCGTCGATGTACGCCTCGGGCACCAGGTCCGGGCGCGTGGAGAGGAGCTGGCCGAGCTTGACGAAGGTGGGCCCCATCCGCTCCAGGTCCGCGGCGAGCGCCTCCGCTTCAGGCACCGCCGCGGCGGTCTCGGCGGCGGTGGGCTCTTCCACCACGGCGTCCAGGCCGGCCGTGTTCACGATGTCGCTGCGGCCGTATTTGATGAACAGCTTCGCGAGCTCGGCGTAGAGCTTCAGGTGCTTCGGATTGAGCGAGATCCCCATGCCTCTGCGTCGCCTGGAGTGGCCGGAGCGCAGGCGCGCCCGCGGAAAGGGTGTACGCGCGCAAGCGCAGGAAGCATGCTCGGTTAGGAAACCGCGGGTCTCACGCGGAGGCGCGGAGGCACGGAGGAGGAACCGCGACCGCTGGACGGCGGGAGCGGTCGCCGGTTAGGATGGAGGGATGAAAATCAACTTCAAGGAACTGCTCGCCGAGTACGGCCGCGTGGCGATCGCGGTGTACCTCGTCATCTTCGTGGCCACCCTGGTGGGGAGCTGGATGGCGATCCGCATGGGGTGGCGGCCGGCGGGGGCGGCGGGGAACGCGGGGACGTTCGCCGCGGCCTACCTCGCGACCAAGCTCACGCAGCCGCTCCGCATCGCCGCCACGCTGGTGCTCACGCCACTTGTGGCAAAGCTGCACGAGCGGATCACGCGCGGGCGCGGCCGTCGGCTGGACGCGGGCGGCGGAGCGGTTCCCCAGGACCGGGTCTGATGCGCTGTACCACGGCGGCGGGGCCGGCGGTACGGATTTGGCTTTGCGCGTCCGCATGAACAGACGCGATTCCAACGATGCAACGTCCGGCCGCGGGCGCGCGCTCACCCTGGCCGTCGTGGCGCTGATTGCTGGGGCCGGATTCGGGCGCCTCGCCGCCGCGGTCGCGCGGCGCGACACCGCGGACGCCGACGAGGCGCTGCACGAAGCCACCGCCGTCCCCGAGGACCACCCGGTGCGGGAGGCCGCGGCCGCCATCGCGCCCGCGGGGAAGAAGCGGAACTACGTGCCCGCGGCGCTGTGCGCCTCGGTGTTCGTGCTCGCTGCGCCCGGTGCTCGCGAGCCGGGGGCGCTCCGCTCGCGCGGCGCGGGCGTGGGCGCGATCCTCCTGGCGGCCGCGGCGGCGCGGGGGCTCAACCCGGCCTTCGACCGCTGGCTTCCCCAGCCGCCACCGCCTCCGGGCCATCCGCCCGACCGCCCCGTCTTTCCGAGCGGCCATGCATTCGGCCCCGGAGCCGTCTCCCTGGCGACCGCGTACGTGCTGGCGCGCGAGGGGCTGGCCCCTGCCGCCATCACCTTTCCGCTCGCCCTCACGGTGCCGCTCGTGATGTCCGGCGCGCGCGTGCTGGAGGAGAAGCACTGGGCGTCCGACGTCGCCGGCGGGTACCTGGGCGCGATCGCGTTGTCGGCGGGGTGCCTCGCGGGCTACGAAGCCGCGCGCGGCGCGTAGAACTTCGGTCTCACGCGGAGACGCAAAGGAACAACGACAGCCTGGCTCACGCGAAGGCGCAGCGGCGCGGAGAAGACCATCTCTCCGTGTCTCTGCGGCTCCGCGTGAGCCCTGCCGTTTTCAGACCGCACGCGGATACCCGTTGAAGCCGCCACGACGCCAGCCGGAAAGGCCGGGGACGACACCGCGGGGAGCGACGAACGCGTTGATGACCGGGAGGTTGATGATGATCTGCAGCATGGCGGGCCTCGTGTGTGATAAGGAGTAGGTTCCATCGGGTTCGGCCACCTATAAGGCGAGGATCGGACCCTTTTGGCCCAGATCGTAACTCGTTGCAATCAAACGGGATAACGAAATGGCTCCGCGACGCCCGGCCCGCCATCGGGATTCAGGCGTCCCAAAGGCGGACACTCGATGCCCTCACCCCCGCTCGTTCCTCGCTGCCCCCTCTCCCGATAACAGGAGAGGGCTCCGCCCTCCTGTCATCGAGAGAGGGGGCGTTACAACTGCCCTACACGATGCTACCACACCCGTGACTGACGAGACCGCTTCAGCGGTCTTTCCGTCGTTCCAGCCGGGGGCTTCAGCCCCCGGTGCCGTGCGTCCATCCTTGCCGCCCCGGACGCGGCGCCCCCGATGCCGTGCGCCCGTCCCCCATGCCACCCCGACGCCGTCCCCCGTGCCATGCGCCCGGAACCCGCGCCGCCCCCCGACGCCGCCCCCCGTGCGCCGCAAACGCGCGCATCGCATTGCAGCGCCGCGCCCCCCGCCCTATGATGCCCGCATGAAACGACACATCGCCCTCCCCGCGCTCCTGGTGCTCGCGTGTGCTCCCGCCGAGCCCGGCGCACCCGAGCCCGCGCAGACCACGAAGATCCGCCCGGGCGTGGAAGTGTTCCTCGAGCGCCCGCCCGTCGCTGTCGTAGGAAAGCGGGTGGGGCTGATCACGAACCACACGGGCGTCGACAGCCAGGGGCGCAGCTCGGCCGACCTGCTGGCCGCCTCGCCGCACATCAGGCTGGTGTCGCTCTTCGGGCCGGAGCACGGCATCCGCGGCGTGCTGGCGGACGGCGACGTCGTCCCCTCCGGACGCGACGAGAAGACGGGGCTCCCCGTGCACTCCCTCTACGGCGACACGCGCGAGCCCACCGAGGCGATGCTGCGCGATGTGGACGTGCTCGTCTTCGACATCCAGGACGTGGGCGCGCGGACGTACACCTACGTCTCCACGATGGCGCTGGCGATGCAGGCGGCGAAGAAGAAGGGCATCCCCTTCATCGTACTCGACCGCCCCAACCCCATCGGCGGCGAGGTGGTGGAGGGCGGGATGCTGGAGCCGAAGCACGCCACCTTCGTGGGGATGTACCCGATCGCCCTGCGCCACGGGATGACGGCGGGCGAGCTGGCGCGGCTCTTCAACAAGGATTTCAACATCGGCGCTGACCTGACGGTGGTGCCGGTGGAGGGGTGGCGGCGCTCCACGTGGTTCGACACAACCGGCCTCCCCTGGCTGAACCCGTCGCCGAACATCCGGCGGCTGGAGGCGGCGATCCACTACCCCGGCACCGTCCTCTTCGAGGGGACGAACCTCTCCGAGGGCCGCGGCACCGACCTTCCCTTCGAGCAGGCGGGCGCCCCGTGGCTCGACGCCCCCGCCGTCGCCGCGGAGCTGAACCGGATGCGGCTCCCGGGCGTCCGCTTCCAGGCGGTGCGCTATCCGATCCAGAGGAGCGTGGCGAAGTTCCCCGGCCAGACCGTCGCCGGCGTGCGCTTCATCCTGACCGATCGCGCCAGCTACCGCCCTGTCCGCACGGCGCTGATCGCCATCGACGCGATCCGGCGGCGCCATCCGCAGCACTTCCGCTGGAGCGGGACGATGGACCGGCTGGCAGGGACTGAGCGCGTGCGCAGCGCCATCGAGGACGGCACCCTCCCTGCGCTGCTGGCCGATTGGGATCGCCAGGCGGAGATCTTCCGCGGGAGCCGCGCGTCGTCCCTCCTGTACAATTGACCACGGAAACGGCGGGCCTCCCTTACCGATGAAAGCCACGGATCTGGACCAGGTGCAGCGTATCCTCAAGGTGCTGCGCAGGCTGGCGCCGCACACGGTCTGGTTCGGCTCCGTGTCCGGCGAGACGGAGCAGGAGTGGGAGTGGATGCTGGAGTCGCGCGCCGGCGGCCTCCCGTCGAACACCGAGATCACCGCGATGGAGATCACGGCGCGGCAGGGGGGCAACACGCGCACCGCGCCGCCCTTCATCGGCGCGACCACCGAGCGGCGGCACAAAGGCATGCGCATGACAGTGGACGTGGGAAGCGCCCACCTCCGCCTCATGGCCCAGTCGCCGGGCCTGGCCCGCTTTGGCGCCTGGCTCCACTCCTTCTACGACGACCTCGCCTCCCGCTTCGCCGCCCAGGCCCCCGTCTGGGACCCCGAGCCCCCGCGCGTCGACACCTCTGAGATCGTGCGCACGCTGGACGAAGCGCGCGACCGCTGGGCACCATGAACAGCGATTTCACACAGAGCCGCAGAGGACGCGGAAAGACCACAGAGGAGCCGCGGATACCCTCCTCTCCTTGTAGTTTGCCTCTGTGGCTCTGTGTGAGGCTGCCGTTCCACGTAATCCGACGCCAATGCCGCTGACCCGCTCCGCACGCCTCGACCGCCTCCCCTTCACCGGCCTCCACCGCCGCCTCCTGGTGGTCGCGGGGGCCGGGTGGGCCATGGATGCCATGGACGTGGGGCTGATCTCGTTCATCATGGCCGCCCTCGCGCAGCAGTGGCACCTGTCGCCCGCGACGGTGGCGTGGATCGGGTCGGTGGGGTTCGTGGGGATGGCGCTGGGCGCGGCCGTCGGCGGGAGCGCGGCGGACCGCTGGGGGCGGCGCACGGTGTTTGCCGGCACGCTCCTCGTCTACGGCCTGGCCACGGGAGCCGCGGCCGCGTCGTGGTCGGTTACGTCGCTGCTGGCGTTCCGCTTCCTGATCGGCTTCGGACTTGGGGCGGAGCTCCCGGTGGCCTCCACGCTCATCAGCGAGTTCGCGCCGGCGCGCATCCGCGGGCGCGTGGTGGTGGGGCTGGAGGCGTTCTGGGCCCTCGGGTGGATCCTGGCCGCGCTGATCGGCAGCTACGTCATCCCCCGCTCGCCGGCGGGGTGGCGCTGGGCGTTCGCCCTCGGTGCCGTCCCAGCGCTGTACTCCGGGGTGGTGCGCCGCGCGCTGCCGGAGTCGGTCCGCTTCCTGGAGAGCCGCGGTCGCGTGGACGAGGCGGAGGCCGCCGTGCGCCGCTTCGAGGCCGCGGCCGGCGTCGAGCACCCCGCCGAGGCCGCTCCGGTCACGACCCACGTCGCCGAGCGCGTGGGGCTGGGGACGCTCTGGCGCGCGGCGCTGGCGCGGCGCACGCTGGCGCTCTGGCTGGTGTGGTTCGGGATCAACTTCGCCTACTACGGCGCCTTCATCTGGCTCCCGTCGATCCTCACCGCGCGCGGATTCTCGCTGGTGAAGTCGTTCCAGTTCACCCTCATCATCACGCTGGCGCAGCTTCCCGGCTACGCGGTGTCCGCGTACCTGATCGAGAAGTGGGGCCGCCGTCCCACGCTCGCCACCTTCCTGGCAGGATCCGCCCTGGCGGCGCTCCTCTTCGGCCGCGCCGGCTCGCGCGAGGAGATCCTGATAGCGGGGTGCCTCCTCTCCTTCTTCAACCTGGGCGCGTGGGGCGCGGTGTACGCCGCCACTCCCGAGGTGTACCCCACCGCCGTGCGCGCTACGGGCGCCGGGTGGGCCGCCGGCTTCGGCCGGATCGCCTCGATCCTGGCCCCGCTCGCCGTGCCGCCGCTGATGGCCGCCGGCGGCTCGGGCGCGGTGTTCGGAACGTTCGCGGGGTTCTTTGGCGTCGCCATCGTCGGCGCGCTCCTCCTCCCTGAATGGCGTGGGCGCGACCTCGACGACGCCGCACCCGCCTGACCCGGCGCATGACGTTTCCTCTTCGACCCAGCCCCTCACGATGCCGCTGAAGCCAGCCGCGCTCCGCCTCTGCCTTGCCATGGCGATCGGGATGGCCGTCGCGGCGCATCCTGTCGCTGCCCAATCGTCGGACCGCAGCGCGATCCCGATCTACACGGGCGTGCTCGGCAGCTTCACGTGGCCCGTGTCGACGCGGGTGCGGGAGGCGCAGGCGTACTTCGACCAGGGCGTGCGGCTCATGTACTCGTTCGCGCCGGAGGAAGCGCGCCGCTCGTTCGTGGAGGCGCGGCGCCGCGACCCGGAGTGCGCGATGTGCTGGTGGGGCGAGGCGTGGTCGATGGGCCCGTACCTGAACGGCCCCATGGAAGACGCCGACGCGCCCGCCGCGCACGCCGCCGCCACCCGCGCCCGCGCGCTCGCCCGGGTGCGCTCCACGGCCGTGGAGCGCGCGCTCGCCGAAGCGATGGCCGTCCGCTACCTCCCCGCGCACGGCCCGGCGGGGCGAAAGAGCCTGGACACCGCCTTCGTGAACGCGATGGCCGGGGTGTACCGGAGCGCGCCGCGGAACGACGAGGTGGCGACGCTGTACGCCGACGCGCTGATGCTCCTGGAGCCGCGCCGCGGTGTCTGGCCGCTTACAAAGCCCTCTGTTGCGCGCATCCACGACTTGCTGGAGGAGGTGCTCGCGCGCGACGTCGCACACCCGGGCGCCTGCCACCTCTACATCCACGCCACGGAGACCACGCCCAAAGTCCGCGAAGCGCAGCGGTGTGCGGACCTGCTGGGGAGCGCCATCCCCGGCGCGAGCCACATCCTGCACATGCCGTCGCACACCTACAACCGCGTGGGGCGCTGGGGCGACGCAACGCGCGTGAACGTGCAGGCGTGGCACTCGGACCAGCGGGCGGCGGTCGGCGAGGGGATCTCCATCTACCCTTCGCACAACCTGCACATGCTCCTCTTCTCCGCGTCCATGGATGGTCAGGGCGCGCTCGCCCTGCAGGCCGCCAGGGACTACACGAAGCTGGTGCCCGCGGACGGCGCCGGGCTGCACTCGCTCGTCCTCCTGCGCTTCGGCCGCTTCGACGAGATCCTGGAGCTGACCACCGCCCCCGTGCACCCCATCCACCAGGGGCTGTGGGCGTTCGCGCGCGGCCACGCCCATCTCCGCCTCTCGCGGCCGGACAGCGCGCGCGCCTACCTCGCGCTCGTGGACTCGCTGGCCCGCCACGCGCCGGCCGCGCGCATGTTCCGCGTCCACCAGCCCGCGCGCCTCCTCGGCGTAGTGAGCGCCATCCTGCGCGGCGAGCTGCTGCGCGCGGAAGGCCGCACCGACGATGCGGTCGCCGCCTTCCGCGAAGCCGCCCGCATGGAGGACGCCCTCACGTACGACGAGCCCGAGCCGCTCCCCTTCGCCGCGCGCGACTGGCTGGGAACGCTCCTCCTGGAGCAGGGCCGGCCGGCCGACGCCGAGCGCGTCTTTCGCGAGGCCCTGGAGCGCCGCCCGCACAACGGGTGGAGCCTCGTCGGCCTGGAGCAGGCCCTCCGCGCCCAGCGCCGCACGGTGGACGCGGACGGGGCGCTCGCCGCCTTCCAGCAGGCCTGGGCCCGCTCCGACACCTGGCTCCCGCGCCCGCGCTTCTAGTGGCGTCCAGCTACGGCTTCAGCAGCCAGTAGAGCAGGTTGCCACCTGCGAGGCACCCCAGCCACACCGCGGGTTTCCACCGGTGCCAGCGCTCCCAACGGGCGAGCCACGGCTCGGCACCGGGCGCATAGTACCGCGCATTCCACCGCTCCGGCTTCGGCGGCTGCTCGGGCGTGCGATACTCCCCGACCTTGAGGTCGAGGTACAGCCCGTAGATCGCGTGCCCCATGAAGATCGCCAGGGCGGCATACGGTACCGCCGATGCGAGCAGGGCACGCAACGCGACCGTGCTCACTGCTGTTGACGCGACTCGCCGCTGGATTGGTGACGAAGATGCTCTTCGAGTACGTCGTTGATCCGAGCTACCCAATCCCCGCCGAATGCTTGAAACCCCTCGACGACATCCGGGCGCAGGGCGCACGTTGTCCCCTGCGCATACGCGACGATCAGGTCGTTGATCCGCGTCTGGTAACGCGGACCTTCGGCCTTGATCGCCTCGAAGGCCAGCTCATCGATCCGGATCGAAATCGGAACCTTGGTTCTGCCCGACGCGGATACTGCCACGGCACGGGCCAGATCCTCTTCCGTGATCGTGGGAAATTCCACGTCCGCATCCGCAATGGCATCGATCTCAGCATCCGTCCACGTGCGCGGGGGATTGTTACCGGAAGCTTGGCTGCTCATCGCTCAACCTGTTGCGCTCGTTGATCCTTGGGTCGCCCAGCTCGAGTGGGACGCAACCCGGTTCAATCTGCTTGCGCCTCCCCTTCGATCTCGCGGATGATCGCGGAGCGCTGTTCCTCGGACGGGATGTGGCGCGCCAGGACCTCGGCGGTGGTCTCCAGAATGCGCGCCGAGGAGAACCGCGACACGTCCTGCCGCAGCCCCTGGCCGATGTAGAGCTTCAGCAGCGCCTCGGGCCGCATGTCGCGCCACACGGCGACGCGGCGCAGCGACGCGAGCGTGTCGCGCGGGAGGGACAGCGCCAGGACCTGCGTGGGGCGGGGGCGAAGCTCGATCTTCTCGGCCTCGTTGCTGTTGGTCATCGGACTTCCTCTCCACTCGTGTGATGGTGCGCACACGGAGGATAGGTGCATCTCGCAAGGTCGGCAAGACACATTTCGGAGCGCGGAATTGCCGCCTGGGGAAGCACCGAAACGCATGCAGCTGCGCCGTTTAGAGCGATCCGTCAGTGGAGGCGCACCGGCCGGGCCATCGGGCGTACCGAGCGCACGGATACCGCGCTCCGATTGCTACCTGCCGACGATCCTGGCGGCGCGATCCGTGGCGGAATCCAGGATGGCATACGGCACCAGGCGTCCGCTCGCGAGGTCGAAGATGAAGCTGCGCTGCCGCATCTCCTCCTGCTTCACCTCCTTCCCCCTGGGCGGCTCCAGCGCCATCACGAGCAGCCCGCGCCCGTCCGGTGTCGGCTCGTGTGAGATCAGCTGAAACGGGTCGGGCAGGACGCGGCGCAGGCCGGTTCCGTCCAGCGCGCTCACGAAGAGCCCGGCCTGGTCCGCCGCGCTGAGCTTGCCGTCGCGGTTCGTGTCGCGGTCCGCGATCTCGTACGAGATCCAGGTCTGGAGAGAATCGACCGCACCGCCGCTACCCGGGCCGAGGTATGGGTCCCGTCGCTCCACGGACGGGTAGTGCAAGTTGTCGATGAAAGCGGGATGATCGAGGAGGATGCGGCCCTGCGGCGCGCCGGGAGTGAGGAAGATGACGTTCACGATGGGACCGGGGCCGTGATATGCGCCGCGGCCGGACGACAAGTTCCCGCCGTCCGCGTAGGCTTCCGTGATGGACTGGTCGGCCTCGCCGTGATGGACGGTTACAAGCCGCGTGGGAGTGCCCCGAACAGCGGCCGGTGCGCCGTAGCGGATGGCGCGCGGGGCGGACGCGGCGTCTGGCTTACCCGCGGTCACGCGCACGGCCGGTTCCGAACGCGACCAGAAGGTCTCGCCAAGAAAGGTGAACAGCAACATACCGATGGAGAGCACCCCGAGGGCGAGGAGGATGAAGCCGTTGACGAGCCACACCCGCTTGAGCAGGCGATCGGATCGGGGTTCCATGTGCCGAGTGAGTGGAGAGGAAACAGGGAGGGGCGTCCATCGCATGCACTATTCGATGCCGTCGTCCCGCTCCACAAGGGCGGAGGGACCGTTCCCGCGCAGCCACACCACCATGCGGTCGAAGAGCTCCGCCGGACGCTCCTCGCGCACTGCCTCGCGGGCGGCGGCCGATACGAGCCGCACCGTCTCCGCCACGTGGAGCGCATCGGCGAATCGGACGCGCGCGGGGGCGAACGACTGCATGGCCGCGAAGTAGCGGCGCTGGGGCTCGATGAAGCGCAGGTGCGCGTCGAAGCCGTGCCTCCGCCGCGTCGCGTCTCCTTCCTTGCGAGCGCGAAGGACGCCGGGGGGTGCGCCGAGGATGACGTACAGGTCGGGGAAGCCGATGTCGCCGCGCAGGATACGGGGACGGTAGAAGGCGGCGAGCTCGTCCAGCGACTGCCGCCCGTCGAAGCCGTACGACCAGTTGTACCAGAGCGGCTGGAAGGGGTCTCCGTCGAGGACCGCGAGGCCGGGGGCGCGCCCCCCCATCATCCAGCGCTCCACCTGCCGCTCCAGGTACCAGTCGGGCGCCTCGCCGGCCGGCCGGGCGAACAGCTCGTTGACCTCGGGAACGACGTACGCCCCGGCCGCGGCGAGGGCCGAGGCGGCGGTCGTCTTCCCCACCGCGCTCGGCCCTTCCAGGCAGACGATCGGCATGGCCGCCGGTCAGGTCACCCAGGCCGTGGTCGCAAGCCCGGCGACCGTGCCCGCGGGCGTGCGGCCCACGACGTAGCAGCGAATCTCGACCTCACCTACGCGGAAGACGCGCACCTCCGCGAGCGAATCCCGCAGCGCGTCGCGAAGCGCCTGGTACCGCCCGCGGAGGGCCTGCGCCGCGGGATCGCCGGGGTCGCTCTCCTCGATGTGACCGGCGAAGAAGCGGTCGAGCGGCACCTCCTCCACGCGCGTGCCGGGCGCGGCGCCGGCCAGGGCGCGAAACCCCTCCGGCGTCAGCGCACCGGCGGCGCCGAGCTCCACCCACTCGAACGGCGCGTCGCCCTCACTGGTGTAGACCAGCCCCTCGGCGGCGCGCTCCAGGCGCGCGCGGGTGGCGTCCGTCACCGCGCTTCCCAGTACGTCTCGACGGCGTCGGCGAGCAGCGGGAGGAAGTTGTAGCCCGTGCGGCTCTCGATGGCGTCCACCGTGGTGCGGTACGACTCCCACGAGTGCGCGGCGATGCCGGTGGTGTTCGGCATGTCGATGGCGATCACCTGGATGCTTCCCGTGGTGGTGGCCTGCGACAGACCCTGACCGTACGGCATCAGCAGCGCGATCTTGTAGTTGCGCGTGGGGATGGCCACCTTCCCCGCCCCCAGCAGCGTGCCGCTGTACGAGTAGCCGCCCGCCATGACGTAGATCTCCTTGTCATACGTCTGCGCCTGCGTCTGCAGGTATTGCTCGAACTTGTACCACGGCCCGCCGTTCAGGTCCTGGTACTGCGGCAGGATGTTGGTCATCAGGAAGGTCTGCTTGTTGTGGTCGCTGGACCACGTCCGCTCCTCGCTGCGCACCATGTGGCCGCGGCTGTAGCCGGAGTTGGTGTAGTCCGTGTTGGTCACGCGGTAGCATCCGGTGGGGAGCGTGGCGTCCGTGTAGAAGCTGGTTGCGCGCGGCGCGTCGCCGTAGTGCGTCTTGTTGAGGTTCCACGACACCCAGTTGGGCCCGCCGCGCGTGCAGTTGTAGGAGATGTAGTGCGTGTTCTTGGAGAGCCGCACGTCGCTCGAAGCCGTCCCGATGGGCGCGCCGAACTCGATGTGGCTCCTGTAGATGGCGCTCGGGTACGTATAGAAGCGGGGTTCCTGTGGAGATGGAGAGGTCGGCGTGGGGGCGTCGGCGGAGCAGGCGGCCAGCAGCGCGGCGGCTACGGCGCCGAGTGCCACGCGTGCGCGCGCGGCAATGCGGGGAAACGGCATGCGCGTTCCATCCTTGGACGAGGGATTTTGACCTTCCGGGCGGGACTCTCTCGATCCTGCAATGTAGATGCCCGCCTTTGCGAACTGCATCACACGGAGGGCACGGAGGTAAACCGTAAGCCACCGAGAAACCTCTTCCGTTCTCGCGGTTTCCTCTGTGCCTCTGTGTGATGCCCGCTGTGCGCCAGCCCGGCACCGCCCTTGCGCGGCTCGCCCGGGGGTCAGTTGAAGCTCCTCGGAAAACGGGATCTGCGATGCGCAAGCGAATGATCGGGATCGTGCTGGCCGCGGCGGTGCTGGCGGCGTGCGGGGGCGATGCGGGGCAGGGGGGCGCGGCCGGCGATGCGGCGGTCGTGGACAGCGGGATGGCGCCCACGCCCGCGCTGGATTCCGTCGGCGGCACCACCAACTCCGATCCGGGCCGGAGCGACTGACCATGAGCCCCGGCGACGACCCCGGCTTCGAATCCGACGAGACGGAGGTGGACCGCCTCCTCCGGGAGATCCATTCCGGGGTCGAGGTGCCGGTGCTCCTCCCCATCGTGCGCAGCGCGCTGGATGCCATGGAGTGGAGCTACACCGAGTCCGAGCGCGACGGCCTGGTGTGCGAGATGGCGGGCGAGCACGCCGTCTACAGCTTCCTCTTCCGCGTGGACGAGAAGCTGGAGATCGTGTGCTGCTACGCGCGCGTGGGCTTCCGCGTGCCCTCCGAGAAGCGCCTGCAGGTGTGCGAGGTGCTCACCCGCGCCAACTACGGCCTGCGCGTGGGCAACTTCGAGATGGACATGGAGGACGGCGAGATCCGCTACAAGGCCAGTGTGGACATGGAGGGCGGCGTGCTGGGCGAGACGATGGTGCAGAACCTGGTGCGCGCCAGCGTCGCCGGCTTCGACCGCTACTACCCCGCCGTGATGCGCGTAGTCTACGCCGGCACCTCCCCCGCCGAAGCCGTCGCCGACGCCGAGCGCTGAACATCAGGGCGACCGAATTCCGTAGGGGCAGCCCCACGTGGCTGCCCGTGCCCCGCAATGCACCGCAATCCGCTTACAGGAGCGCGACTCGGCTACCCTAGGATCTTGCCGACGAGCCAGAGACCAGCGCCCAGAGCCATCCTCGCGGCACGCGCAGTAGATCCTTCGCTCCGCGCCATAGTTCGCGGAACGGTAGAGGACGAAGCGGGCGTCGCTCAGGATGACAAATTTGGGACACGGCCGCACCTTAGTCCGCTTCAGCGGACTTCGCGTGGTTCCAGCCGGGGGCTTCAGCCCCCGGCGATGCCCGCGGTGCTGCTCACCCCCCGGCCACGCCCGCGGTGCTCTTCACCCCGCGGCGACGCCCGCGGTGCTCTTCACCCCCCGGCGACGCCCGCGGTGCTGTTCATCCTCCGATGATGGGTGCCCCAGCCTAATGGATCTTCTCCCCCCGCTCCAGCATGGCGACGAGGGTGGCGATGCGGGCGGCGCGGGCCTCGGGCTTGGAGGTCTGGATGCGGAAGAGGATGGCGTAGCGGTTGGCGCCGTCCAGCGACGCAAAGAAGTCGCGCGCGGCGGGGGAGCGGTCCAGCTCCGCCTGGAGGTCGTCGGGGACGGTGGCGTTGCGCTGCGAATCGTAGGCGGCGTCCCAGCGCCCGTCCGCCTTCGCGCGCTCCACGGCGTCGATCCCCGCCTCGCGCATGCGCCCGTCGGCGGTGAGCGCGTCGACCTTGTCGCGGTTGATCTTGGACCAGAGGCTCTTGGGGCCGCGCGGACCGAACTTCTGGAGCCACGACACCTCGTCGTAGCCCTTCTTCTGACTGTCGATCCACCCGTAGCAGAGCGCCACGTCCAGCGCCTCGGCGTACGAAAGGGAGCGGAGCGCGGCGCCCTTTTTGGCGAGCCGCATCCACACCCCCGGCGACTCGCGGTGGTGCCGGTCCAGCCATTCGGCGAAGGCGTCGGAATCCTCGAAGAGGACGATGGGAAGCTCCTGCGTGGGCTTCTTGGCCATGATCGTGGGCGAGCGGGTTAGCCGGAGACGAGCGCCTGGAGCTTCTTGGGAGCGACGATGCAGTACGACTGAACCGCCAGGGAGTGCAGCTCGTCGTCGTCCACGGCATCCACGTAGACGCCGATCCACCCCTTCACCCCCACGTAAGGCGGCACGAAGAACTTCTCCGGCTCGGAGCGAACCACGATCTCCTGCACGCCCAGCGGCGCGCCGAGCCAGAGCCCGTCGCGCCCGCCGCCGTGGTGTTTGTCGGCGGCGGAGAACATCGCGAAGATGCGCTTGCGGACGCGAAAGGTGGGCGCCCCCCACGCCTCCTGTTCGAACGCCTCGGGAAGCGCCAGGCACACGCGGCGCACGCATTCCAGCGAGTCTTCTTCAGGCGGGACGGGCATGTGGATACCGGGTGTTGAGGGTGGCCGGGGACACGGCAAGTATAGGGCGCGCCGCCGCCGCCAGACAGGGCCACCCCTGGCATCCGGGCGCCGTTGTTCGCATCCTTCCGGTGGAGGAAAGCACGCGACCGACCCGAACGGAAAGAGAATGCCGGAGCAGACGAAAAGGAAGCCGGGGTACCCCGCGGCGCGCATCGTGGCGCCCACGGTGGTGGAGCAGCTCGCGGCGCACCTGGCGCACGCCGAGGCCGTGGGCGTCACCGACTTCGCGCCGCAGCCGGACGCGCGCACGGTGGAGGCGGTGATCAACGCATCGTTCTGGGCCAGCCTGCGGCGCGAGGAGGGGCACTCCCCCAAGATCTCGCTCGCCTTCATCCCGCCCGAGGCGGCGGGGCACGCCATGGTCTTCGAGCGCCCGCTCCCCCTCAACCCGCGCGACCTGGCGCGGCTCGCCCCTGCCGTGGAGGGTCCGGGCACCCACCTGGGCGTCTGGCCGGTCGGCGACGTGCTGCGGGTGTGGGGGACGACGCGCCGTGTGCCCACCATCTGCTTCGTCCTTGAAGTGGTGGATCCGGGGCTGCTGGTGGTGAAGTACCGCCGCGGCGACGAGTACGACAAGTACGGCACCGTCGCCGTGCTGGAGGGGGAGCGCATCAAGGTTGTGGACGAGGCGGGCGCCTCCCTTCCCGACTGCCCCACGCTCCTCTCCTCGCTGCTCGGCTTCGAGGCGCCGGCGCCGGCCGCCGGACCCACCAACGTCCTCTCGCAGCTCGCCGTCTCCATGCGGGCGCACGGGCGGGGCGGCTCGCTCCTGGTGGTCCCCGGCGACGGAGACGGGTGGCACGCGTCGGCCGCGCGACCCATCCCCTACACCGTCACCCCCTTCGCCGACCTCACGGAGGTGCTCGCCGCGCCGGCCGAGGAGCGCAGCCACCCGATCTGGCGCGAAGCCTTCCGCCGCTCGGTGGACGGGGTGGCGCGGCTGACCGCGGTGGACGGCGCCACGGTCATCAACGAACGATACGAGCTCCTCGCCTTCGGGGTGAAGATCGTGCGGCGCGGGAGCACACGGGTGGAGCGGGTGTCGGTCACCGAGCCGGTGGTGGGGAACACCTCCACGGTCGTGGAGCCGTCGCGGCTGGGCGGCACGCGTCACCTTTCGGCCGCCCAATTCGTTCATGACCAGCACGACGCGCTCGCGCTGGTGGCGTCGCAGGACGGGCGCTTCACCGTCTTCGCCTGGTCGCCGTGCGAAGGCATGGTACACGCGCACCGGGTGGATACGCTCCTGATGTGACGCGGCGCAACTCCGCGCGGTCGGGCGGGTATCACCCCGGCCCGTTGCGTCACTCCGCGCCGCCTGCCGTCCGGGCGGCGCGCTAGATGCAGAAACAGGAGCCCGCCCCGGCTCCACCGGACCCTGGCCTGCAGCGCCGCGGCACATCCGCCGTCCGGCGACGAACCCCGCGAGGACACTCGTGATGAAACGTCTTTACCCCGTTCTCTTCCTCGCGCTGGGCCTCGCCGCCTGCGAACGAAACCCCACCGGCGGCAGGGAGAACCTGACGGTGGGCCAGACGCTCACCATCAACGTAAACGCGGACTCCGTCTGCACCGCCCCCATCAACCGGCAGGTGCGGGTGGTGGCGCTCTCGGAGCACAGCGCGGTGCTGGCGGACGTCAGCAACCCGCCCAACGGCTTCACGGACGCGGAGTACCAGCAGTTCGCGGACGAGTTCGAGCGCGTGGCGTGGCCGGTGGACACCGAGAACTTCGGGATGCCCAGCGACGTGGACCGCAACGGTCGCATCCTGATGCTGTTCACCAGCGCGGTGAACCAGCTTACGCCGCGCAACGCCGACTACATCGTGGGCGGCTTCTTCTACGGGCGCGACCTCTTCCCGAAGCGGGGCAACGCGGACGCGGACGGGTGCGAGGCGAGCAACGTGCGCGAGATGTTCTACCTGCTGGCGCCGGACCCCACGGGGAGCATCAACGGCAACGCGCGCTCCAAGAACTACGTGCAGACCACCACCTTCGCCACGCTGTCGCACGAGTTCCAGCACCTGATCAACGCGTCGCGCCGCCTGTACGTCAACGACGCGGAGGACTTCGAGGAAACGTGGCTGGACGAGGGTCTGGCGCACATCGCGGAGGAGCTCTCCTTCTACGCGTCGGCGCCGGGGCTGGGGCCGCGGCAGAACATCGCCTTCACCAGCGCCTTCTTCTCCGACCCCACGCGGTTGAACGCGCTCAACCGGTACCAGACGCCCAACCTGGGCCGGCTGAACGAGTACTACAAGACGCCGAGCGAGAACTCGCCGATCCAGCCCGACGACGACCTGGCCACCCGCGGCGCCGCCTGGCAGTTCCTGCGCTACGCGGCGGACCAGAAGGGCGGCGGCGAGCGCGACCTCTGGTTCAACCTGGTCAACGCCAAGACGCGCGGCATCGTGAACCTGACGGCGCAGCTCGGCACCGACCCGCTCCCCGTCTTCCAGAACTGGGGCGTCGCCATCTACACGGACGACGCGGTGCCCGCCGTCCCCGCGCAGTACACGCACCCGAGCTGGCACTATCGCCAGGTGCTGAGCAACCAGGCGTTCGGCGGCTTCCGCCTCAGGGTGGACACGCTGCTGAACGGCGTGCCGCGGCGCGTGGACCTCGCGGCCACCGGCAACGCGTACCTGCGCCTGGGCGTGCTCCCCGCGATCCGCGCCGAGGTGCGCACCTCCGGCGGCGGGGCCACCGGGTCCGGCGCCTGCACCGTGGTGCCGCTCGCGTCCGTGGGGCAGGTGTACCAGGCTAGCGGCGCCGCGGCCTCCTCGCTCTGCCTGGATGGCGGCACCACCGGCGCGGAGTACGTCGTGATCCCCTTCTACGCCTCCACCGGGGGCGGCGAGGTGGCCGCCATCACGCTGACGGCCACGGGCATCGTGCGGCCGGTTGGCGGGCCCAACCCGGTGCTCTCGCCGGGCGGCCCCACCCTGTCGCGCGCCGCCGCCGAGGCCGCGAGCCAGGGCGCGTCGGGCGGCGACGGCGGCTTCGAGATGCGCCTGCGCCAGCGCGAGCGGCGGGAGCTGAGCCACCGCTTTGGCGGCGGGCCCGCGTTCAACACGCTCCCCAACGCCGCGGCGCCCGAGGTGCGGCTCTCCATCGTCCGCACGCGCTAGCACGCGGCGGGTTGGACGAAGACGCGGGGAGGGCACCGGCTGCCCTCCCCGCGTCTTTGCGCACGAACCCGTAGCGCAATGCGACGGAAGTCGTTATCCTTGTTTCCTGCAAGGGTTTGCGGCGGCGCGTCCGTTTCCTTGCCCGGTCTGGCGCGCTCCCCTCCACTTTCTCCGCATCCGATGGACCTGCTGACGGGCCTTCTCGCCCTACTCCTCGAGTACCAGGAAGACGAAGAGTGCGACTGCAGCCGTGCCGGCACCTGCCGGTACTGCCTGACCCGGGTCGCCCTGGCCGAAGCGGCGCGCACCTATCCGCGCGAGTTCCGCAATGCGGAGGGCACGTGGTGGCGTGAGCTGGAAGCGCGCTTCCCGCCGCGCCGCAAGCGTGCTGCGGCTCCGCCCCTCTCCGCCATGGCGGGAGAGTAGGCGATGCGCTCCAGATTCTTCGCGGCCTTCTGCGCCGTGCTCCTCGCCGCGTGCGGTGACGGCACCGGCACGCAGCCGCTGGATCCGGTGGGGACGGTGCGCTTCGACTACCGCGGCGCCATCACCGGGAGCTACGAGGCCATCGGCGAGCTGCCCATCGAGGACGGCGCGCTTCCGCAGCCGGCGACCGGCGCGAGCGCCATCCGCCGCGACAGCATCCTCGCCGTGGTCGCCTTCCGGCAGAACGGGGGCACCAAGGGCGACGGCTTCTCGCTCCTCCTTGGCGCCCTAGACAGGACCGGCTCGTACAGCATCGACGCGCTCGGCTGCCAGACGGCGCCGGGGAGTTGCCGGGTCGGCGTCTTCGCGCGCGACCTCGATGCTGCGATGCTCTCCACCTCGCCCGATACGGCGGCGCTCGTGTCCAACGCGTACGTGCTTGCGTTCGGGAGCGTGAACGTGACGCGGCTGACCGACGTGCGCGTGCGCGGCACCTTCAGCGGTGTCGCCGTGCGGCTGAGCGACCAGAACCTGCAGAACCCCGTCACCATCACCAACGGCGAGTTCGACGTTCCGATTCCGCCTCAGTAGAGAACAGCGGGGCTCACGCGGAGGCGCGGAGGCACGGAGAGAACTTCTCCGCGCCTCCGCTTTTGCTTTCCACCATTCGTCATTCAGTTTTGTGCAGAGTCGGTAAACTGAAGTCTCACGCAGAGGCGCAGAGACGCAGGAGAGCACTGCAACTGCATGGCTCACACAGAGACACAGAGCCACGGAGAGAAACGCAAAAGGTGTTTTCTGTGGCTTCCAGTTCTTCTGTGGTCTCTGTGCGATGCTTTCTCTGTTGTTCTCTCCCTGCGTCTCTGCGCCTCTGCGTGAGACCATTTCCTCCGATACACGCGCTTCCAGAAAAACACTATTAGGGGCGCCGTTCAGGTCAGGAAGAGGATCTGGCGCGCGCGCTTTTCATCGGCGGCGTAGAGGCCGAGCACGTCGGGTGTCTCGATGGGCTCGGCCAGCGTGCGGCACCAGGAGAGGAGATCCGCGAGGTATGCGTCGTCCGCCGGGGCGAAGCGCTCGTCGGTGGCGGCGCGGTGGCGGAGGCGGCCCAGCGCGGCGCCGGAAAGGCCCGCGAGCGGCGTGGCGCGCGTGACGAAGTAGAGGCCCGTGAGGAAGTGCCCGCCCTCGGGATGGAAGCGACGGAATGAGGCGGGGCCGAAGACGAATCCCGCGCCATCCTCCTCGTGCTCCGCACGGTCGAAGTGGCCGGTGGGGAAGTGCCTCGTAACGTGCATCGCCGGATCGTACGCGGCGCGATGGCCGGACAGCCACGCCAGGTCCGCCTGCCGCCGCGTGAAGCCGTGCGCGACGCCGTTCGGGTTGCGCTTCGCCTCGATAACCGCGAGCACCTCGACGGGCGTGTCACCGGAGGCGCGCACGACCACCTGGTCCAGCTCCGTGCGCGCGGTGCCGAGCGTGACGCCGGTGAGCACGGCGAGCGGCCCATCTCCCAGCTCGGGGAGGAGATGTTCGCGAACCGCCCGGAGCGCCGCCGCCTCGAATCCGCCACCCGCGCGCCCGGATCGCCGTCCCTGCGCGCGCATCATCTCGTCCAGCCGCGACTCCTCCGCGCCGACGCCGCTCACGTTGCGCAGGCGCTCCAGCTCCGCATCCAGCCGCATGAGCAGAGCGCGCTCGGGGCTCGCCGCGATCCGCTCGTCGCGTTCGGCCTCAAGCGCGGCGCGGCGAGCGCGAAAGCCATCCAGCTTCGCCCGCAGGGACGCGCTGCGGTCCTCGTCCGCATCCTCCAGCGCGCCCGTCAGCCCTTCGACAGCCTTGACGACGCCGTTCAGCTCCTCCTCCGATTGGCGCAGCCGCTCACCGTGAGGCGAGCCCGCGTCCGCCCGTGCCGCGCGCCGCCGCTCACGCTCAAGCGCACGCAGGCGCGGGGATGCGCGGCGCAGGTCGCGGATCCGCTCGCGCTGCGCGAAGACGGGATCGAGCCGCCAGCCGGGAAGCTGCCGCAAGAGCCACTCGCGGAACTCGCTGAGGCCCACGTGCCGCAGGTCGGTCGTGCGCTCGCGAAGCATCGCGGCGAGCACGTCCGCGCCGCGCGCCACCAGCCCGTCAGACGAGTCGAAGTGCAGCATTCTGCTCGTGTTAGAAGTGCGGAGACGTTGTGCCGGTCCCTTGAAGACGCTATCTTTGGAGGCGCGGGATAACACCCGCGGAGGAGGCCGGCGCGTTCGGCCTGCACACAGCTCGCGGCGCGCGTCACCGCTTGACGCATGCCGCGGGCTTTTTCGTGCATTGGATTTTCTTCAGCGAAAAGGCTACAATTGGCTAAGGAAGAGGGAATCGAGGTGGAAGGGCTGGTGAGCGAGGTGCTCCCGGACCGCAAGTACCGCGTGAAGCTCGAGAACGGGCACATCGTGCTCTGCTATGCGGCCGGCAAGATGGGGAAGTTCAAGATCCGCGTGCTTGAAGGGGACCGCGTCACCCTCAGCATGTCGCCGTACGACCTGTCGCGAGGCCGGATCACGTTCCGGCACAAGTAAGCGGCTCCCGGACAGGCCCCCGGGAACGCTCCGGGGGCGCCCCGGCTGTCCGCTGTCCCGTTCCGTGCAAGGTGAGATGAGCAGCTGGTTTTCGATGGGGGCCGGCGCCGTGCCGCGCCCCGAAGGCGCGCCGGAGCCCAACGGCCGGCGTCCCAACGCCGACCTGCGGATCGACCGCGCCGCCTACCCCGGATGGAGCACCGGCGCGGAGCGCGTTCCCAAGGTGGGCGACGAGGTGTGCTGCTCCGCCGGCCTCGGCGAGATCGCGGCGGTGCTGGGAAAGACGGGCGACGGAAGCCGCCTCCTGCACATCCGCCTGGACAACCCGGACGCGCCGCCGTTCTACGCCGCCGCCTCCAACGTCCTGATCTCCCCGGACCCGCCGCGCCCCAAGCCCGTCATCCCCGTCGCCCCCGCCGCCAAGGACGAGGACGAAGAGGACGAGGAGGAGTGGCTGGGGTAGGGCCCTCTCCCCCAGCGTCGCTCCGCGACGCATCC
>DASWNZ010000030.1:0-2233 GCA_036398975.1 Longimicrobium sp.
CGCGATAAATCGCGCCCCTACGGGATCTGTGTGACGCAAAGGGCAGTTCTCCCCCTCCCCCTCCCTGCGCCCCCGCAGGCGTGGGAGGGGGTCTGGGGGAGGGGGCTCCGCACCATCACCATCAACACAGCGCAACAGCTTGCACGCTTCCCAGCGCCACGGTGGCGGCGGATGGCTCGCCGCGGTCCGGGGCTACCTCAGCACCCCGGCGAACCTGCTCACGGGGCTACGTCTCGCCGCGATCCCGGTGCTCTGGATCCTGGCGCTGGACGGGCGCGACCAGGCGCTGGGGTACGGGCTCGCGGCGGCGTTCGCCAGCGACCTGATCGACGGGCCGCTCGCACGCCGCCTGGGGCAGACCTCCGAGATCGGGAGCCGCACCGACTCCATCGCTGACCACATGCTGGCGACGTCCACGGTGGTGTGGCTCTTTCTCCTGCGCCCGGCTTTCTTCCAGGACCATGCGGCGCTGCTGCTGGGGTGGTCGGCGATCGCGCTCTTCACGCTCGGTGTTGCGTGGGTGAGGTTCCGGAGGTTCGTGGACCTCCACCTGTACTCGGCCAAGGTCACCGTCTTCTGCACCTACACGATGGCGATCGGGCTGCTGGCGACGGGGCACTTCTATGAGTGGCACTTTCGCATCGCCTTCGCCGTGGCGATGTTTGCCGCGCTCGAATCGCTGGCGATCCTGCTGACGTGGAAAGACCCTGACCGGCACGGCGGATCCATCTTTCTGAAGCGCTAGAAAACACGCCCCGCTCCGCACCCCTCGCGGAACGGGGTTCTTCTTTGTACGTTGTCGCTCGCGTGCACCGCTCGTCCACATCCGCGCAGGACGGCCATGATCCTCAGGCGCTTCTACGACGAAAAACTGGCCCAGGCGAGCTGGATGATCGGCTGCTCCGGCCAGGCGCTGGTGGTGGACCCCGCGCGCGACGTGGAGCCCTACCTGCGCGCCGCGGAGGAGGAGCGCCTCCGCATCACCCACGTCACCGAGACGCACATCCACGCCGACTTCGTGTCCGGCGCGCGCGAGCTGGCGGCGCGCACCGGTGCGCAGCTCCTCCTCTCCGGCGAGGGCGGCGCGGACTGGAGCTACGGCTACGATGCCACCCTCCTGCACCACGGCGACGAGCTCGCGGTGGGCAACGTGCGCATCCGGGTGATGCATACGCCGGGGCACACGCCGGAGCACCTGTCGTTCGTGGTGACCGACGGCAACGCCGACGCGCCGATGGGAGTGCTGACCGGCGACTTCGTCTTCGTGGGGGACGTGGGTCGCCCGGATCTGCTGGAGCGCGCCGCCAGCCAGGCCGGGACGATGGAGGCGGGCGCGCGCACCCTCTTCCGCTCCCTGCGCCGCTTCGCGGACGAGGTGCCGGACTTCGTGCAGCTCTGGCCGGGGCACGGGGCGGGCTCTGCGTGCGGCAAGGCGCTGAGCGCGATCCCGACCTCCACGCTGGGCTACGAGAAGCGCTTCAACTGGGCCTTCCGCCACGCCGACGAGGACGGATTCGCCGCCGAGGTGCTCGCCGGACAGCCGGAGCCGCCCATGTACTTCGCGCGGATGAAGGCGATCAACCGCGACGGTCCGCCGCTGCTGGGTGATGCGCGCCGCCCTGCACGCATCGACGGCGCCCGCCTGCACGAGCTTCTCGCGGACGGCGCCACCGTCGTGGACACGCGCCCCGCCGCACAGTGGGCGCGAGGGCACGTCCCCGGCACGCTCAGCGTGCCTCTGGGGAAGAGCTTCGCAACCTGGGCAGGCTCGGTGCTCCCCTACGACCGCCCGTTCTACCTGATCGTGGACGACGCGCGCGTGGACGAGGCGGTGCACGACCTCGCCGCCATCGGGCTGGACGCGCCAGGCGGCTACGCGACGCCGGACGTGGTGGACGCCTGGGCCGCCGAGCACGGCCCCGCCGCCACCCTCGCCGACGCTGACCCTGCGGAGGCGGAAGAGCTCCGCGCTTCAGGGTCGGTGGAGATCGTGGACGTGCGCAACGGCTCGGAGTGGGCCGCCGGCCACATCCCCGGGAGCCGCAACCTGCCGCTGGGGCGCCTGTCGGAGCGCATCGGCGAGCTCCCGCGCAACCGGCCGCTGGTGGTGCACTGCCAGTCGGGAGCGCGCGCTGGGGTCGCCATCTCGCTCCTCAAGGCGCGCGGGTTCAGCGACGTGCGGCACCTCGCGGGGGATTGGGCGGAGTGGAGCCGGGCGGGGAGGGGGGCGGAG
>DASWNZ010000031.1:0-10182 GCA_036398975.1 Longimicrobium sp.
CGGAACGGCGCGGGCAAACGCGCCGTTTGCACGGGCGCGTGCGGCTGGCCACATTGCGCGAAACCCCGCCCCCCGCGCGGACGTACCCCCGCCGGACGGCCGGGCCTCCCCGGCACGGAAATCGCGCCCCGCAAGCGGGCGGCACAACCGGAAAAGGGCATCATCATGCACGAGGGCCTACGACAGCGTCTGGTCCGCCAGATCGAGGCGCTACCCGACGAGCAGGTCTACCAGGTGCTCGACTACATCGAGTTCCTGGCGTCCAAGTACAACCGCGCCCCGCAGCGCGAGCCCAACTCCGTCCAGCGCTTCACCGAGCGGCTGGAGGACCGGATGCGGCTGCAGGGGCTGGCGTACGGCACCATCAAGGGCGCGCTGGGGATCATGGGCACCGCGGGGAAGGTGGTGTCCGGGATATCGGATGCCAGCCGCACGGTGATCCGCGAAGTGGAACAGGTCGTGCTTGGGCCGGAGACGCCGCGCGACGCCGGGCAGAACGGGGCCGCACAGCCGCAGATCCCTCCGCGTACACCACGCGACGAGGACGGAACGAAGGCGGGGTGAGGGCTCGCCCCGGCGAACTCCATCAACCACGAGAGACATGGCCGACCGCAACGACAGCTCGCGCCGCCGCTTCAGCAGCGACGACGACGACACGGGATCCGCCGGCGAGGCGCCGCGGCGCCGCAGCGTGCTGGACGACGACGACGACCTGGTGGGCCCGCGCACCGTCGCCACGCGCCCGCGCCGCGGGGGGAAGGGCGGGGGAGCCCCGGATCGCGGCGAGATGATGATGTCGCTGCTGCGCGACCTCCCCAACTTCGGACGCCTGGTGGTGCGGCTGGCGCGCGACCCCCGCGTCTCCATGCTGGACAAGGGGCTGGTGGTGGCCGCCCTCGCCTACGCCGCCGTCCCCGCGGACGCCATCCCGGACGTCATCCCCTTCCTGGGCGAGCTGGACGACGTGGTGGTGGTGGGCGTCGCGCTGGCGCGGCTGGTGAACAACGCCGGCATCGAACTCATGCTGGAGCACTGGGAGGGCGACCAGGGCACGCTGGAGGCCGCGCTCGACGTGGTGGAGCGCAGCAGCAACCTCCTTCCCGCGCCCCTCAAGGGGATCCTCCTGGGGAGCCACTAGGGGCACCTGTCGCTGCACGCCTCAGGCACACAGGGCGCGTGTTCCAGGACCCCTTGACAGAGCCAGAGCTCGGTGATTCCTTCAATCCCCGGCCCTGGCTTCTTTCTGTGTCACTTGCTAACAAAATGCGGCACATTTTGACGTCGGGTGCGTGTCCTCACCCCTGGAGTTACCGAAATCTATGCGACACCTCAAGTTGCTCGCCGGAGCCTTCCTCGCGTTCTCGGGCAGTGGCTGCACCGACGGGCGCCTTCTGAATGGTCCTTCGGAGTCTCCCATGCACAGCCCCATCCCTCCTTCCACTCCAGGCTTCGCGCGGGCGGCCCGTCCGGGGGAACTGCCCGCGGACCTGATATCGCAGGCGGAAGCGGCAGTCCGGGAGCGCCGGGCTGGAGGAGATGACCTCGCTGTGCCGAGACTCCAGGCCGATGTGGCGGTGGGGTCTCTCGCGCCTGGAGTGATCGCATTGGTTACTCGTGAGGGGAACCATGTTGTTCTCGCCTACTCCGAGCAGGCCCTGAACGATGAATTGTTCGTCGCAGTTGATCGCCTGCTGAGCGAGGACTTAGCCGAGAGGCCTAAAACCGTGGGGACCCGCACCCTGACGGTGATGGCGGACTACTCGGTGAGAACGGCGGAGGGCGGTTCCGAGAAAGTGCTTCCTTACCGACTGCACACCTCTGACGGCACGAAAGGCAACCCGATCACCGCACGTATTCTCGAAGGAGCCAAGAACGAGGTACCCATTCGCCTCGCTGGTATGGGAACGGTTCGTATCGTTCGAAAGGCCCCCGATGCTCAGTAATGGTGGAGTGCAGCGCGTGCTCCGATATTTTGGAGCCATCATGATCGGCTCGGCCTTCCTTGTGGCTGCCCCCGCCCACGCACAGGACCCAACATCGTTGCTGGACCCGAGTGATCCAAATTATGGCTGGTGCCCGAATCCGGTGGGCTTTGTCGTGCCGTCGGGAGGGTACGTGGGGGCACCCTACGCTGGTCAGGCGGAGCTCGAGTATTACATGATCGGGTTCGCCAGATACAAGTTTCGCCGGGTGAAGAGTCAGGACGGTCTACATGCGATCGATGGTTTTTTCTACATCGACTACGTCCAGTGCCGATTTCGCCCGTATGGAGTCTACATCATCGAATTTCCGACTGTCACAAAATTATACTCGCTTCCCGTTGCATGCGGCGGTGAGGGCGGAGGTTACAACGGCAGCACGCAGCCAGTCCGCGCCACCGAGGTAGACTACGACCCTTACGATCCCGGTGACACGAATTATTCCTCGGACGGCAGTTGCGAGGGAGAGGGATCTTCGGGCGGCGGGAACACCGGTGTTGCGTATAACCCTGGCGACTACACCGGAGGTGGAACTGTGGACTGGGGTACGGGGATCGGAAACGGTGGGACGAGTGCCTGTGGTGCTGAGGCAGTCGTCGAGTACATCTGTATCGACATAATGACGGACTCTGGGTGGCAGCAGTGGAGTTGCGGATACGCGACCACCTGTTGAGGCAGCACTCAACCCCCTCTAACCGGAAGTAGCTTGGATGAATCGGATCTTTCGAATCTGTGGGATCATCCTCGGTGTCGGACTTGTCGCCTTACCGGCGGCTGCACAACAGGGCCAGAGGGTTCAGGGCGGCCCGCGGGTTTCTGCATGGGTAGCACTCGCAAGCGCCCCGATCCCGGGTGACGAGCCTTTCGTAGTCATGCGTGGCGTAGGTCCAGGGCGCGAGGATGTGCTTCTACTCCGCGCTGACGCCGATGCATCTCAGTTGTCCGACGCTGTGAGGGCGCTCCTGACGTCGCGGTCCGTAGACGGGGACACCGCAGCGAAACCGGGTACGTTCCGGATGCGGCGTCTACAGGGGAGAACACCCGCGGCAGCGGCGCTGCCCTGGGCTGGCCGGGTGGTGCGTGACGTAAGGGGAGCGCCGGTCCGCCAGCTACCGGGTGTCGGTCGGGTGCGTGCAGTCAGAATCTGGCTGCCCTCAGTCGGGCGTTTACACGCACGCCCCGGCATGTAGTCTGACAGGTCCCCGGCAACGGGTTCCGGAGAGGGCCGCGGGGCGTTGACAGCCCGGCGACCCTCTCCGTATCTTTCACTATGGAACACCTGAACCGCGCGCAACCGAACCGACTGCCCGCCGTCCCCTCCGCACCGCGGAGCCGGGACCGGCGGGCTCGCTGCATTGTGGAGGCCCGATGAACCGACCCGCCGCGTCCGCCACCCGCTTCGCGGGCGAGGGGCTGACCTTCGACGACGTCCTCCTCGTCCCCCGCCGCTCGGAGGTGCACCCGAGCACGACGGACGTCGGGACGATGCTGACCCGCACCATCTCGCTCACCATCCCGCTCGTTTCGGCTGCGATGGACACCGTCACCGAGAGCCGCATGGCGATCGCGATGGCGCGGCAGGGCGGGATGGGGATCATCCACAAGAACATGACCGTCGCCCGCCAGGCCGAAGAGGTCGACCGGGTGAAGCGCTCCGAGAGCGGGATGATCGCCTCTCCCGTCACGGTGCACCCGCATGCGCCGCTGCGCGAGGCGGTGCAGCTGATGGAGCGCTTCTCGGTGAGCGGCGTCCCGGTGGTGGAGGAGGGCGGGCTGCTGGTGGGCATCCTCACCAACCGCGACCTCCAGTTCGAGACGGACATGGAGCGCACGGTGGGCGAGGCGATGACGTGGGAGGATCTCGTCACCGCCCCCGTGGGCACCTCGCTGGAGGAGGCGGTGCGCATCCTCCACCGCCACCGCATCGAGAAGCTGCCGGTGGTGGACGAGGCCGGGATTCTGCGCGGGCTGATCACCGTCAAGGACGTGCGCAAGCGCGCGCAGTTCCCCAACGCCTGCAAGGACGAGCGCGGCCGCCTGCGCGTGGGCGCGGCGATCGGTGCGCATCCGCAAAAGGACCTGGAGCGCGCCCGCGCCCTGATCGCCGCCGGTGTGGACGTGCTGGTGGTGGACACCGCGCATGGCCACTCGGTCGGCGTGCTGGACGCCGTCTCCCGGGTGCGCGAGCACTTCCCGGACGTGCAGATCATCGCCGGGAACGTCGCGACGCGCGAGGGGGCGGCGGCGCTGGTGGAGCGCGGCGTGGACGCGGTGAAGGTGGGGGTGGGCCCCGGCTCCATCTGCACCACGCGCGTGGTGACGGGCGTGGGCGTGCCGCAGCTCACCGCCGTACTGGATGCGGTGGAGGGAGCCGCCGGCCAGGTGCCCGTGATCGCGGACGGCGGGATCAAGTACTCGGGCGACATGGTGAAGGCTCTGGCCGCGGGTGCCCACACGGTGATGATGGGCTCCATGCTGGCCGGCACCGACGAGAGCCCGGGCGAGTCGTTCCTCCTCGAGGGCCGCCGCTTCAAGACGTTGCGCGGGATGGGGAGCCTGGGCGCGATGCAGGAGGGCTCGGCCGACCGCTACTTCCAGGAGCACGGCGACGCCCGCAAGTTCGTCCCCGAGGGGATCGAGGGGCGCGTGGAGTACAAGGGTGCCGTCGCGGACACCATCTACCAGCTGATCGGCGGCCTCCGCTCAGGCATGGGCTACCTCGGCTGCGGCACCCTGGACGCGCTGCGCGCCGAGCCCCAGTTCATGCGTATCACTGGCGGCGGCCTCCGCGAATCGCACCCGCACGACGTGACGATCACGCGCGAGGCGCCGAATTACCACTCCTGAAGTGCGTGAGTGCGTTAGTGCGTGAGTGCGTTTTTGTCATCCTGAGAGAGCCGCCTTCGCAGATCTCTGCAGGTCACGCCGAACTCCTGCGGCGAGCGAAGGATCTAGCCGGCGAAGCAAGAGGCCGGTGCGACACGGCGGACCCCTCGTCACGCGCAGTAGATCCTTCGCTCCGCGCCAGGGATCACAGACGAGGCAAGGACGGAGAGGCGCTTCGCTCAGGATGACAAATGAAGGGCCGCACCCGCAACGCACTAACGCACTAACGCACTAACGCACTAACGCACTAACGCCCATGCCCCGTATCCAGCTCGTCCACCTCGCCCACGCCCGCTCGGGCGACAAGGGCGACACCGCCAACGTCGGGCTGATCGCCCTGCGCCCCGAGTTCTACCCGCACCTGGTGCGCGAGGTGACCACCGAGCGCGTCAAGGAGCACTTCGCCGGGATCGTGCACGGCGGGGTCGAGCGCTTCGAGCTCCCCAACCTGGAGGCTCTCAACTTCCTCCTGCACAACGCGCTGGGCGGCGGCGGCACCGTGTCGCTCAAGACCGACGCGCAGGGGAAGGTGCTCTCCACCGCGCTCCTGCGGATGGAGATCGAGGTGCCGGACGAGGTGGCCCAGGCCGCCGGCCCGCGCTGATGCCGGGCACGGTCCTCGTCGGGCGCGAGGGCGCCGTCGCGCGGCTCACGCTCAACCGGCCCGAGAAGCGCAACGCCCTCAGCGCCGAGCTGGTCGCCGACCTCAAGGCCGCCCTCCGCGACGCGGACGCGGACGAGGGCGTGCGCGTGGTCGCCATCAGTGGCGCGGGGAAGGACTTCTGCTCCGGCGCAGACCTTTCCGCGCTGCGCCGCATCGCGGACGCAACCGTGATGGAGAACTTGGCCGACGTGGACGAGCTGGCCGAGCTCTTCCTCCTTCCGCGCCGCATGCGCAAGCCGGTGGTGGCGTGCGTGCGCGGCCGGGCGCTCGCCGGCGGGTGCGGCCTGGCGACCGCCTGCGACCTCGTGCTCGCCTCGGCCGACGCCCAGTTCGGCTACCCCGAGACGCGCATCGGATTCGTCCCCGCGATGGTGATGGCGATCACGCGGCGCAACGTATCCGAGAAGCGCGCCTTCGACCTGCTCGTGCGCGGCCTTCCCGTCTCCGCCGCCGAGGCGGAGCGGATGGGGCTGATCAACCAGGTCTTCCCCGAGGACGCCTTCGAGGCGGAGACGGACGCGGTGCTGCGCGACATGGCGGAGCGCAGCCCGTCCGCGGTACAGCTCGCCAAGCGGCTCCTGTACAACTCGGACGCGCTGGGCTTCGAGGCCGCCGTCCGTGCCGGCGCGGACGTCAACGTGGTGGCGCGGATGACGGAGGACATGAAGGCCGGCGTGGCGCGCTTCCTGGATCGAGGCTGACATGCCGCTCACGCCTGAGGAGGTCTTCCCCTGGAAGCTGCGGCTCTTCTTCGCGGGCGCCATCTTCCTGCTGATCGGGATGTACCTCGACCGCCGCGAGCCGGTCATCGCCGCCATCGTGGTGCTCGCCATCGCGGTCCTCCTGCGCTTCGTGGGGCGCAAGCCGAAGCGGGAGGTGCACCCGTCGTGGTATGAAGACGAACAGCACGACTCAAACGGTGACACGGAGGCACAGAGATGACGTCATCTCCGTGCCTCCCGGTTTTCAACGCAGGATGCTGATGGGGTCCACGCGCGTGGCGCGGCGGACGGGGACGAGGAGGGCGATGGTGGCGCAGGCGAGGAGGACGAGGGTCGCCAGCCCGAGCGCGATCGGGTCCAGGGGGACGACGCCGTAGAGAAGGTTGCTCACCATGCGGCCGACGGCGACCACCCCGAGGGCGCCGGCGAGCAGCCCCGCCGCCATCCATGTGCCGCCCTGCCGCAGGACCAGGGCGGCGATGGCGCCAGGGGTGGAGCCGAGGGCCATGCGCACGCCGAACTCCCGCTCGCGCGCGGTGGCCATGGCGGCGAACATGGCGTACACGCCCACGGAGGCCAGGAGCAGCGCCAGCGCGCCGAACCCCGTCATCAGGAGCATCGGCAGGCGGCGCCCGGACAGGCGCTCGGCGACGATGGTGGACAGCGGAGCGGGGTCGCGCAACGGGACGTCGGGGTCGAGGGCCGCCAGCGCGCGCTGGAAGGGGCGCACCAGCGCGAGCGGCTCCCCGTCCGTGCGCACCACGAAGTCGCGCCCGGACCACGCGAAGTCCTGCCGTCCGCTTCCGTAGGCCATCGGCTCGGGGGCGGGGAGCGCGGGGTCCACCCGCACGTCGTCCACGATCCCCACCACCACGCCCCACCGCTCGGCGGTGTGCGGGCTGATGCGGATGCGCGAACCCAGCGCGCCTCCCTTCGGCCAGTAGCGGCGCGCCATCGTCTGGCTCACCACGATGGCGGGCGGCGCGGAGGGCGCGTCCTCCGTCCCAAAGGTACGCCCGCGCAGGGCGCGGATCCTCATCGTGCGGAAATACTCGTCGGACACGGCCATGTACCGGATGAAGACGGGCGAGTCGCTGCCCACCGCCTTCCCCTCGATGCTGAGCGCGTTGCTGCTCATGGCGAGGGTCGGGATCTGCGTGGTGCTGGCGACTCCGCGCACGCCGGGGAGCTCCGCCACCGCTTCCTGCAGCCGGCGGAACGCGTCCGCGCGCGCCTCCGGCGTGGGGTACTTGGCCGAGGGGAGCTCCACCCGGGCGGTGAGCACCCCGCGCGGGTCGAAGCCGAGCGGGGCGGAGGTCATCGCCCACAGGCTGCGCACCAGCAGCCCCGCGCCGGCCAGCAGGCTCAGCGAGATGGCGATCTGCCCCGCGACCAGCACGCCGCGCAGGTGCCGCGAGCGCCGGCCCTCGCTCGCGCCGCGCCCCTCCTCGCGCAGCGTCCGCTGCGGGTCCCAGCGGCCGGCGGCCAGCGCGGGCGCCAGGCCGAACACGGCGCCGGTGCAGAGCGCGGCCAGCAGCGTGACCGCCACCGCGCCCCCGTCCAGCGACAGCTCCGCGTACGGCGGCAGCGCGGGGAGCGCCAGCTTGCGAAGCGTGGCCAGCCCCAGAGACCCCAGCGCCAGCCCCGCCACGCCGCCCGCCAGCGCCAGCAGCGTGCTCTCGGTGAGGAGCTGGCGCACCAGACGGCCACGCCGTGCGCCCATCGCCACACGCACGGCGAATTCCTTTCGCCGGCCCATGGTGCGCGAGAGGAGGGCGCCGGCCAGGTTTGCGCAGGTGATGAGGAGCACCAGCCCGGCGCTCGCCATCAGCACCAGGAGCGGGGTGCGCGTCTCGCCCACCAGCGCGTCGCGCAGCGGGAGCACGACGAAGGTGCGCCCGCGGTCGCTCTGCGGGTGCTCGCGCGCCAGCTCGGCGGAGATCCGGTCCAGCTCGCGCCGGGTGCCTTCCAGGGTGGCGCCGGGTGCGAGGCGCCCCACGACCCCCATCCAGTGCTGGCCGCGGGACTCCATCGGGTCCTGCAGCACCTCCGCGAGGTCCATCGCGAACCAGAGGTCGGCTCCCCCGTCCGGGCCCACGAAGCGGGGCGGGAGCACGCCGATCACCTCGTACGCCGTGCCGCCGAGGTTCATCTTTCGGCCGATGACGCCGCGGTCGCCCGCGAACTCACGCCGCCACGCCTCGTCGCTCAGCATCACCACGTAGCGGGGGCCGTCCTCCGCGGTGAGCGTGCGGCCCAGCGCGGCGCGCACCCCCAGGGTGCGGAAGAAGCTCCCCTCCACCGACGACCCGGTGAGCACCCGCGGCCCGCCGGGGGAAACGTAGGTGCTCTTGAAGGTGCCGAACGCGAACAGCGCCACCCCCTTCAGCGTGCGCATCCGCTTCGCGAGGTCCGCGGCCGCGCCGGGACTCACGGACGAGCGGTCCATCCCCGATTTCTCGAAGCGGGAGTAGACGCGCACCAGCCGGTCCGCGTCGCGGTAGGGGAGCGCATCCAGCAGCACGGACTTCACCACCCCGAACACCGCCGCGTTGGCGCCGATGCCGAGCGCCAGGGTGGCGATGGCCAGGAAGGTGAAGAGTGGAGCGCGGCCCGCCGAGCGCAGCGCGAATCTCACGTCCTGGCGCAGATCGGCCAGCCAGTCGCGGCGGTCCTCGGCGCGGCGGTCGGCTTCGAGCAGCGCCGCGCACTCGCTCCGCACGCCGTTCAGGTCGCCGAAGCGCTCGAGGGCGGCGGCGCGCGCGTCCTCGGGCGTCATCCCGCGCGCGGTGTACTCGCGGATCCGTTCTTCAAGGTGGAACGCGAGCTCGTCGTTGACCTCGGCCTGCGGCTCAGCCTTGAACGGATGGGGAACGCGGCGGCGGGAGAAGGGGATGCGCATCGCTCACCTCGCCCAGCTGGGAGCCCGCGTGGCGCCGATCGCCGCGTTCACCGCGTCGGCGAGCCGCCGCCACCCCGAGCTCTGTTCGCGGAACTGCTTCTCCCCCTCGGGCGTCAGGTGGTAGAACTTCGCCCGCCGGTTGTTCTCGGACAGCCCCCATTCCCCCCTGATCCACCCCTTCCGCGTCATGCGGTAGAGCGCGGGGTAGAGCGAGCCTTCCTCCACGCGGAGCACGTCGTTCGTAGCGCTCTCGATCCAGCTCGCGATCCCGTAGCCGTGCATCGGCCCCCACGAGAGCGTCTTGAGCACGAGCAGCTCCACCGTCCCCTGCAGCAGCCCCGAGTCTTTGGCGAACATCCGTGTGTCTCCGGAGAGGATATACCTATGCGTATCTAGGGGAAGATAATACATCATCCCCTATGCGCATCTAAGGGAAGATAACACACAGTGACACAGAGGCAAGAGTTTCGTTTTCCACTGTGCCTCTGTGCTCTGTGTGAACCTAGGCTTCTGAGGCCGCCTGGCGTTCGCCGGAGCCGTGGTCGTCGGTGGCTTCGGTGAGGACGGGGAGGGTGGCGGCGCGGTTGGCGGGGTCGCCGGCAAGGGCGATGTCGAAGACCTCGTCCATCCGGTCGACGAAGTGGAAGGTCATCCCCTCGCGCACGTCGGCGGGGACGTCGCGGAGGTCGCGGCGGTTGCCGGTGGGGAGGATCACCTGGCGCAGGCCGGCGCGGTAGGCGGCCAGCGTCTTCTCCTTCACGCCCCCGATCTCCAGGATCTTGCCGCGCAGCGTCACCTCGCCGGTCATGGCGATGTCGTGGCGGACGGGGCGCTCGGAGAGGGAGGAGGCGATGGCCAGCGTCACCGCGGCGCCCGCCGAGGGGCCGTCCTTGGGAGTGGCGCCCACGGGGAAGTGCACGTGGATGTCGTGGTCGTTGAACGACTCGCGCTCGATCCCCAGCTCGTCCGCGCGCGAGCGGACGTACGAGAAGGCGGCGTTCACCGACTCGCGCATCACGTCGCCCAGCA
>DASWNZ010000032.1:0-10877 GCA_036398975.1 Longimicrobium sp.
CAGGTACACCCCGCTCGCAAGGAACGCAGCCACACACGCTGTCGTGCCAACGGTCACCCACACCCCGCTCGCCCGGCCGCCGGCCAGAGACAGAAAGGTCCCCGCCGCGACGGATCCGAGCGCCGCGATTGCCACAGCCGCGAGCGCCGCGAGAACGAAGCTGTTCGTATCCTCCAAGCTGTTGAACATCGACGCGTAAAGCATCGCGGGTCGAGCCGGCTGGTCGGGGAACAGCCCAGCGTAGTCCGCATTGAGCCCAGTGAAGCGCACGAGTAGGAAGACCCCCGCCGCAAGGAACAGGGTGGCACCCAGCAGGAGGAGAACCGTGGCGCGCCGGGCCCGGCCGAGTCCACGGCTTGCGTACAGCAGCGGCGGCACGCTCCCCGCTCGCCGACGCAGGAAGGCGCGGGCGGCCCGCTCGTCCGCGTCCAGCACGGCCATGGTCTCGCCGCGCTCCGCCTGCACACGTCCGCGGACGTCCGCCACCAGTCGCTCGCCCACCGCACGTTCGCGCGCGTGCCGTTCGCCAAAGCGCGGGGTCACGTCGTAAGCACGCAACACCTCCAACGCTCGTGCGATCCTCTCGTCGGCGTCGCGCAGAGTGGCGGGAGAAAGCCCGGGTTCGGCGATGCCATCCTTCCAGGCGCACTGCAGCGCGCCATCCGTCGCGGCCACAAAGTGAGCCCACAGTGTACGCTCCATTGCACCGGCAGCCCCGCTCACGCGCCGCGCAGCATCTTCCAGGAACGCACCCAACCGTTCCAGCGCGCCCACGGTGGCACCCGGCGGGTGCAGCTTCTGCGCGGCGTGGCCGGCGAGCGTGTCCGCTATGCGTGCGGCACGATCGTGCAGATCGTCAGCCGCGGTGAGTGCTGCCGCGCTCAGCGCTCGAAAGATGACGGAGACCACCCCGCCCACGCTGGTGCCGGTAGCGCTATACGCCTCCTCGAGCCAGCCGAGCGCCTCTGGAAGCTCGGCCCAGTGGTCGGCGACGTACGCGGCCACGGCCAGCGCGTGAGGATCATGTTCCATCGTCCGCAGACGGTCCAGCGCGGGCCCCGCTAGCGCAACGAAGTGGAAGATGGTTAGGTAGCGGCTCACGCGCTCGCGCAGATCGTCCGCATTCTCCGCCCATAGCGCATCATCCACGGACGGCGCTCCAGCGGCCACCTCCTCCGGCCCTCGCACTTCGCCAGAGCCGACGGGGACCCCGACGCCTAATGCAAAGGGAAGCGTCAGTAGGTCACCAGGGTGCGTGCGGCGCCAGGTGGCCGCCAGCCGACTCAGTTCCGGGGCGCGCTCCTCCACCCAGACGGAGAGCAGCGAGGTGCGATCGGCCAGCGCGGCCGCGGCGGACGTCCTATCCACGCGCGGCAAAGTCAATATGTCTGCTGGGGTGGAAAGGCCCGTGGCGCCGAAGGGCAGCCCTGTCTGGCCGCCCATGCCGCGTAGCCAGATGATCAGCCTGTTCAGCGTGATGACGGCCGCCTCGAGCGTGGTGTCGTCCGGGAGGGACGAGAAGGCTGCGGCAAAGATACGGACGCCCTCCCGGGCGGCTGGCTCGGGGCGCGACGCAAGGTACAGCCACAACGGATGCCGCGGATCGCGCAATGCATCGTCGTAGGTGCGCGCATGCGTCGCAAGGTGGGTGGCGAGCGGCAGGTATCCGCCCACCGTCTCACCGCCGCCACGGTAGGGGCGCTCCGGATCGAGGAGGTACAGGGCGGCCGTCAGGCCTGCGGCGGGGTTGTCGGCAAACCGCTGCTCAATCAGGACCGTGAGCGCCGCGCACAGTCCCGGATTGGCCTGGTCCCATCCCGCCCGCTCGTAGTAGCGGCGATACAAAAATACGCGGCCGTTTTCCGGATTGCGGTCCAACAGGTCCGCCAGCGCGGCAGGGTCCCGCACCAACACCTCCTCCCCATGGTCCGTTAAAAAGCGCAACGGCGGGTATACCACCGGATGTTCCGCGCCACCCGTAGACTCGGCGCGGCCGACCGGCTCAGACCTCCATACATCATCCCAGCGCGCACCCGCGGCCGCGCCGCGCCCGGCGGCCAGCTCCACCAGCCTCCGTACGGCGCTCACGCGTTCCTCCGCTGTCCGGGCGAACAGGCCGTGCTTGGAACGCAAGCCATACGGGAGAAACGACTGCTGCTCGTCCGGGTCTTCCACCACAACCGGCACCACGCGGTAGCGGTCCGGATACCGCCGCGCCAGATCAATGGCGATCGCAATCTCCTCGTTGGCGTAGTAGGCCATGTCGGCCCGCGGTGATACCAGCGCCACGATGATGAGCGAGTCGCGCAACGCTGCCGGGAGCACCCGCGGCCAGTCATCGCCGGGTACGAGCGACCGGGCGTCCAGGAACACGTCCAGTTCAGAGGCCAGCAGATCGTACAGCGCCTCCGCCGCAGGAAAATCGGCGCTTGCATACGCGATGAATACGTGCCAGCGTGGCCGAGAAGTATGGAGTTGAACCATGATCCGGACGGGAGCAGGGGGAGGAATGCCGCACTTCCAAAATGTCGCAATCCGCACCACCTGCGCAATAGAGTTGGGGATCACTCGCGCCGCAGCATAGTGGCTCTTTACGCAGAATGCCGGTTCGGCAGGTTGTTTACAAGGCCGGGGGATGTTGACGCGTTCCGGACGGGCATGTACCGTACGCGGAGGGCGTCCCGCACCCGCCGGCGCGAGTTGCGTCCAGCAATCTTTCCCCTCTTCGACCCTCTCTTATGCGTGAAACCGCTCCTCCCTGGGACCCTCGGCGCATGCGGCTTGCTCAGACCGGCCGCATTCTACTGATCTCCGTGCTGGTGCTGACGGCTATGGGCATTGTGGCGTGGTGGCGGATCGGTGGGTTGTTCGACGAGACGATGGACCGGGAGTACGAGACAAAGTCACGTGTGGAGTTTCGTTCTGCGCCCGAGGTGGATAACCGCGTCGCGGCAGTCGACAGGATGGCTGGCCGGGTAGATGCTGACCGTACGTTGCGCACGCGGGTGATCGGGTCAGGCGAGCTACAGGTGTTCGACGACGGAAAGGAGATCCGCAAGGTCTACAAGAGCGTGCATGGATCGGGAGTACCTGCTGCGTACGTTTACTACTACGACCGTGGCTTTGTCTTCCTGATACGCGTGCTTTGGACCGAGACCGCTCCGCCAGGCATAGATGAGGAGCGATTCTACTTCGACACCGGCGCTCTGCCGCCGCTCGTTCGCTGGGTGGATCGCAACGGCCGGGCGGCGGAATCGTGGAGCCCGTATCTTGATGGTGGACACGGGAGAGCCATTCAAAACGACCCGCCCGATTTGCTGCGGGACGCGCTGGAGTCGCGGGAATGCGAGCGCTCGCCAACCTCACTCACCTGCAGGCGGCTGGGCTTCAGGCCGGGGTGAACGGCCGTTTTCGTTTTACCGCCAGCGAACCCCGAGTTCCCCAATCTACGTTCGCGGCAACCCGCGTTCAGTAAGCTGGCGGAACGGGATCCTCAACCTCGGTTGAGGAGCTGCACCGCGGGCCGATGGCGAACGTCAGCGCGTAGAGCCTCCGGCCCTCGCGAACACTCCGACGAAACGCTCGGCCTCCCCCTCGATGAACCTGTTCTCCGCACCGGAAACTCGTATCTTGCACGCAGGCAGGTTCCCTCCCCGCCTTTTCACACCTCCCCGCGTGCGACGGTCTACTCTCCTGCTGATCGTGTTCCTGGGCCTCTCCGGGACGTTTGCGCTGGGTTCTTCGCGCGCCAGCCAGCTTCCCGGCCGCGTGCTGGGGGTGCTGCGCACCTCGCCCGAAGGCGGCGCCGCGCCTATGGAGGTCATCACCGTCACCTTCGACCGGCCCGTGGCGGGCGGGCTGGACGAGACGGTGGACCCGAAGAGCATCTTCAGCATCGAGCCCTCCGTGGCGGGGCGGGTGGAGTGGCGCGATCCCGTCACGCTGCGCTTCACGCCCGCGGCTCCGCTGCCGCCCGGCGCGGATTTCCGCGTGAGGATCGCCGACAACTTCGCGGCGATGGATGGGGCGCGGCTGTCGAAGCCGTACGAGTTCGCCTTTCACGTGGAGCGCGCGCGGGTGCTCGCGGGCGACCCCGTGGGACCCAACCAGAACCCGCGCTATCTGCCGCCGGTCCCGCTCTTTCGCCTGCTGATGAGCAGCGAGACGGACGCGCAGGCGCTGGCCGCGGCCTCGCGCGTGGAGCCCGCCGCCGGGTGCCGCGCCCCGCCGGTGCCGCTCAAGCTCCTCGCCCAGCGCCCGCGCAACGGCGACGATCCGGAGTGGTTCCGCTACATGGGCGCCACGGGCAACGACACCACCCACGACCTGCGGCGCGTGGTCGAGTTCGCACCCGTGCGCCCCCTGCCGGCCGGGTGCGACGCCGAGCTGGTGATTCCCGCCAGCATGGACAGCATGCGGGGAACGCCCGTGCGCTGGTCGTTCGCCACGTACGGACCTTTCCGCGTTGTGCACGCCGGCTGTCCACGATCGGGCAGCTGCCACTACGGGCCCGCGACGGTCACCTTCTCCACCCCCGTCAAGGGCGCGGACGTGCTGCGCCACGTGCGCCTTACGCGAAGCGGCGGCGCGAACCGCGCGTTCGTCATCCGCGACACGTCGGAGTATTCCGACCACTGGCGGCTGGAGGGGCGCCTGGAGCCGCGGCAGAGCTACACGATCGCCATCGATCCCGCCCTGACGGACCAGTTCGGCCAGCGCCTTCCCGCGGCGGGCACGAGCACCTTCGCCACGCCCGGCGTGCCGCCGTCGGTGGTCTATCCGCACGGCAAGATGATCGTCGAGCGCGAGGGGTTCCGCACGCTGGCGGTGCAGCACGTGAACGTCGATACCCTGCGCGTGGCCGTGGCCGAGGTGCCGCGGTCGATGGAGAAGGCCTTCCTGAGCCAGGGGTGGGGCCGCTGGGCCGAGGCGTGGAGCCGGCTCGCGCCGACCGCCGCGCGCAGCAGCGTGCCCACTCGCGCCGCGCGCGACGTGAGCTCCATCACCGGCGTCCGCCTGCCGGCGCCCGATGCGCGCACGCCGCGAAGGGGCACCTTGCTGGCCGTGCGCGTGCGCGGGCGTGGCGTGGACACGATGGACACGAGCGGCGCGCCCGTGGCGCTGGTGCAGGTCACCGACCTGGCCGTGCACGCCCGCGTCGGCGTGGACCAGGCCGTCGTCTGGGTGACGGGGGTGAGCGACGGAAAGCCGCGCCCCGGCGTGAGCGTGATGCTCCACGACACCGCGGGCGCCGTGCGCGCCACGGGCGCTACCGACGCGCGGGGGATCGCGACGCTGGCGGGCTTCCGCCGTCCTACGGTGCGCGCCGGGCGTGCGTGCTCGGACGAGTGCGACGAGTCGTTCGAGGGCTACGTGTCCGCGGAGGCGGCCGACGACCGCGCGCTGGTGGGGGTGAGCGAGTACGATCCCGACCTGTCGCCCTGGCAGTTCGGCGTGTACTCCGCGTGGGGCGAGGGGCGGGCGCCGGCCGCGGGCGCGGTGTTCACCGAGCGCGGCATCTACCGTCCCGGCGAGCCCGTGTACGCCAAGGCCATCGTGCGCCGGGGGCCGCTGGGAGGCCTGGCGCCGCCTGCGCCCGGCGACTCGCTGCGCTGGACGTTCGACGACCGCGAGGGGAAGCCCATGCGGCAGTCGACCGCCGCGCTGAGCGCCTTCGGCACGGCGCACCAGACGATGCGCCTCCCCGCCGAGCTGCCGCTGGGGAGCTACGCGGTGCGCATCGAGATGCGGCGCGAGGGCGAGTGGCGCGAGGTGGGCGCCACCCACTACCAGGTGGCCGAGTACCGCCCGCCCGAGTTCCTGGTGAGCGTGTCCACGGACAGCACGCCGCGCTTCGCGGGGCAGACGGTGACGGCCACCGTGGGCGCGCGCTACCTGTTCGGAGCGCCCATGGCCCGCGCCCCCGTGCGCTGGACGGCGCGGCAGACGTCGCTGTCGCCGTGGGAGATCACCATCCCCGGCACCGATGGCTACCAGATCGGCGAGGAATCCGGCGGGTTCGACGAGGAGGAGACCGGCGAGCAGACGGTTGGGAGCGGCGTAGACACGCTGGACGCGCGCGGATACCGCGACCTGCGCGTGAAGGCGCAGCAGCAGCCGGACGGGCGCCCCGCGCGCCTCACCATCCAGGCGGAGGTGGTGGACGCCAACCGTCAGTCGGTGGTGGACGTCGCCTCGGCCGTGCTGCACCCGGCGGACTTCTACCTGGGCGCAAAGGTGCAGGGCGGCGGGTGGTTCTGGACGGCGGGGGCGCCGGTGCGCGTGGACGTCATCGCGGTGCGGCCGGACGGGCGCGGCGTGGGCGGCGTGGCCGTGCGAGGCGCCGTCGTGCGCCGCGAGTGGCACCGCGTGCGGCGCGAGCGCAACGGGGTGGTGGACGAGGTGGGGCAGTGGGTGAGCGACACCGTGTCGACGTGCAATCTCACCACCGCCCGCGGGCCGCAGCCCTGCGCGTTCACCCCGCGCGAGGGCGGCGAGTACACCGTCCACTTCGAGGCCGCCGATGCGCAGGGGCGCGAGGTGCGCACCAGCTTCTCGCGCTGGGTGGTCGGCGGCGGGTGGGTGCCCTGGAACGACGAGGGCAAGTTCAAGATGGACATCGTCGCGGACAAGCAGCGCTACTCCGTCGGCGACACGGCCACCATCCTGCTCGCCGCGCCGTTCACAGACGCGGAGGCGTGGGTGACGGTGGAGCGCGAGCGGGTGCTGGAGCAGCGCCGCATCCGCGTGACCTCGGGAACGCAGACGATCCGCATCCCCATCACCGAGGAATTCGCGCCGAACGCGTTCGTCTCCGTCATCCTGGTGCGCGGGCGCACTTCGCGGCCAGGGACGGTGGACGACCCCGGACGCCCCACTCTGCGCGTGGGCTACACCGAGCTGACCGTCACGCCCGAGTCCAAGCGCCTGGACGTGCAGGTGCAGCCGCTCCAGGCCGAGTACCGCCCCGGCGACACGGCCCGCGTGCGGGTACGCGTGCGCGACGCGGCCGGGCGACCGCAGGCTTCGGAAGTGACGCTCTGGGCGGTGGACGAGGGCGTGCTCTCCCTCACCCGCTACACGACGCCGGACCCCATCGATCTCATCTACCAGCCGCGCGGCCTCGGCATGCGGCTGGGGAGCAACCTGGTGTCGGTAGCGCCGCAGGTGCCGGAGGGTCCCAAGGGCACGCGCAGCCCCGGCGGCGGCGGCGGGCAGGACCTCGCTGGCGTCCTGCGCTCGCGCTTCCGGCCCACGGCTTTCTTTTTGGGCTCGGTGATCACCGGCGCGAACGGCGAGGCCGTCGCATCCGCGCACCTTCCCGACAACGCCACCACCTTTCGCGTGATGGCGGTGGCGGTGACGGCGGGCGACCGCTACGGCGCGGGCGACACGTCGCTCGTGGCCACGAAGCCGCTGCTGGCGCGCCCTGCCCTTCCCCGTTTCATCCGCGAGGGCGACGACTTCCTCGCGGGCACGGTGGTGAACCAGCGTTCCGGCGCCCCGCAGCGCGTGATGGTGATGGCCGATGCCACATCGGTCACGCTCGAAGCCCCCCGGCAGATGGTCGATCTCGCCCCCGGCCGCGGGGCCGAGGCGCGGTTCCACTTCACCACGCCCGTGGGCGACAGCGCCACCTTCCGCTTCCGCGTGGAGGGCGGCGGCGAGACGGACGCCGTGCAGGTGACGATCCCCATCCGGCCCGCAAACCGCCCCGTCTTCCACACCGTGTCCGGCATGCTGCGCGACACGGCGACGGTGGAGATGGTGCTTCCCGAGGAGACCGACCCGGTCCGTTCGCGGCTGGAGCTGGGCTTCGGCACCTCTCCGCTGACGCTGGTGCAGGCGTACGCCCGCGCGCTGGCTTCGTATCCCTACGACTGCACGGAGCAGCTCGCCAGCGAAGCCATCTCGCTCATCGCCCTGTACCGCGCGCAGCGCGCGGGCGCTCCGGACGTCGCCCCGGCGGACACGCGGCAGCGCATCGAGAGGCTGGTGCGCGCGATAGGCGCGCGGCAGCGCGAGGACGGCGGCATCGGGCTGTGGGATGCGAGGGGGTGGACGTCGCCCTGGCTGACGGCGTACGTGGGCCGGACGCTGCTGGAGGCGCGCGGCGCCGGCATCACGGTGAGCGACAGCGTGCTGGCGCGGGCCGGGCGCTACGTGGCGCGCGCGCTGCACGACCCCGCGCAGCTCGCGCCCGTGCTGGGCGACCGCGCCCGCGAGACTAGCTGGCTCCTGGCAGAACGGGTGGCCGCGGCCGACTTCCTGAGCCGTCTGGGCCGCCCGGATGTGCCGGCCGAGAACCAGCTCCTGAGCCAGGCCGCGCGCATGGCGTGGGAAGACCGTCTGGCGCTCGCCGAGATGCTGGCGCGGAGGGGTGCGCGCGAGCCCGCCGGCCGCCTCCTGGACGCGGCGTGGGCGACGGTCACCATCCGCGGTGCGCGGGCAGTGCTCCCCGCGACGGCGTACCGCGAGCGCTTCTACTTCGCGTCGCGTGTGCGCCCCGCGGCGCGGCTGCTGGCCGCCACGCTCGCGCTGCAGCCGGCCAACCCCGGCCTGGGCGCGCTGGTCGAATCGATCGTGCAGCAGAGCCGCGCCGAACGCGATTACCTGTGGACCACGCAGGACTACGCCTGGGCCGTCCTCGCCCTCACCCGTTACCAGCAGCTCGTGCCGCGCGGGGCGCAGGACCGCACCGTGAGGATCGTGCACAACGGGCGCCTCGTTGCGGAGCGCCGCGCGCGCCAGACGGACGGCGGCCTCGACTCCCTGCGCTCCCTCGAAGGGCTGGTCACTACCCGGCCGGATGGGAAGAAGGTGCTGCGCGTCACGCTGCAGGGCGTGGGTGCCGGGGGCGCCGTGTTCTACCACCTGGGCGTGCGCGAGCGGGCGGCGCAGCCATCGTTCACGCCGCGCGACCAGGGGATCGCGGTGGAGCGGTGGTACGAGTCGGTGGATACGCGCCGCCCGCAGACGTCCGTCGCTGAGGGCCAGGTCATCCGCGTCCGCCTGCGCATCCGGGTGCCCGACGAGCGGGTGATGGTTGTGCTGGACGATCCCCTCCCCGCCGGGCTGGAGGCGGTGGACCTGAGCCTGCGCACCGTGAGCCCCTTTGCGCCCGACGTGCTGGAGCCCGAGCCGGAGCCGGGCACGGATGCAGGCAGCTGGCTCTTTGGAAGCTGGGACGCGGGGATGTGGTCGCCGTTCGACCACACCGAGATCCGCGACGACCGCGTGGTCTACTTCGCCCGCACGCTGTGGCGCGGCAGCTACAACGCCACCTACCTGGCGCGGGCGACCACGGCCGGCCGCTTCACCATGGCGCCCGCCCACGCGGAGGAGATGTACAACCCCGGCGTGCACGGCCGCAGCGGCGGCGGTACCTTTGTCGTCACCACGGCCGCGCCATGAGATATAATCGTCCTGCGATTACACGGCCCCGGGTGACGCGCTGGATCGTCCGCACAGTGGGCGGGGTGGTGGCGATCGCCGCCTGCGCCGCCGCGTGGATCGCCCTGCCGCTGCCGGCGGACGTCGCATCCCCCAAGCCGGTGACGCGCCTGGTGATGGAGGACCGCGCCGGGCTCCCCCTCCGCGCCACGCGCACGGCGGACGGCAGCCGCGGCGGATGGACGCCGCTGGCCGAGGTCGATCCGCGGCTGGTGCAGGCGTTCGTGGCGGCGGAGGACCACCGCTACTTCGCCCACCACGGCGTGGACGTGCGCTCCGTGGGGCGAGCGCTCCGCGACAACGTGGCGGGCGGGCGCCGGGCGGGCGCGTCGACGCTCACCATGCAGACGGCGCGGCTGCTGGTGCCCACCGGGCGCACCGTGCCAGGCAAGCTGCGCCAGGCGCTCTGGGCACTCCGCCTGGAGGCGCACCTCCCCAAGCGCGCCATCCTGGAGCAGTACGTCAACCGCGTGCCGCTCGGCCGCGCATCGGTGGGCGTCTCGGCGGCGGCGGAGCTGTACTTCGGCGCGTCGGCGCGCGAGCTCAGCCTGGGGCAGGCGGCGCTCATCGCCGGCATCGCCCGCTCCCCCGCGCGCAACAACCCGTTCGCCTCACCCGCCCGCGCCCGCGCGCGGCGCGACGTGGTGCTGGCGCGGATGCGGCAGCTCGGGCTCGCCACCGCCGAAGAGGTCGCGCGCGCCCGCACCGAGCCCGTGCTCCCGCCGCGAACCGGGCCGGCGTTCCTCGCCCCGCACTTCACCGCCCGCCTGCTCCAGGAGGCCGATGCGGGCCATCTTCCGAGCGACGGCACCCTGCGCACCTCGCTCGACCTGGAGCTGCAGGCGCTGATCGAGGGGGAGGTGCGGCACACGGTGCGCACGCTGGGCGACCGCGGAGGCCGGCACGCCGCTGCCGTCGTGATGGACAACGCCACGGGCGAGGTGCTGGCGTGGGTGGGGTCGCCCGACTTCTGGGAGCGCGAGGTGGGCCAGGTGGACATGGTCACCTCGCCACGGCAACCCGGCTCGGCGCTGAAGCCCTTCCTCTACGGCCTGGCCTTCGACCGGGGCCACACCGCCGCGACCGTCCTTCCCGACGTGCCGCGCAGCTTCGCGAGCTCACTGGGACCGTATCGCCCGCAGAACTACGACCGCCGCTTCCACGGCCCCGTCCGCGCGCGCGAGGCGCTGGCCAGCTCGTACAACCTTCCCGCCGTGGAGCTGGCCGACCGCGTGGGCGTGGATGCGCTGCTGGAAACGCTGCACCGCGCGGGCTTCGCGTCGCTCACCCAGGGCGCGTCGCACTACGGCCTCGGCCTGGCGCTGGGGACGGGCGACGTCACCCTGCTGGAGCTCGCCTCCGCCTACCGCGCCCTCGCCAACGGCGGCGAGTGGATGCCCGCGCGCTTCACCCCCGTCCAGCCC